>CABULU010000009.1 GCA_902492505.1 uncultured Eubacteriales bacterium
TCCGTTTCCGCGCGCAGCTTGTTGCGCACTGTCGCTGTGTAGAAATTCCCCACAAATACGCAAAGAATTATGCAGGATAAAAGCACCACCGCAAAAACCGGACCGAACACACTGATAAGCCACCGTGTCGCAATTCCCGAAAACAGATTTGTTTTCAAATTATGAAATATATTTTTGATTTTCACTTTGACCTCGTTTATTCGTTGCCCCAGCGGTAGCCAAATCCCCATACGGTCTGAATATATTCCGGCATCGAGGCGTCATCCTCTATTTTCAGACGCAGTCTGCGCACGTTTACATCCACAATTTTATGCTTGTCACCCGAAAAGCTGTCGCCCCATACATTTTTGAAAATTTCCTCGCGCGAGAATGCCGAACCGGTATGCTCCATAAACAGCTTTATAAGCTGATACTCTACCTGAGTAAGCTCTACCTTTTTGCCGTTTTTGGTAAGCCTGCGGCTTTTGGTGTTGAGCAGAAACGGACCGTATTCAAGCTCGTCTGACATTTTCGGTATGTCCTTGTCTCCCTTCATCATCTGCACTCGGCGGTACAGACTGTCAACGCGCACAATAAGCTCCAGCGGTGAAAACGGCTTTGCAACGTAGTCGTCCGCGCCGTTCATAAGCCCTGTTACCTTGTCCGTTTCCTGTATCTTTGCCGTCAGCATGATTATGCCGACTTTCTGGTTCGAGGCGCGTATACTTTTGCATACCTCAAATCCGTCTATTCCCGGCAGCATAACGTCCAGTACCGCGATGTCTATGTCAGGCGTTGCGTCAAAAAGCTCCAGCGCCCGCTCTCCCGTGTCCGCCTCTACAATATCGTATCCGGCGCGGCTGAGGTTGAGCACAACAAAGTCGCGGATAGATTTTTCATCTTCCAAAACTAAAACCTTTTTCATGTTTCACTCCGTAAATATATGTTATGACAGCAGCTTGAAAAGCGCTGAAACTGTATCTTTATCCACGGCAAACTGCGGCGGAAGCTCGCTGTTGTCCGAACGGAATGTGTAAACATTCTCGCTGGATGTGGAAATTGTCTGCCAGCCAAGACTTTGCACCGTGTCCGAATACTCCTGCTGGGAGAATACCCTGATGGAAAACATCGGTATCGGAGCCGCATCTACCGTTTGATTATCTTTGCCGATATAGTAAAAATGCACCGCGCGTTCGGTATCGGAATCACGCTGAATTGTTATGTTGTCAATCCAGTCTTTTGGCAGTTCAATCATGAACTGTTCGTTTAGGCTTGTGTACGCCGTCTTTAAAAACTCAAGCGAGGTTCCGTCGTAGACGTGCCATTCCACGTAGGTGAGATTTTCCTGCTGGTTGTTTCGCTCATATACGGGGAAATTCTTTTCAACCGGGATATCCGGCAGCTTGTCATCGTTTATGTCAAGACATCTGTAAGCGCGGGTTCGCATGGTCTTGGTGCTGATATCGTCCGGCGAGCGGGACAGCTCGCCGGTTTTTTCTATGGTGAGCACTTCTGTTGTGTACATGAGGTTTTTTAGCTGTTCGTCGATATATACAATTCTTCTTGAATCCGAAAGCTGACCGCTTTGAACGCTTACAAAGCTGACTATTGAATTGTTGAGCGCTACGGTGTTTAAAATAGATACGGTATTTCCGCTTCTGCCTATCAGAGACGCGCTTGCCGTTGTGCCGCTTGTGTTCCTTGAAATTACAACAACCGAGTCGTTAAAAGCAATAAAGTTGTTATACATGCCGGTATAAAGGCTTTTGAGCGCGGTATCGGTGCCAAAGCCAAAAATTTCAATGGCTTTTTCTTCTCCCGATTGAAACTGCCATCCAATGACAATTTCCTTTATTCCGTCGCCGTTCAGGTCACAGAAGTTCACTCTGTCAACTGCGTTGGCACGGCTGTCGCTTTTTCCTTTTACCGTCCAGCTTTCGTCAATGCTTTCTAAAACGATGACGCTTACCGTTTTGTTGTTTCCGTCGAGATAAAAGCAAATGGCCTCGTTCTTATCGTCGCCTGTCAAATCCACCGATGTGACCGCGGTCTGGTAGCTCCCCGATTTGGGATAAATCAGCTTGTATGAACTGCTCACACTGTCGATAGCACTGAGAATTTCACGGTCCGCCGCGTTCATTTGAGGCGGAGTAAGCAGTCTGTCGCTGTCGAGCCCTACCGTTTTGCAGGAACTGAGCAAAAGTGTGAGTGATAGCAGCGCCGCCAAAACTATTTTTTTTCTAAATATATGTTTTTTCATTCTTTATTATCCGCTTCAAGAATATATTTGAGCGCTCTCATAACGCCCAGCCGTCCGCTTTCAAAGGTCAGCGCGCCCTGCATAAACACTGTGTAGGGCGGACGCAGCGGTCCGTCGGCGGACAGCTCTATCGATGCGCCCTGCACAAAAGCTCCTGCCGCCATTATTACTTTATCGGCGTATCCTGCCATGTCGCCGGGCTCCGGCAGAGCAAAGCTGTCAATCGGGGCGCCCGCCTGTATGCCTTTGCAGAATGCAATGAGTTTTTGAGGATTACCCAGCGCTATCGTTTGAATGATGTCGTATCTTTCATCAGCAGGACGCGGATTTACATTATAGCCGAGGCTTTCAAAAACGCCGGCACAGTATACCGCGGTTTTGAGCGCCTGCGCCGCAGTGTGCGGCGCCATAAAAAAGCCCTGAAAAAAATCCGCAAGATATCCGCCCGTTGCTGCGCTTTCTCTGCCGATTCCGGGGCAGGTTAAGCGGTATGAGCAGCGCTCCACGCACTCCCGAGTTCCCGCAAGGTATCCGCCGGTTTTGGCAAGCCCGCCGCCCGCATTTTTGATGAGTGAGCCTACCATCAGGTCAACTCCGTAATATACCGGCTCGTGTTTTTCGCAGAATTCTCCGTAACAGTTGTCCGCCATGACGTACACGTCGGGGCGCAGCGCCTTAATAAATTCGGTAATGTCGCCTATCTGCCTGCTTGACAGCGTTTTTCTGTCAAGGTAGCCCTTTGATTTCTGTATGAAAATCAGCTTGATGCTTTTGTTCTCAAGCTCTGCTTTTATGCGTTCCCTGTCAAAATCACCGTTTAAAAACGGAATTTCGCGGTAGCCTATACCATACTCGCGCAGACTGCCCACACCGTCGTTTATGCCTACAACGTCGTACAGCGTGTCGTATGGACTGCCGGTGATTGAAAGCATGCAATCGCCTGTGCGCAGCATTCCGAACAGCGCCACTGTCAGCGCGTGTGTGCCTGAAATTATCTGCGGGCGAACCAGCGCGTCCTCGCATTCAAAGGCGCGTGCATATACTCTGTCCAGCGCGTCGCGCCCAATGTCGGTGTAGCCGTAGCCGGTCGAGCCGTGCAGGTGTGCCTCGCTGATACGTTCATCTGAAAACGCATTCAGCACCTTTTCGGTGCAGTATTGTGATATTTCGTCTATCCTTTTAAAGCTGTCGCCGCACGCCGATATTACGTGTGCGTCAATCTCTTTTATTCTGTCCGTCATTTTGTCCGCCTTTATTTACCACTTTATAATAATAAGTATACTATCATATATATTCAAAGTCAATTACAAAAACTTGAGAAAAATGTTTACAAACCGCCCAAAGTCCGCTATAATAGGTTCAATTTGAAAATTTTGAGGTGACGCTTATGAAGCATAATGTTTTGGCATATGATTTCGGCGCTTCGTCCGGACGCGCCATGCTCGGCACGCTTGAGGACGGCATGATTACCATAAAGGAAATACACCGCTTTTCCAACGACCCCGTGACGGTCGGAGGCGAGTATTACTGGGATGTGCTGAGACTTTGGCATGAAATAAAGAGCGGACTTGTAAAGGCAAAGGAGTATGAGGATTACGAGAGTATCGGCATAGATACGTGGGGCGTCAGCTTCGGCGTTGTCGATAAGGACGGAAGCCTTATTGCAAACCCGCTGCACTACCGAGATACGGCCTTTGAAAAAGCAAAGGCGGAGTTTTTGGAAAAATTTCCGTTTGACAGGCTGTATTCGCTCACCGGCATACAGGAAATAGCGTTTAATACCGTTTTTCAGCTTTATAACATGAAACAAAGCAAGGGATATATACTTGATAACGCGGGAAAAATCCTGCTTATTTCCGATATTTTCAATTACTTTTTGTCGGGCGTTCAGTCTGCCGATTTTTCTATGGCGTCTACGACGGCGCTGATGAATGTTCATACACGGAAGTGGGACAAAGAGGTGTTTGACGCGCTGGGCATTGACCGCTCGCTAATGTGCGACATAAAAATGCCCGGCACCGTTATCGGAAATATTTCCGACAGCGTGTGTGAAGAGCTTATGATAAAGCCTGTAAAGGTCGTGTCCGTTGCGGCGCACGACACGGCAAGCGCCGTTGTCGCCGTACCCTCCAATAAGAAAAACATTGCTTATATAAGTTGCGGCACATGGAGTCTTTTGGGCACCGAGCTTGACGCACCCAATACCTCCGCGGCGGCGAAAAACGCCAACTTTACCAATGAGGGTGGCTATAACGGTTCTGTCCGCTTTCTCAAAAATATTATGGGCCTGTGGCTTATTCAGGAGTCACGCCGCCACTGGAAACGCGCCGGCAGGGAATACAGCTTTGCCGAGCTTGAAAAGCTTGCGTGCGAATGCCGCCCGTTTGAAAGTATTATCGACGTGGACGATATCCGTTTTTCGCCTCCGGGTGATATTCCCGGCAGGGTTCAGCAGTTTTGCCGAGAGTCGGGGCAGAAGGTGCCCGAAACGGTCGGAGAGATTATGCAGTGCATTTACTGCTCGCTTGCGCTTAAATACCGTGATTCGTTTAAGAATATGGAAGACATCTGCGGCGTGAAATTTGAGACCGTTCACATGGTCGGCGGCGGTATCAAGGATACGCTGCTCTGCCGCCTGACTGCGGGCGCGTGCGGCGTGCCCGTCACTGCGGGACCGGTTGAGGCTACCGTAATCGGCAATATCGCAACGCAGCTTATGGCTCTCGGCCATATAAAATCAATAGAGCAGGCTCGCGATATAATTGCAGCGTCTTTTCCGATTGAACAATACGCGCCGGAAAATGAGAGTGAGTTTGCCGCGGCGTTTGAAAAATACAAAGCTATTTGTACAAAGACAAATAATTAATGATTGAAGATGAATTTTTAATACTGGTTTTTCCTTTTTGAGTATATAATTAAATTAATTTTCAGGAGGTGTATGTTATGGAACAGATAAAGATTGGAACTATAGCGCAGGGCTCAAAGTATAAGCAGCAGCTTTCAGAGTATGTTAAGTACGGTTTTGAAACCTTTCAGCTGAACTGGCATATGGAGCTGGGTGATGCAAACCTTGAAAAAATGGCAAATGACTGCAAGGAAATTTTGGGTGACAGCGGCAAGACAATTACAACGCTTGGGCTGTACTGCAATCCGCTTCAGAATGAAAGTCATTTTGAAAATCTCAAATATGTTATAGACAGTGCTCATCTTTTCGGAGCGACTACCGTCGGTACTTTTGCGGGGGCATTGGAGGGCGAGCCTGTCGAGGCGGCTATTCCGCGCTTTAAGGAGGTCTTTTCCGAGCTTGCAAAGCGTGCTGCGGACAAGGGACTCAAGCTTGTTATCGAGAACTGTCCTATGCATGGGACTTGGAAAAAAGCAACCTGCAATATAGGATTCTGCCCGTCTGCATGGGATTTGATGTTTGACGCGGTGCCCGACAAGAATTTCGGTCTTGAGTGGGAGCCGACTCATCAGATGGTTCAGCTTATCGACCCCATGCCTCAGCTTAAAAAGTATAAGGACAAAATTTTACATATTCACGGCAAGGACGCAACCGTTGACCGCGACGCGATTTCGCGAAACGGTATTTTAGGCGCCGAGGAGTTTGTATATCACCGTATGCCGGGGTTTGGCGATAACAACTGGCGCGATATTTTCTTCTGGCTGTATAAAAACGGCTATGAGGGCGATATATGCATAGAGGGCTTCCATGACCCCGTTTATAGAAAAGAGTGGGAGATGACAGGTCAGCTTCATGCGCTGAACTACCTCAAGTTCTGCCGCGGCGGCGACTTTGTACCCGCGAATCTGTAATATAAAAACAAAAAGCGGGCAGCTTAACCTGTCCGCTTTTTAAAACTAATGCTGATATGAAATTTAATCTTAATAACAATTTAAAAAATATACCCGTGTCCGGAATACGCCGTTTCGGTGCGCTTGCCGCCAAAAAGGAGGACTGCGTCTTTCTGTCGATTGGCGAGCCGGATTTTGATACGCCGCAGAGCATAAAGGACGCAGCGTGCAGTGCGCTTGAGCGCGGGATTACGCACTATCCTCCAAATGTCGGAACTGCGGCGCTGCTTAATGAGATTGCGGCTTTTGAAAGAAAAAACGGCAGAAATTATAAAAGCGACGGTATTATTTTCACCGTGGGCGCCACACAGGCACTGTTTACGGCTCTTTGCGGTATTCTCAACCCGAAAGACGAGGTCATAATTCCCGTTCCGGCTTTCGGTCTTTACGAGCAGATAGTTAATTTCTGCGGTGCAAAGTGCGTGTTTTACGATACAGCGCAGGACGGCTTTCAGATAAATTTTGAAACGCTGAATTCTCTTATAACTGACAGGACAAAGGCGATTATTCTGAATTCGCCCAATAATCCCACCGGTATCGTTTACAGCCGTGCGTCTCTTGACGCCGTTTGCAGAGCCGTTGCGGGAAAACCTGTATTTGTAATAAGCGACGAGGTATACCGCGATCTTACTTATACGGAAAATGTACCGTCCGTTTCCGATTATCCCGAACTTTTCAGTCAGTCGTTTATTGTGCAGAGCTTTTCAAAGCCATACGCCATGACCGGCTGGCGGGCGGGCTATCTGATGGGTGACCCGTCCGTTATAAATGAGATAAAAAAGATACATCAGCTTGCGGTTGTGTCAGGCGTGTCGTTTGTAATGGAGGCGTGTATCACGGCGCTTCGCGAGGATACCGGCGCCATGCGTGAGGAGTACCGAGCGCGGCGCGATTATGTATGCTCCCGCCTTGATGAAATAGGTTTGCCGTATGAAAGACCGCAGGGGGCGTTTTACATATTTCCGTCAATTAAGCGCTTTAACATTCCGTCGGAGGAATTCTGCACACGTCTTATAGACGAGGCGGGACTGTGTCTTGTTCCGGGAAGCTGCTTTGGCAGAGATGGATATGTACGTATTTCCTACTGTTATTCAAGACACGACCTTGAAGCGGGTCTTGACAGACTGGCAAAGTTTATAAGTTCTCTGTAATTGCTTTGTAGGCATTTTTGCCTATGTCCAATATGCTCTCGTCAAAGTCAAATTCGGGCGAGTGCAGAGAAATATTTGTTCCGGTGCCGAGGAAGATATAAACTCCCGGCACCTTTTTTTGATACCAGGAAAAATCGTCTGTTATCATGCGCGGTTCTGTAAGCTCCCGTATCGGAAGAATTTGCTTTAGCTTTTGCACAAGTCCGCTGTCGTTTATCAGCGGCGGATAGCCCTCATTAAGCGTTATGGCAGTCTTTGTCTTATACAGGCTGTCAATATCGTCAGCGGTGTTTTGGGCAAGCTCTTTCAGCCTGACAAAGTCATTTTCGTCAAAGCAGCGCAGACTTCCCAGCAGAGTCGAGTGTGAGCTCACTGCATTGCGCACGCTGCCGCTTGTCAGTTTCCCGAAACGCAGCAGCTTGTATTTAATGTCTGACATTGCCTGCAGACCGCCGTAAACCCGTGTTATAAATTCCGCCGCGGCAAGCAGCGCGTCAGCGCCCTGCTCATACTTTGCAATGTGACTGCTCACGCCCTCGATATCTACTGTTATTTCGCAGCTTTTTGCCATCATGGCGCCGCTTTTTGTGTAAAGCTGACCTTTTGGCAGGTCCGGAATGAGATGCATTCCGAAAACACGCGTCACGTTGTATTTTTCAAAAACCTTGCTGTCCAGTATCGGCTTTGCGCCGCCCGTTGTCTCCTCTGCAGGCTGGAATACAAGCAAAATATTGCTTTTGGGTTTAATGACTCCGTCGTTTAAATCTTTGGCAGTGCCCAGCAGCATTGCCATATGTCCGTCATGTCCGCAGGCGTGCATGACTCCGTTTGTTTTGGAACAAAAGCTAAGACCTGTTTTTTCATGTACCGGCAGCGCGTCCATGTCGGCGCGCAGCGCTGTTGTGTGTGAAAATCCGAAATCAAAATATGCGCAGACGGCGCTTTCCCAAGGATATGTAAGCTCGCAGCCGCAATCTTTGAGCGCGTTAATTATTATATTCTGTGTCAGGGGCAGTTTTTCCCCGGTTTCCGCAGCCGCATGCAGCGCTCTGCGGTAATCTTTAAGCTCCATCTTTATCTCCTTTTTATGCAATTATATATCTTTTTTATATAATACGCAAGTTAAATTCTTAATTAGGGCATATCTATTTGTCTAAAATGTTCTTTTTTTGAAATTGCTTGACATTGCTTTAATATAATCTTATAATAGAGCATGATTGAGATAGAGGCGCGGATAAGATTAGCCGTGCGGCAGTCGGCAGACGGTGACCGCGCGGTAAGGCAAGTCCGCCGAATCGTGCGAACCGGCGGGTTTACACGGTGGCGCTGTGGGGAATACCCTCAGCTCTCTTTGCGGACCTGTTTCGCATTGGCGCTATCCTGCTGAGTGTATATTATATCAGTAAGGCGTGCGTCTTACTGATATTTTTTTGTGAGGTTAATCTATGAACGACATTCTGACAGTCGGCGGCGTTGATATGCGTGCGCTGACAAAGGCGTTGGGCACGCCGCTTATTGTTTATGATGAGGGCGCGCTTGAAAAGCGGCTTGCGGAATTCAAGGAGAGCTTTGTGCACCCCTGCTTTGAAACTCAAATAATTTATGCCAGCAAGGCGTTTTCGTGCACAGAAATGCTAAAGCTTGTTAAAAACGCGGGCTGCGGGCTGGATGTTGTCAGCGGCGGCGAGCTTGCTGCCGCAGCGCATGCTGGCTTTCCTATGAAGGAAATTGTCTTTCACGGCAATAATAAAACTCCCGCGGAAATACGCCAAGCGATAACGCTGGGCGTCGGTACTGTTATAGTGGACGGTGAAATGGAGCTAAAAGAGGTCATGCGCGCCGCGCGAGAGCTGAAGACCAAAACCTCCGTTATTGTGAGGGTAAACCCCGGAATTGAAGCGGATACGCACAAGTATATTATCACTGCGAATATAGACAGTAAATTCGGCGTTTCCATTTACGAGCGCGAGACGATACTGAACATGATAAGTAATGCGGCGGAAAGCGAGTACCTTGATTTTCAGGGTATACATATCCATATCGGCAGTCAGATTTTCGGCATTGACCCGTTTATTGCAGGTATCCGCAAAATCATGGAATTTGCAGCCGAGGTAGAAAAAGCAGGTTATCCTGTTAAAACGCTTGACCTTGGCGGCGGCTTTGCGGCAACATATACGGAAAGCGATATGCCTTTGCCGATAAGCCTTGTCTGTAATCATATCTTGCTTGAGTGCAAGAACCAAAAGGACGCGCTTGGCTTGTCGGTTGAGAAGATAATGATTGAGCCGGGGCGCAGTATGGTTGCTCAGGCGGGGCTTACGCTTTACACTGTCGGCTATTCCAAAAAGACCGCAAACAAAAAATATGTGTTTGTGGACGGCGGTATGTCGGACAATATCCGTCCTGCGCTTTACGGTGCGAAATATCGGTGTGACGCCGCAAATAAAATGAATGAACCGCGCACCGAAAAGGTATGCGTCGCCGGGAAATGCTGTGAGAGCGGCGATATCATCATAGAGGAAACAATGCTGCCGCCGCTGAACCCCGGCGACCTTATCGCAGTGTATACAACAGGTGCTTACGGTTACAGCATGGCAAGCAATTATAACAGATTGCCGCTGCCCGCCGTTGCTTTTGCAAAGGACGGCAAGGCGCGGTGCGTTATTAAACGTCAGCCGTACGAGGATATGTGGCGGCTGGACGATAACACTCAGGTAAAATTGTAAAGGAGAATAATAATGGATATCACAAAGCTTAAGGGATCAATTGTGGCGCTTGTCACACCGTTTAACGGGGATGGCAGCATAAATTTTGAAAAGCTGGGCGAGCTGATCGAATTTCATATTGAAAACAAAACCGACGCAGTTTTGATACTCGGCACGACGGGCGAATCGTCTACCATGACACATGAAGAGGACGACGCGGTCTGTGAATATGCGGTAAAGCGCGCCGCAGGCAGAATACCGATAATTGCGGGCAGCGGGTCAAACTGCACTCAGACCATGCTTGAAAAAAGCCTTGCCTATGAAAAACTGGGCGCGGACGGTCTGCTTATTATATCACCGTATTATAATAAGGCAAATGACGAGGGTATGTACCGGCATTTTAAAACAGTGGCGGACGCCGTGAATATACCGTGCATACTTTACAATGTTCCCGGCAGAACCGGCTGCTCAATTTCGGAAAATGTTATAGCTCGCCTTAAAGATCACCCAAATATTATGGGCATCAAAGAGGCGTCCGGAAATATGAGCTATACCGCTAAAATTGCAAAATATGCAGGTCCGAACTTTGCGCTGTACTGCGGCAACGACGATATTGCCGTGCCCACCATGGCGCTGGGCGGCAGCGGTGTAATCTCGGTGTCCGCTAACATTATTCCGAAGCAGACGCACGATATGATTATGGATTATCTGAGCGGCAGCACCGCAAAGGCGACCGAGGCACAGATTAAATATCTTGATTTTATAAACGCACTGTTTTGCGAGGTAAATCCCGTCCCCGTCAAGGAGGCGATGAATATGCTGGGCATGAATGTCGGCGGCTTTCGTCTTCCTCTTTGCGAGATGGAGGAGTCAAACCGTAGTAAGCTGAAAAAGACAATGGAGAATGTAGGAATTTTATAAAGGAGTTATAAAAATGACAGCGGAACAGATTATAAATTACATTGCTACCAGTGAGAAAAAAACGCCTGTAAAGCTGACTGTAAAGGAAAACGCGCCCATTGATTACAAATCGGCTAAGGTTTTCGGCGCAGGTGATAAAATCGTTTACGGTGACTGGCGTGAGCTTCGTGAAATAATAGAAGACAATGCGGATAAAATTGATGATATCGTTATTGAAAACAGCTGCCGCAATTCTGCTATACCGATGCTTGATATAAAGGACATAAACGCGCGTATAGAACCCGGCGCCGTTATCCGCGAGCAGGTGTCGATAGGTGATAATGCCGTTATAATGATGGGTGCAATTATTAATATCGGCGCCGTTATCGGCAGCGGAACCATGATTGACATGGGGGCAGTCTTAGGCGGCAGAGCTACGGTTGGAAGCAACTGTCATGTCGGTGCTGGCGCCGTGCTTGCGGGAGTTATAGAACCTGCAAGTGCAAAGCCTGTTATTTTAGAGGACAATGTGCTGGTCGGCGCAAACGCCGTTGTTATCGAGGGCGTGCATGTCGGCAAAAACGCTGTAATCGCTGCGGGCTGCGTCGTAATAGAGGATGTTCCCGACGGCGCTGTCGTTGCGGGTGTTCCCGGAAAAATTATAAAGATGAAGGACGATAAGACGACGCAGAAAACCGCGCTTGTGGATGCACTTCGCTCACTTTGATATCGTTTAAACGGAGAACTGAAAATGAAATATATTACAGACAGGTATGCGGTGTATCCGTCAGTTGTACGTGCAAATAAACGTACTCGCCTCACCGTCACGGCTACGGAGAATATTTTTATGTTTTTTGAGGGACGTGAGTATACTGTTAAGATAAACCCGTATGATTCCGATGTGCTCGACTATCACAGCCCGTCCCACAAAACTGTTTTTACCGTGGCGGCGTCCGGCGGTGTTTTGTCATTTGAATACGACTTTGGAGACGAAGGCGAATACTGCCTTGAGATTTCAAAAGAGGAAACCTGTATTCAAAAGCTCAAGCTTTTTGCACTTTGCGACGACCTTTTTGAGCGCCGTCCGCTTAAAGGCGATTTTCACGGTCACAGCTACCGTTCGGACGGAAAGCACGACCCGGCGGCGCTTGCCGGATATTACCGTGAAAACGGCTATGACTTTATGACAATGACCGATCATAACCGTTATTTTCCGTCAAACGAGCTGAAAGAGGCGTACAGCGACGTAAAGCTCGGATTTACTGTCATAAACGGCGAAGAGGTACACACACCGGGCAGTATTGTGCATATTGTGCACGCGGGCGGCAGTGAAAGCGTGGACGATATTTATTTTAAAGAACCTGCGCGCTATGAGAATGAATACAAAGAGATAGAAAAGGAACTTCCGGACAGTGTGCCTGCGCAGTACCGCACACGCTTTGCAATGGCAAGGTGGGCGGTGCGTAAAATACATGACGTCGGCGGGCTTGCGATATTTGCCCATCCTTTCTGGCGCCCGAAAGGTGCTTCAAGCTATAATGTTAAAAACGACTTTGCGCGTCTTTTGCTTAAAAGCGGTATGTTTGATGCGTACGAGCTTGTCGGCGGTATGGATGTTGACGGTGTGAATATGTCGGTTGCAATGTGGAACGATCTTCGTGCCGATGGACTTAATATTTCCATCGTGGGCAGCAGTGACGTGCATACTCTTGAGGGCAAAAATTTTGTATATCATTTCACCGTCGTTTTTGCAAAGGATAATTCGCCTGAGTCTATTATTCAGGCGGTGCGCGACGGTTACAGCGTCGCAGTTGAAATGTCGGGCGGTGAGGACGACAGGGAATACCGCTGCTACGGCAGTATGCGCCTTGTGATTTACACCCAGTTTCTGCTTGGAGGTTATTTTAAGAGAACGGCTCAGATAACAGCCGGCGAGGGTGTTGCGATGCGGCGCTATCTGATAGGCGAGGAGGACGGCGAACTGCTTAGCGCGATGCACGATAGGGCAGGGGTATTTTACAGACGCTTTTTCGGCATTGAAAGACCAGTACTTCCCGATGAAAAAAGACTGAGCTATGAAAACAAGTGGCGCGGTGTTCAATTAAGTTCTCCCGAAACGCGCGGCAGCTCTCTGTTTTCATACGGAAAAAACCAGAGAAATATATGAATAAAGGCATCGGCTGAAAACCGATGCCTTTTATTATCTGAACTGATATGAGTACAGATTTTTGTATATTCCGTCTTCTTTTTTCATGAGCATTTCGTGCGTACCTTTTTCGGCAATTCCGTCGCGGTTTATAACTACTATCTCATCGGCGTTTTTGACGGTGGACAGGCGATGCGCCACGACGATTACCGTTCTGCCCTGTGCCAATTTGTCAAGAGATTGCTGAATCATCATTTCCGTTGCATTATCCAGTGCGCTTGTCGCTTCATCCAAAATCAGCACGCTCGGATTTTTCAGAAATATGCGCGCAATGGAAATTCTTTGCTTCTGCCCGCCCGACAGCTTGACTCCGCGCTCGCCCACGCCGGTGTTGTATCCGTCTTTCAGTGACATTATGTAATCATGGATATTTGCTTTTTTTGCTGCTTCGATGATTTCCTCATCATTTGCATCAAGCTTTCCGTATGCTATGTTTTCGCGTATCGTTCCGTTGAACAGAAATACGTCCTGAGATACAATCCCGATATTTTGCCGCAGACTGTAGCGGGTGATGTCGCGTATGTCCCGTCCGTCCAGCGTTATCCTGCCGGAGTTTATCTCATAAAAACGCGGAATCAGATGGCACAGCGTTGTCTTTCCGCCGCCGGACGGACCGACAAGCGCCACAGTCTTTCCCGCCTTTACCGACAGGCAAAGGTTGCTTATAATCTCGTTTTCATTTTCGCCCTCATATGAAAAGCCGACGTTTTCAAATTCTATGTTTCCCTCGGAACTTTCAATATTTACGGTGTTTGGACGGTCTTTTTCCTCCGGATAGTCCATAATTTCGATAAAGCGTTTAAATCCGGTCATGCCCTCCTGCATCTGCTCAAACAGCGATATAAATCGGTTTATTGGATTGAGCACCATGCTAATGTATAAAAGATATGCGGCAAACTCACCTATGTCAATTTTGCCAAAATAAAAGAAAAATCCGCCCGAGACGAGTACGATAAGATATAGAAAATCGCTGAAAAATGTCATGCTGGAATGGAATTTACCCAGTTCAAAAAGCGCTTTCGAGCGTATTTTTACAAAAAGTCCGTTTTCCTTTTCAAATTTTTTTGTCTCATGCGGCTCCGATGTGTACGCCTTTGTAACGCGTATTCCCGATATTGCCGTTTCAATATTTGCGTTTATTTCCGCCAGCTGCTCGCGGCTGCGCCGGAAAGCATTGAGCATACCGGTTCGCATAAGCACCGCAAACAGTATTATAATAGGAATTGCGGCAAACACAATGAGCGTCAGCTCGACATTTATAGACGTGAGCATCACAAACGAGCCAATCAGCATTAAAACTGATAAAAACAGATTTTCGGGACCGTGATGGGCAAGCTCCGATACATCGTTTAAGTCATTTATAAGCCTTGACATGACTGAGCCCGTCTTGTTTTTGTCAAAGAACGAAAACGGCATCTTTTCGAGATGAATAAACAGGTCCCGTCGCATGTCCGCTTGCATGCGCACCCCGACGATATGACCGTAATAATTGATGATGAAATTTAAAAGCCACTTTAAAAGATATATCCCCAAAAGTACCGCCGACCATATCATGAGCATGCGTATATTTTGATTGGGGACGTAGTCATTTATAATGCTTTTTGCGATAAGCGGGTAAAAAAGGTCGCAAGCCGCCACCATTACCGCGCAGAACATGTCAAAGGAAAAAAGTGCGATGTGCGGCTTGTAATATGAAATAAATCTTTTTAACATCCGTAAAGCCCTCCCCCGAAAAATCACATTACATATAATACTATGCAGATAAGATGGCACAGACTTCCAAGCACGCAGAAGATGTGAAAGACTGAGTGATAATATTTATGCTTTGCACCGATTGCGTAGAGCACGGCGCCGAGCGTATACGCTACTCCGCCCGCCAGCAGCCAAAGCGCACCGCCCGTGGTGAGCGCCTTTACGGTGGGTGAGATAACGGAGAGTATGCACCAGCCCATAACAAGATAGCATATCATCGAGAATATATGATATTTTTTGAGGTCAACTGCATTAAGCACGATGCCCAGTGCCGCCGCCGCCCAAATCACCCCGAATATGATCCAGCCAGCGGCTTTGTTAAAGCTGCGGATTGTGCACAGCGTAAACGGTGTGTATGTGCCTGCGATAAGCACGAAAATTGTACAGTGATCAATTACCTGAAACACCTTTTTGGCGGTGAGCCTTGGACTCAGCCCGTGGTAAATGCTGGACATGCAGTAAAGAATCAGCATTGTTGCGCCGAAGATTGCGCCGCTTACCACGCCGTAAACGTTGCCGTGCAGCGCAGCCGTCACAACGCAGACGGGTATTGCGGCAATGCCGACGGCTCCGCCTACAATGTGCGATACCATATTAAAAATTTCCTCGCCCTTGGAGTAGCTCGGCAGCATTCTTTCAGACAGTCTTGTTCTTTTCGTAAAATCACTCCCATTTCAAAAAATACTATACTATTATAACACATTATTAATTAATGACAAGATGATATTGATTTTTTCACGCTTATTCGTTATAATTAAATCTACAAAAAATTCGGGAGTCGTATTTTGTCGGGATTTATTTTTAACAGTAATCAAATACCCATGATGCAGGTGCCCCGCGCCGTTGCGGACAGATTTTTGCCGCAGGCGACAGGCGCGCAGATAAAGGTGCTTTTATGCCTTATTCGTTTTGAGGATATGGCGCTCGGTATCGAGGATATTGCAAAGCAGTGCAATGTCGATGCCTCTGATGTTCGCGGCGCTGTGGACTTTTGGGTGAAAAGCGGTCTGCTCATCCGCCGCGGCGCTTCGCTCATTTTAGCAAAGACGTCAAGCGAGCAGCCGCAGACTCTTCCGCGTTACAATCCCGAAAGTATTTTGGAGCAAAAGACAAACGACCAAAGCTTTGCCTATCTTTTGGATGAGGTTCAGCGAATGCTCGGCAAAAGCGTCAACCATAACGACGCTTCGGTTGTGTTTGCAATGTACGACCATCTCGGCTTTTCCGCCGACCTTATTTTACAGATAATAAACTATTGCGTTAAAGGCGGCAAAACGAATTTCAGATATATTGAAAAGGTTGCGCTTGATTGGTATGACCGCGGTATCGACAGCTTTGACAAGGCGGAGTCGCTGATAAAGTCTCTTGAAAAGCGCGCGCGTATTGAAAGCGCCGTATCCACCTATTTCGGTATCGACAACCGTGCCCTGTCCAAAAAGGAAAAGGAATATATCGAAAACTGGACGGGTACCTTCGGTATGTCGCTCGAAATGATAAAGGAAAGCTATGAACGGTGTATAGACAGCAAGGGCAAGCTGTCCTTTGCCTATATAAACGGAATACTCGGCGACTGGTTCAAAAAGGGATATAAAACTCCGGCGGACATTGAAAACGCAGATAAGGCAAAAAAGGATGCAGGCTCCGTCGGCGGCATGAAAAGTTACAGCAGCATGGAAATTGAGGAAGAAATTTTAAAACGACTGGCAGGTGATTAGGGTTTGGCAAATCCGATATATGCGGCGATACGTCAGGAGCTTGAGCAGAAGCGGCGTAAAGCACAGCGTGCGGCAAAGCAAAGAAAAATCGAAATCTATGAAAAAATTCCCGCGCTTTCGGAACTTGACCGTGAAATGAACCTTAAAGCCGCCGAATATTCAATGCGAATAATAAACGGTGAAGACGTCGATAATGAAATGAAAAGGGTGCTGGGTGAGATTTCAGACAGGAAAAAAGCCTGTCTTTGTGAGCACGGACTTACCGGGGCTGATTTTGAACCGCAGTATTCCTGTCCGGTTTGTCACGATACAGGGGTTGTGGACAGCGATTATTGTTCCTGCTTTAAGGCTCGGGTTATCGAGGAAAATTTTAATTCGTCGAATATAGGCAAAACGCTGAATAATCAGTCCTTTGACAGCTTTGACCTCATGTTTTATCCAGATGAAAAAACGGATAAATATCCATGTACTCCGCGCGAAAATATGAGGCGCAACCTTGCTGTTTGCAAAACCTTTGCCGATAAATTCGATTCCGTAAAAAAAAGTCTGCTGCTTATAGGCGGCACGGGGCTTGGGAAAACCTTTCTCTCCACATGCGTGGCAAAACGTCTTCTGATGTCCGGCAAAAGCGTTATTTATATAAGCGCGGTGGACTTTTTTAAGCGTATCGAAAAGTCGCGTTTTGATTCGACCGACTCGGATATACGTATGTTTGAAAACTGCGACCTGCTGATTATTGACGACCTCGGAACAGAGGCACCCTCTGTTTACACCACGGCTGTTTTTTCGGATATTCTTGACAAGCGCTGGCGCTGCGGTAAAAAGCTGATGATAAGCTCAAATAACAGACTGTCCGATTTTGAACGGCTGTACGGCGAGCGGGTGTTTTCACGTATAGCCGGCGGTTTTGAGTGTCTGCTTTTTTACGGCAGGGACATTCGCGTACAGAAATTTATGAACGGAGATAGCTGATTATGAAAAAAATATTCTCTTTTGCTTTGGCTGCGGTTATGTTGCTGTCGCTTGGCGCCTGTTCCGAGGGCACCGTTCCTGCGGGCGGTGAGGAAACGGTGGACGCCGCCGCCGACACAGACGAACTTTCCGAACGCGTCGGCTTTGAAATGTCGGTGCCTGCCACCGCTAAAAATGTTGAATGCGCCGTTGTGAACACGACGACCGGACAAATAACTTTTTCATTTAATACGGTTATATATGTTCTGCGCGGCTCAAAGCTTGTCGGAGGAGAGCT
Source organism: uncultured Eubacteriales bacterium (assembly GCA_902492505.1). GTDB lineage: Bacteria > Bacillota > Clostridia > Oscillospirales > QAKW01 > RGIG9041. The sequence continues at coordinate 17,773 of CABULU010000009.1, forward strand.
GCTTCATAAAAAGCGGGTCGACAATTCTACGCATACTCAGGTCAGTATCGGTCAGCGGGCGACTGTTGACTTGTATACAGACCGGGACGGCGGACGGATAGCTCAGTGGTATATAAACGGCACGAACTATACGCTCACAAGTCAGAAAGATGTCAGCAACGATGCGCTGACAGAGCTTTGCGACCTGCTTATTCCGCCGACGGACAATGAATCGGAAAGTGAAAACTGAAAATAAATGCCGCCACCGGGTGGTGAATTGCAAAAGCATTCGTTTATACATCGTTAGGTCTTTGAAGATGTATAAAGCGGGTGCTTTTTTTATGAAAATATTCATGAGTAAAAATTACTGAAAAGGAGATAAATAAGATGAAAGTAAAAAGATTGTTTAAAAGCATTGCCGGATCGTTTAAAAGTCTAACAAAATTTGAGCTTGTACTGTGGCTTTTGTCATGCGCCGGCGTATTTCTTTCGTCGTTTGCGGGTGATTTTGGCGTCCTGTCCCTTGCCGCACCGCTAATCGGCGTTACGGCGCTTATTTTCATTGCCAAGGGCGATGTTTTAGGTCAAATTCTGACGCTTATATTCAGCATTCTGTACGCCGTTGTTTCCTTTCGGCTGCGCTATTACGGAGAAATGATAACTTATGTCGGAATGACGGCGCCGATGGCGGCGGTTGCCGCTGTGGCATGGCTGAAAAATCCGTACGAGCGCGGCAAAAATGAGGTCAGAATAGCGCGGCTTTGCAAGCTTCAGAAGATAATGGCCCCGATTCTTGCGGCGCTTGTGACGTTGGTTTTTTATTTTATTTTGAAGGCTCTTGGCAACGCGAGCCTTGCCGTAAGCACCATTTCCGTCACGACCAGCTTTTTGGCGTCCTATCTTACATACTGCCGTTCCTGCTACTATGCGCTGGCATATGCGGCAAACGATATAGTGCTTGTTGTTTTATGGTCGTTGGCGTCCGTTGCCGACCCTTCATACCTGTCTATGGTTATTTGTTTTTTAATGTTTTTTGTAAATGATGTTTACGGCTTTGTAAACTGGCGTCGGCTGTATAAACGCCAAAACGCCGAATAAAATAATCATTATTTGAAAATTTGCGCATAATAATTACTGTAAGTTTGTCCGCGGGAGGTTAAAATGATGCGCAAATACAGATATCTGATGTTTATTCTGTTTGTTTTGATGATTGCAGTGCCGTATATTACCGTGTTTTTTTTCGGCGGCGGAAAAAAAACGGTGCCGCATACCGACGACCCGGTAAAAAACGAAATTTTCGATATGGAAATTTCGTTGTATCGAACCAAAACGAAAAAGGTTGAAACAATGAGCTGTTACGATTACATATGCGCAGTTGTCGCGGGAGAGATGCAGGCAAATTACAACGAGGAGGCGCTCAAGGCGCAGACTGTCGCGGCATTTACGTATATGATAAACAAAATGAATTACGTAAAGCAAAACCCCGACAGCGACATAGGTCATAACGGCGCATATGTCTGTGACGATTACGCACATTGCAAGGCGTATCTTGAAAAGCAGGACGCGCTTAAAAAGTGGGGCTCTGAGTGGTATGAAAAGTATTATCCGAATATAGAAAATGCAGTAAAAGAATCGCTCGGTAAGATAATTACCTATGACGGATTGCCGATTAATGCGGTATTCCACGCTATTTCAAACGGCAAAACCTGCTCGGCATACGAGGTGTGGGGAACGGACGTTCCTTACCTTCAGTCCGTTGAGTGTGAGGCTGACAAAACAGCAAACGATTATGAGAGCAAAGTGAGTTTTACACATGAACAGTTTGCAGATATTCTGTATAAAGAGCTCGGAGTGGTTTTGCCCAACGACTATAAGACCTGGCTCGGTGAAATAAAAACATGTGATTCCGGCATGGTAGGTGAAATTGTAATCGCCGATACCGCGTACGCCGGCACGCATATACGAAAAATGTTTTCGCTGCGAAGCTCATCGTTTGATATGAAGGTGACCGATGACGGCGTGGATTTTACCGTTCGCGGATACGGACATGGCGTCGGAATGAGTCAGTACGGTGCCAATGAAATGGCGAAAAAAGGCAGTACATATGAAGAAATATTAAAGCATTTTTATAAAGATGTAAAAATTGAGGATTATAAAATTTAATTTATTGTATAAATACCTTGCAGTTGTCAAAAATATTGATAACGGAGGTATAGCAATGGAAAGAAAAAATATTTTTGACAGAGATAAGTCTTCCGGCAAAAAGCTGACCTATTATATAGTGCTGGGCATATGCGTGCTTGTCATAGGCGCCGCAAGCTTTTTGTCATATAAGTCGATACAGAATGCACTGAATGATAAGAAAACTCCCGATACGCCGCCGGTCACCGATAAGGTGGACAGTGACGTTGACAATGTAAAGGAGACGGAGTCGAAAAAGGACGATGTGACCGAGGAAAAGACGCAGCAGCCCGAGGAGGAAACACAGCCGCCGGTCGAGGAAAAGCAGCCGGTTGTTGAGACCAAGGCGTATGTCAGACCGGTGAGCGGCGAGATAATGGTGGGATTTTCGCTTGAGACTCCGGTGTATTCCGCAACACTCAAGGATTGGCGTATTCACGACGGTATTGATATAGCGGCAGACCTTGGCACAAATGTTGTTGCCGTTAATGACGTCGTTGTCGAAGCCATAGAGTCGGATGACCTTTTCGGCGTAGTTGTCACTATTAAACATACCGACGGTAAAAAAAGCACTTATGCAAATCTTGAGGACAGCGTTGAGCTGGAGCAGGGGCAGATAATAAACCGCGGCGATATAGTCGGCAAGGTAGGAAACACCGCTGTTTACGAGATATCCGACGGTCCTCACCTGCATTTTGAAATGTCGGAAAACGGAGAAAAAATCGATCCGACTGCAGTAATAGAATAATTAAAATATAAAAAGCGGGTAAATTTCCCGCTTTTTTGTTTTTTATATTTTATTTAACAAACAGTATACCGCACATCGGCACGTTTACGGCGCTTATGCCCTCACTGCCGAAAACTCCGCTTTGCAGCTTTTTACCGGTGCAGCTCACAATCTCGTACTCTCTGCCGGCGCAGTCTTTTACATAAACCGTGCCGCTGCGCGAGGCATTTACGACAGCTGCGTATTTTCCGACATTTTCCACCATCGTTTCGTTATAGAGAGTAATAACCGCACGCATGTCAAGGTCTGCGCGCACAATTCCGTAGCAGCTTTCTGGGTTTGTCGCTGTCAGCCTGCCGTCAAGCAGTATTTTTCGGTGCTCACGCCAGAAGCTCAGGTAATATCTGAGCATTTTGAAATGTTCGTCGCTCAGCCTGTCTATCAGCATGGATATCTGCGGTACGCTGTATAAAATATTTGCAAACTGAAGTGCCGCGCTCTCGACCGTGTCGCCGTAATTCCACATCAGCATGTCTGAGTGAACGGGAGTATTTCCGGATGTCAGACGCATATCCACAACGGCGCAGCGGTTGCGTATGGCGTCGTTGGGGCAGTCCCCGACTCTCAGCATGTTGCCGTATTTGCGTATTGTCGGTCCGATATAGCTCTGTCTGAACTCAATTAGTATTTCGGGGTTGATTTCACGAAGCGCGGCTGTAACCTCGTTCATGAGCGCATCGATTGCGTCCTCCAGCGATGTGTAATCGCGTCTCGGGTCATATTCAAGCGATTTGCCATTGAGCTTAAATGCGTCGATAAAGTCGAGCTTTAAGCCGTCCAGACCCCAGCTTCGCACTGCGTTTACGTATGTTTCAGTCAGGAATCCACGCACCTCTTTAAAGCGTGGGTCGGCGCAGAACCATTCTTTGCCGGAACTGTCCAAAAGCATGTCATGAAATTTTTGATATGCTTTTGAATGAACGCCTATATACGGTACGGAATACCACAGCATAACCTTCATGCCCTCGGCGTGAACCCTGTCAACAAATTCTCGCATATCGGGGAATTTTGTCGGCGTGACCTCCCAGTCGCCGCAGTAGGCGTAGCCGCGGTTGTTGTCGTCCGTCTGCCATCCGTCGTCAATTATCACTGTGTCCATGCCGAGCGGCTTGGACAGTTTGCACTGCCTGATAATCTCATCGGGGTCAAGCTGCTGGTGGAAGCTGTACCATAGTGAGTTCATGGGCAGCCTTGCATGTTCGGGAACATAGGCGGGGGAGTAACCGCAATCCTCTTCCCACCAGCGCGTTACATCGTATATGCTGTCATAGTACGGAATATCGCGGGTGTCAAGCCTAAGTGTCGCACTGTATTCCTTTATTGCCGCAGTAGGTACCGTGAAGAATTCCACATCGCAGTCAAAAGCGGCGGTTTCCTCTCGTATTCCGGTGGCTATGGATACAGGTGTTTTTGTGTCCGACAGGGCGATACACAGCCTGTTTTGTCCGCTCATTGAAATTAGCGATTGCACGGGCATCCAGGACGCAAGGCGCGATTCTGTTTTTCGTTTTCTCCAGTTGGGCGCCAAAAACCTGTCCGCTTTCAGCGACGGACTCCATGTGCTGTAACAGTCTGTGTCCGGAAAGCTCCAGCGGATTTTAAACTTTTCGGGTATGCTCTCACCGTCAAGCGTCATTTTTATGTCTACATATACAATGCCGTTTTTTTCGCACGTATTAAGCGATACATGAGCATTATCGTTTAGTCCGAGTACAAAAAATTCCATATTGTGCCTCCTTAAAATTTTATTTATGCTATCATATCGGCGCTGTTTAGTCAATAATATAATTGACTTTTGCCGTCCGATAATATATTATAAACTAAATGATTTCCGGGAAGTGAAAAAATGTCTTTGATATATGCCGTAAAGCGTGTGCTGCGCATGGATATTTCGCGCGTCGGGCGCGATATCGCGCGTGTTGCAAAAAAATCTGGTAAGCCACGCATTTTTGTGTTTTTCGATATGCTGTGGTGCGGCGTGCGCTACGGCGCGGGACCGCTTGACTATGATTTGTTTGAATTTTACAGCCTGACGTCCGCCCAGCGCAAAACCTATGTCACGCGCGGCACAAACAACGCGCTTGTGCGAAAGTACAACGACAAAAGTCTGTGGCATGTGTTTGACAACAAAAACGAATTCAACGAGGTTTTCAGCGACTATATCAGCCGCGACTGGCTTTTAACCGACGGCATGACGCAGGCGGATTTTGAAAAATTCATTGCCGGCAAACGCGGTTTTATCTATAAACCCGTGGACGGCACCTGCGGCAGGGGAATTGAAAAAATAGATGTTGACGGTAAAGGGATACGGGAGCTTTTTGAGTATATCCGCTCCAAGCCGCGCGGCATTATCGAGGAGCTTGTAACGCAGCACAGCGCGCTGTCTGCGGTTTATCCGCTTGCAATTAATACAATCCGCGTTGTGACAATTTTGAAGGACGGCACAGTCACGCCCGTGTTTGCGTTTTGGCGTATCGGCAACAACGGCAAGTTTGTGGATAACCTCAACAGCGGCGGCATGGCAGCGCTGCTTGATTTGGATAGCGGCATGGTAACGCTGCCCGCAGCGGACAAAAACGGCGATACGTATGAGTGTCATCCGTATACTGGCAAAAAAATCGTCGGCTTTAAAATCCCCATGTGGGATAAAATCCTCTCTACGGTTTGCAGCGCGGCAAAGGTGATGCCTCGGGTCGGATATGTCGGATGGGACGTCGCGCTGTCGCAGGACAGTATTCAACTGATAGAGGGCAACTGCTTTCCCGGTCATGATATTTTACAGCTGCCTGCGTACACACCGGACAAAATCGGGCTGATGCCGCGCGTTGAAAAATTTCTTTAACAGCTTTTGCGCGTTAAAAAAGAATAATATACAGGTTTTTAAGCGAAACCTGTATATTTTTATATGTTTTTATTGATTTTCTATTGACACATTGCCGCCGAAATGGTAGACTAAAGCAAGTAAAATCTGTTTGGGAATAAGCAGTTATGACAGCTGTTTGACAGTGAATAACGTTTGCGGTCTCGGCTTTTGTGCCTGGCACCGCATTTTTTTAAATCAATATCCGGCGCCGCCGGTTAAAAAGGAGAAATAAATTATGAAAATCAAGAGAATTTTAGCAGGTGTCTGCGCTTTTGCTCTGCTTGCGTCCTCCGTCCTGTCGCTCGGCTCGTGCAGTACGGGGAAAAAAGACAAGTATGTTGTCGGCATCAGTCAGCTTGTCACTCATCCCGCGCTGGATGCGGCGACGGAGGGTTTTAAGAAAGCTCTTATTGAGAAGCTGGGTGAGGATAAGGTGGAGTTTGTTTATCAAAACGCCGCCAACCAGCCTGATGTATGTGCAACTATTGCAAACGGCTTTGTTTCAAGCAAGGTTGATTTGATTATGGCAAACGGCACCGCTGCGCTTCAGGCTGCTGCCAATGCCACGCTTGATATTCCGATACTGGGCACATCAATTACCGAATACGGCGTGGCGCTCGAAATTGATAATTTTACGGGCACTGTCGGCGGTAATATTTCCGGCACTTCAGACTTGGCTCCCCTTGATGAGCAGGCTCAGATGATAATTGACCTTGTTCCCGAGGCTAAAACCGTCGGGCTTCTCTACTGCTCTGCGGAGCCTAATTCCGCATATCAGGTTGCCGAGGTAAGAAAATATCTTGAGGGAAAAGGTCTTACCTGTAAAGATTATAAGTTTTCCGATTCAAACGACGTAACTCTTATTGCAACTCAGGCTGCAAACGAGTGCGACGCTATTTATATCCCGACTGATAATACTGCGGCGTCATCCGCCGAAATTATCAACGGCGCGGTTTTGCCTACAAAAACTCCGATTATTGCCGGAGAAGCCGGTATCTGCGAGGGCTGCGGAATAGCAACGCTTTCAATAAGCTATGAAGCTTTAGGATATGTAACAGGCGAAATGGCTGCAAAGGTTCTCACGGGCGAGGAAAAAATATCCGAAATGCCCATTGCTTATGACACAAATCCCGTTAAAAAGTATAATAAGACAATCTGTGATGAGTTAGGCATTGCCGCTCCCGAAGGATACGAGGCTCTGGGAGAGTAAAATGAACATTTTCTCGGATATCGTAAACTCTCTGCCCGGCGCTGTCGCCCAGGGACTTATCTGGGGCATTATGGCTGTCGGCGTCTTTATAACCTATAAAATTCTCGACATTGCCGACCTTACTGTGGACGGCTCTATCTGCACTGGTATGGCGGTGTGCGCCGTGCTTATGACAAACGGCGTCAATGTCTGGGTGGCAATGCTTTGTTCTTTGATTGCCGGTATGCTGACAGGGCTTGTCACAGGAATTTTTCATACATTTATGGGTATTCCCGCTATTCTTGCCGGTATTTTGACGCAGCTTATACTGTGGTCGGTAAATCTTAAAATTTTGGGCGGCGCAAACCTTGCCCTGCCTGCACGCACCTACGATGTTCTTGTAACGCTGCTGCGCAGGGAAAGCTCGATATTTATTCTTATTGCTTTTGTGGTTGTTCTTGTGGGTCTGCTCTATTGGTTTTTCGGTACGGAGTTCGGTTCTGCCGTGCGCGCCACGGGAAGTAATATCAAGATGAGCCGCGCTCAGGGTATCAATACCGATTTCAACAAGATTTTCGGTCTTGTGTTGTCCAACGGTATAGTTGCTCTGTCCGGGTCTCTGCTTGCTCAGTATTCGGGCAGCGCCGATATCAACAGCGGTCGCGGCGCAATCGTCATAGGTCTTGCGGCGGTTATTATCGGCGAGGCTATAATTTCAAAAATATCAAAGAACTTTTTCATACATCTAATCGGCGTTGTGCTGGGCGGCGTGGTTTATTACATAGTGTATCAGGTTGTCATCTGCCTCAAGATAGACACTGACTTTCTGAAAATGCTGTCCGCGCTCGTGGTTGCGATTTTCCTTGCTGTTCCTTACTGGAAAAAGAAATATTTTTCCAAGTCGAAGCAGCTGAAAAAGGGGGATGTGTCGAATGCTTGAAATTAAAAATATAACAAAAATATTCAATGCCGGCACGGTTAATGAGAAGGTTGCACTGGACGATGTGAGCCTTATCCTGAACGACGGGGATTTTGTTACGGTTATCGGAGGTAACGGCGCCGGTAAATCCACCATGCTCAATGCCGTTGCAGGCACGTACTTTGTTGACGGGGGCAGCATTACGGTAGACGGCGCCGATATCACGCGCCTGCCCGAGCATAAGCGCGCCAAGTTTATTGGTCGTGTTTTTCAAGACCCGATGATGGGTACCGCCGCTGATATGTGGATTGAAGAAAACATGGCGCTTGCCAATCGCCGCGGAATGCGCCGCAGCCTGCGCTGGTCGATAACTAAAAAGGAGCGGGAAAGATACCGTGAAATGCTGTCTGAACTGGAGCTGGGGCTGGAAAACAGGCTTTCCACCAAGGTGGGACTGCTTTCCGGAGGTCAGCGCCAGGCACTGACGCTGCTTATGGCTGTAATGAAGCAGCCACAAGTGCTTTTGCTGGATGAGCATACGGCGGCGCTTGACCCCAAAACAGCTGCTACCGTTTTGCAGCTTTCCGATAAATTTATCGGTGAGTATAAACTTACATCTCTTATGGTTACTCATAATATGAAAGACGCGATTGCCCACGGCAATCGTCTGATTATGATGAATGCCGGTAAAATAGTGCTTGATATCGGCGGCGAGGAAAAGAAAAGGCTGACGGTAGAAAAACTTTTGGAACTGTTTTCAAAATCAAGCGGCACCGAATTTGCAAATGACAGAGCGCTGCTTGGCTGATTAAATTAAATATTTTGTAACCGAAGGATATTTTCCTTCGGTTACTTTTTTGTAATTGAAATTGATATTTATATATTGTATCATTAATATATGTGTCGGCTGCATATTATATTTTCCGGGACTGTTTTCGGTTTGAATATTAAAATTGAAAAAAACAGTTGACAAACAGAAAATATTACTGTATCATTGTATTATAACAATAATACAATGGAGGTGAATGTGGTGGCTTGGAAATTTGATGCTGAAACTCCGGTGTATCTTCAGATTGAGAGAAGAATTTGCGCAGACATACTCAGCGGAAAGTATCCCGCGGATACACAGCTTCCGTCGGTGCGCCAGTTTGCGCTTGAGGCCGCGGTAAATCCTAACACTGTGCAAAAGGCTTTGTGTGAGCTGGAGACAAGAGGACTTGTTTATTCCAAGGGAACGGTCGGCAGATTTGTTACAGGTGATAAGCAGGTGCTGGAGCTTGAACACAGCAGCGTAAAGTCACGCATTATCGGCGACTTTCTTAAATCGGCAGTGTCGCTGGGTATTACCAAACAGGAAATTATAGATTATTTGAATAAGGGGGAAATTTGATGTACACACTTGAATGCAACAAACTCTGCAAGCGTTATGACAAGGTGAGAAACGTAATTGACAATCTTGACCTTCAGATTCCCGAGGGTAAAATTGTCGGTTTGCTGGGACCTAACGGATGCGGAAAATCCACGCTGATTAAAATGGCAGCCGGGCTGTTGCAGCCGACGTCGGGCGAGATTTTGATATGCGGTCAGCCTGTTTCCGAGGCTACCAATTCGCTGATATCTTACCTGCCTGAGCGCACATACTTTGATTCCAGTATGCAGGTTAGCCAGCTTATCGGCTTTTTTGAGGAGTTTTATTCGGATTTTGACCGTGCGCGCACACTGCATATGCTGCGTGATTTGGGTATTGACGTTAATATGCGGCTTAAAACTCTTTCCAAGGGTACAAAGGAAAAGGTTCAGCTTGTAATGGTTATGTCAAGAAATGCGCGGCTTTATATGCTTGATGAGCCGATTGGCGGCGTTGACCCTGCCGCGCGCGACTATATTCTCAACACTATCGTTGCAAATTACAATCCAAATGCCACGGTATTGATTACAACTCACCTCATAAATGATGTTGAAAAGCTGCTTGATGAGTTTTTCTTTATTGGCTACGGCGGCGTGATTCTTCGCAGCGGGTCGGCTGATGAGGTGCGCGAGAGCGAGGGCAAATCGCTTGATGAGCTGTTCAGGGAGGAATTCAGATGTTCGGTAAATTATTAAAATATGATTTTACACATTATTTAAAGCTGTGGACAGTGGGGGCTGCAACCGCGCTGATTATGGCGGCTGTCGGCGGCTTCTGCCAGAGTCAGTCTCCGTGGCTGTACCGCACTGACAGGGTGTTTTTGGGTCTTATGTTCACATTGATTACCGTTGTGTCCGTAGTAAGCATTATTGCTTTTTCCTTGTTGTCTACGGTACTGGTTTGTATGCGCTATGCCAAAAACTGTTTTTCCGATGAAGGCTACCTAACATTTACGCTTCCCGCAAAGCGCAGCACGATTTTCAATGCAAAGCTGACCGGCGGCATTATCTATTATATAATGACACTGATAATAACGATTTGCGCCTTTGCAATATTTTTAGGACTGGCATCTCCGCGAACTCTCCGTGATATTGTTGTAGGCTTTAGAAACCTGATTATAGACGGAATAAATTTCATCGGCGGATACTTTTGGGCGTATGCTGCTATTGCGGTGCTCATTTTCGTGCTGTCCTGCCTGTTTACGATTATGATGATGTATTTTTGCATTACCTTTGCCGGTACTCGTGTCAGAAAAAACAAGGTTTTGGCAGGAGTGGGAATTTACTATCTTTTCAGCACGATACTCGGAATTGTTCTTCAGCTTTTCTTTTTTGCGTCCGTGTTTATTATAAACGCACGCCCGCGTATGATTCATGAGGCGATTCATGAGGCGATGCTTGTGCTGCTGGCGGTTGTTGTCGTATGGCTTATCGGCGGTATTGCGGCGTTTTACTATTCGCAGCTTAATATGCTTGATAAAAAGCTTAATCTTGCATAGGGGGGACATCATTTATGAAAAAGAAAATAGCAATTATTCTGCTGCTTGTCATGTCGCTCATGCTGATGACCGGCTGTTCTTATGTGCTTTATGCCGACGATACTAATGTGTATTCCGAATCTGCGGCGGTGCAGCCGGTCATGCCGTACTACGGCGATGATTATGACGAATATTACGATTCGGATTATTATGTCCCTGACGATTATTACGGATATGATGACAGTGATTTGCAAACTAATTATTACGGTGAAAATGATTGGAGCACGACCTTTGGCTTTGTGCTTATAATCCTGTTGGGTTATATTTTACCTCTTGCAATGATTATTGTCAGTCTTATCGCGTATTCAAAGAGTAATTCCAAGCGCCGTGCAAGCTGGTTTATCATGACCGGCGTGGGTCTTATGACGGCCATTCTTGCGACGCTATACATGCTTCTTACAATGTAAAAATTTAATAAAAGGCTGCGGGAAGCATATAAGGGTTTTCTGCGGCTTTTTACTTTTACGGGACGATTAGGTGTTCGTTTTGTGTACTTTCACTGTTCTTTGCCGAAGATATATATAGGCAGGTTAAGCGCATAAAATTTAATTTTTGTAACTTTGCTTTACATTTCGACAAAAATTTATTATACTATAAGAAGTATACTGTATCACCTTAAAATCATTGAGTTTTAAAGGAAATGTCCTATGGTAAAAAGATTTATATCGTTTTTTGCGGTTTTAATATTTATAATAAGCTGTTGTCCGCTCAGTATGGCTCAGGGCGATGTAATAGAGCCGGTGCCCGAGGTTACGGCACAGAATGTATATATGGTTAATATGAATACAGGTGCTGTGGTGTATGAAAAGGGTTCGGATGAAAAGATTTATCCTGCGTCTCTTACAAAACTTGTCACGCTGCTTGTTGCTGCCGAGACCATTACCGATTACAGCGAAATAATCACCGTGTCCGACGACTGCTATGACGACCTTGTTATCGGCAGCTCCAGCATAAATCTTAAAGACGGCGAGCAAATGTCGCTGGATGATATCATGTATGCGATAGCGATTTCCAGTGCAAACGAGGCTGCAAATGCGCTGGCGTCCCATCTTTTCGGTTCGGTGCCTGACTTTGTGGCAAAGATGAATGAAAAAGCAGCGCAGCTTGGTGCCGAAAACACGCATTTTGCCAATACTCACGGTCTGCAAAATGAGGAACACTATACCACAGCCCGCGATATGGCGAGTATTGCAAAGGCGGCTTTTGAAAATGAAACAGTGCTTAAATATCTGTCTACCTCTGTTCACGAGATAGCTCCGACCAATAAAACTCCCGAAAAGCGTACTCTCGTTACGACAAATTCATTGATGCGCAAAAACAGCGAGCATTATTATAAATATTGCCGTGCAGGAAAAACCGGAACTACCACGCCCGCCGGTTATAACCTTGTGTCTGTTGCGCAAAAGGGCGACATTGAGTTTTTGCTGGTGGCGATGCACGTGGATAAGCAGACTCACCCAACCAACACTGTATTTTCCGATTCGCGCAGTCTTTACAACTGGGCGTTTGATAACTATAAAAGCGTAAAAATCCTTGAAAATACTGAAATTGTTACCGAGGTGAAGGTTGAGCTTTCCGCCAAGGGAGATCATCTTATCCTCGTACCCGAGGAAAATGTTTATTCGGTCATTCCCGTCGACCTTGATGTTTCGACGATAAATCGAGATGTTAAAACCAATGAGAAGATTTTTGCCCCCGTTACCGAGGGCGATGTGCTTGGCAGCGTCACTCTTTCAAAAGACGGAGTGACCTATGCTACCGTAAATCTTGTAGCGGGCAGCAGTGTGGAACGCTCTACCGTTTTGTACTATCTGCATCTTATCGAGCAGTTCTTTTCAAACCTTTGGGTGCGCATTGTGTGTATCATTCTCGGAATTATTGTTGTAATTTATATAATTATTATGATATCTCAGAACAAGCGTCGCCGACGCAAAAAGCTGCGCCGGCGGATAAGATTTTAATTTGATTTTATGTTGATTTTTTTATCTAAATGATGTATAATGGTAAGGTAACCGATAAGTTTTGGGTTACCTTATTTTTTATGCAGTATAACGGAGTATTTTAATGGAAAAACTGAAAAATAACCTGAATTTTAATTATTCCTCACATAGATTTCCCGATGTGCGGCTGGAAGCGTGCTCATACAGGGAGTATAACCCGTCTCAGACTGACAGCTTTATATCAAACGGCGGCGCTGCGCTGATTGTTGTGAGTGACGGAAAAGGCGTTGCCACAGAGTCGGAAAGACGGTATACCGTTACAAAGGGCAACGGAATACTTATTACAGGCGGCATGACCGTAGGAATAAAGGCGGACAGTATCGAGCCGGCGGAGCTTATTTATATAAAGATTGGCGGCGATTCAGTAAAGCAGCTTATATCTTTGATTGAAAAGCGCGAGCGGGGAATATTGCTTAATTTCGGCAGTAACGGAAAAATACCCGATTCGGCGCGTGATATGGTAACCGAGTGCGCCAAGACATACAGCTCGGATTACGGTATATTGCTTGCGTTTTATGATTTCATAAACAGCGTATACGAGCATTATACGGAGAAAAAAATACCGACAAAGAATATCTATATGACCCGTGCTGTCGAATATATTAAGCAGAATTACAATCAGAATTTAAGTGTTGAGAGTCTTGCGAATATTTTGGGTATTGAGCGAAGCTATCTCTCACGGCTGTTTAAGACATATAAAAACAAAAGCACTCAGAATTATATAATCGATTACCGTATGCGCCAGGCAAAGCGTATGTTTGAGGAGGAGGACATGAACGTTTCCCAGGTCTGTGCAGCTGTCGGGTATACTAACATTTACTGCTTTTCGCGTATCTTCAAAAGCAGGGTGGGTATGCCGCCTAAAGAGTATATGGAGCGCTGCCGAAAACACGGAGCGTAAAAATCCCGCCGCGGTACAAAATGTATAGCGGCGGGAAAATTATATTATCTCTCTTTGTTTTTTGACGGGCATATTTTAAAGTGATTTTTGTATGCTCTTGAAAACGGATGCAATGAGGAATATCCAAGTTGCTCAGCCGTCTCGGTGACACTTTTTCCGCTGTCAAGCATTTCTTTTGCGCGCTCCATTCGCAGTTCTGAAAAGTAACTGCGCAGCGTCTTTTGCATACTTCTTGAAAAAAGCTCAGACAGAAACCTGTAATTGTAATTGAATTCATGCTCAAGCCGTCCTATTGCGTCCGGCTCGTAAATATGCGTCTCAAGATATCGGGTTATCTGGTAGACAAGCGGCGGGTGCTTTGCGTTGAATTCACAACCGATGCGGCAATTTTCCCCGGTCGTTATATGCCGCAGCAGAGTTATTGCAAGCTCTGTAAGCCGCGCGTCGGTCATTTCACTGCTCATGGGCGCACATTGCCACGTGTCGTCAATCATTGCGGATAAAATATTTTTTGCGTCACTGCATTCTATTCTGTGGATGCCAAATGCTTTTATCCGATTTATTATTTTTTCTGCCCGCTGACTTTTTGCAGTGAAACCGCAGAAATAAAAACGCAGCGGTTCGCCGTTCTGATTTTCAATATAATGCAGCTCATCCCTGAACGATATAAAGCAGTCTCCGGGCTGTACATCAATTTTTTTACCGTCGGAATAAAAATATCCTCTGCCGGAAAGTATCAGACTTATTTCGTCGCATCTTTGCCGATGCTCTTTAAATGCAGTTTTTTCATTGCTGTAAAGCTCACCCAGCTGATATATGTAAAAATCATCGCCTATTATGGGGTTATGGAAAAAATTATTGTCGTAATGATATTTACTGTCGTACATTTTTTCACCTTAATGTTATCATTAAATCTATATTAGCACATAAAATGATAAATTTCAATGTTACAAATGATAAAGCAATATGTTTTTATCGGTGCTATGATATGTACAAATAATGCAAAGGAGTTAGATCATGAAAACAACAGTTGCTATCATCGGCTGTGGCCGCATTGCCGAGACGGCTCATCTTCCGGCGCTTTCAAAGCTTTCAGATGTGAAGATTAAATATGTATGCGATATCATAGGGCAGAAGGCTCTGAAGGCAAAGGAAAAATACGGTGCTCTGCACGCTGTAACCGATTATAATGAGGCGCTGCGTGACAGTGAGGTGGATGCTGTATATGTCCTGACACCGAATTTTGCCCATTACAGAATAACAATGGACGCGTTGAATGCGGGCAAGCATGTCTTTTGCGAGAAACCGATAACGGTTAATTACCCGCTTGCTGTCGAGATGGCGCAGCTTGCAAATTCCAAGGGACTTACTCTGAATATTGGCGTCTGCAACCGTTTTCACAAGTCGGTTACTGAGATACGCGAGCTTGCCAAAAGCGGAAAGCTGGGAAATGTATATCATGTTTACTGTAATTTCCGTGCCAAGCGCAGTATTCCGGGGCTTGGCGGCGCATTTACGACAAAGGCGGAGAGCGGCGGCGGCGTGCTTATAGATTGGGGCATACATTTCTTTGACCTCATTCTGTTTATTCTTGACGGTGCGAAAATAAAAAGCGTAACAGCGAATACATACAGTGAGATGGCAAAGAATATACCCGATTATAAATATGAAACTATGTGGGCAGGTCCGCCCGTTTTGGACGGTATAAACGATGTTGAGGATTTTGTGACAGGCTATATCCGCACTGACAAGGCGACGATTTCCTTTAACGGCGCTTGGGCGCAGAATATAGACGACGATTCAAAGATGTATATTGACTTCTTGGGCGATAAGGCGGGTGTGCGCCTGACATACGGCGGTCATTACAGGATGTTTGACTCGGATTTGAATGTATTTCAGAGTGAGGGCGATATTCCGCTGCACTATGAGTGCGAGGACAGGGAGTTTATAAAAATAATCCGCGAGGGCGGCAGGTCTGTATCACATATCGACTATGTTCTCGAAAGCCAGAAGCTGCTTGATGCGATATATGAATCTGCCAAAAAGAATAGGGAAGTGTATCTGTGAAAATAGGCTTTATTGATTATTATCTTGACGAATATCATGCAAACCATTATCCCGAATGGATTAAAAATGCCGCCGATGAGAGCTGTGCCTTTTATGCATGGGCGCAGATAGATTCGCCCAAGGGCGGACTGACAACAGACAAGTGGTGTGAAAAGTATGGTGCTATCAGATGCGATACTATTGAAGATGTATGCAAAATATGCGACTTTTTAATTATACTCTCACCTGATAATCCCGAAAATCATTTAGATTATGCAAAGATTGTTTTTCCGTTTTCAAAGCCGGTTTTTATGGATAAGACCTTTGCGCCGGATTTTCATACTGCGCTTGAAATCATTGAGCTTGCCGGGCGCTGCGGCACACCGCTTTTCAGCTCGTCGTCTCTGCGCTTTTGCAGTGAGTTTGACGGTATAAACCGGGCTGACGGTGCAGTCGCTTTCGGTGCAGGGCACAATTTTGAAATAGAGGTAATTCATCCGATTGAAATTTGTGCCCGGCTTATGGGCTGCGGCGCGGTGAAGCTTGAGACTTTTGGTGATAAATCCCGCTTTATAGCACATGTGATTTATTCCGACGGCAGAAAGGCGGATATTTTTTACTGTCAGGGCTGCAAGGGTATCGGTTACGGCGCGGTTGTCGAAAACGGCGACACGCGTGAGCTTATACAGGCTAAAAGCGATTTCTTTCAGCTGCTGACAAACGCTATGCTGAAGTTTTTTAAAAGCAAAGTGCCGCCTGTATCTCATGAGGGAATACTTGAAGGCATTAAAATACGCGACGGCATTATAAGGTCGCTTGAAAAAGGCGGCGCGGTTGAACTGTAAATTAAAAACAGGGCTGCATTAAGAAGCCCTATTTTATTTTGACGCTGTAAAAAACAGTCTGCGGAAACGGAAAATAATTTCACCGTTTTTTTGGGGTTTGTAAAGTTTCCTGACCCCGGATAAAAGCTCGTTTTCAAAATGCTGCTTATCTGTATTTTCAAGCGCTTCAAGATAAGGGCGCAGACGGGTGCTTTTTACCCAGTCCAAAAGTGCGCTGTGAGAGGGCATACGGTGATAGTATACCGTTTCCCATATATCAAAATCTTTGCTGCATCCTGACAGTATTTCAAAATACCTCTCGGGCGGCAGCGTGGTGTTTTGCTCATGAAGTGACGGCGCAAACCCATATCTTTTGCTGTGCACAGTCTCATCAATCAGACGGTACAGGGGTTCATCTGCATTTATCGGCATCTGCACCGCGAGTATACCGCCTATGTTGAGCTTGTTCATAAGCTGCGGCAGCAGCTCTTTATGATTATCTACCCACTGCAGGCAGGCATTTGAGAATATTACGTCATATCCGCTTTTGATATCACGAGCTGTACACATCTCAAACAAAAGCTCCGGGTGATTTTGTCTTGCACGCTTTATCATATCGGGTGAGCTGTCAATACCGGTTATTTTTGCGTTGGGGAATACACTTTGCAGCACGGCAGTGCTGTTTCCCGGACCGCAGCCTATGTCTATTATTTTTTCGGTATTTTTAATGAGGATTTTTGCTGCAAGGTCTTTTGCGGGAAGCGTTCTCTGCACCTCAAATTTTAAATACAGATTGCTGTTCCAATCGGACATTTTGTGACCTCCTTAAATTTTTTAAAATTATATCACAAACATTACATTATGTCTACGTTTGTTGACAGCAGAAATTGAATATGCTATCATACTTTAACGAAGGGAGATATGCTTGTGAAAAATATTATAAATATAATAAATTTTATACGTGATGTAGAACCTCGCAGACCGAAGGATCTTGTAACTCCTGTAAAGGAACAGATAAAGCTTGCACGCAGATACGGCCTGAAGTCTACGTTTTTACTTCAGTATGATGCTTTTACCGATGATGTTTATATTGAGCTTATGAAATCATGCAGCGACGTTTGTGAGATAGGCGTTTGGTTTGAAATAGTTCAGCCGCTAACTGAAAAGGTCGGTCTTAAATGGCGAGGAAGATATCCGTGGGACTGGCACTGTGACGTAGGATTTCTCGTAGGCTATAGTCCCGAAGATCGTATTAGACTTATTGATGAAACAATGAGCAGGTTTAAAAGCATTTTCGGATATTATCCAGAAAGTGTTGGTTCGTGGCATATTGATGCTGTCTCTATGAAATACCTTTCCGAAAAATATCATGTTAAGGCTTGCTGTATCTGCCGTGACCAGGTGGGGACAGACGGATATACAATGCAGGGCGGATATTATAACGGTGCGTATTATCCGTCTGTGAATAATATGTTCTGCCCGGCAAATAATCCTGAAAATCAGATTAATATGCCCGTTTTTCGAATGCTCGGTTCGGATGCTATTTATGCTTATGACTATCAGGTTACGGATTATAATAATGATGGAATACCAACCCTTGAGCCCGTATGGAATCCGGGCGGTGGATCTGAGGTATGGGTTGATTGGTTTATGAAAGAGACGTTCTGCGGTAGCGGAATTTCAATCCAGTATACTCAGGCAGGACAGGAAAATAGTTTCGGTTGGGACAGAATGGGCAAAGGTTTGGAATTCCAGTATCCGTACATCAAAAAGATGGCAGATGAAGGCAGGGCAGAGGTCATGACTCTCAAAGAGAGCGGAAAGTGGTTTCTTGATAATTTCAGCGTAACCCCCGCCCAGACTCTTAAGGCGATGACTGACTGGAACGACTGCGGGCGTAAGTCTGTGTGGTACAGCAGCCGCTATTACCGGACAAATGTAATGTGGGAAAACGGTGTTGTGCGCTTTCGTGATTTTTATATATTTAACGATATGTATGAGGAAAATTATCTTCATGTTCCATGTACAACTTCAGCGTGCGAATATCGTAATCTGCCGGTTATGGACGGTGCGATTTATACGGAGCCAAAAGGCCGGGCGGCGGGAATATATATCACGTCAAACGGTGAAAATACTGTGTGGGACGATATAACCTATGCGGAAACCGGCAGTACAGCGACAATTACTCTAAAGCACGGCAATAGTCGTGCAGTGATTACTCTAAATGAAAATTCTGTTAAGATACAATCTGATATAGACACTCTGACACTGACGCCCGTTTATGATAAAAACAGAGCATTAGGTACTTTGGATTTATCTGATGATTTCGGAAATCATAACAACAGAGATAATGTAATGACCTATGTAAGCCAAGTGTTTAAAACGGAGAATAAAATAAGCTTTGTATTTAATAACATCGAATATTCGCTGAGCTTTGAGGATGCGACTGTAAACGATGATTTTTCAGTGGTTAGCAACAGCGGAAGCATTATCGTGCAAATTTAAAAAATACGGCAGCATATTGCTGCCGTATTTCTTTATCCTTTAACGGCGCCGGCAATGACGCCCTCGATAATATACTTCTGTCCGAACAGATAGAAAATGATAATCGGGATTATCGCCAGCACCAGCATTGCCATAAACGAACCCCAGTCAACTGAGCCGTACGCGCCCTGCATGGCAAGCTGTACCGCCACGGGTATAGTCTTGAACTTGGAGCCGAGAACAAGATATGGCAAAAGATAATCGTTCCATATCCACATCGTTTCTAAAATGGCAACCGTTACCGTAATAGGCTTTAAAACGGGAAAAATAACTCTGAAAAAGGTTTGCAGCGGGTTGCAGCCGTCTATCATTGCCGCCTCTTCTATTTCCATGGGTACACTTTTTACAAATCCCGAGTACATAAATACAGAAAGCCCGGCACCGAACCCTAAATATACAAAGATAATTCCAACGGGATTGTTAAGGGACAGCTTGGCGACGGTTGATGTCATGGTGTACATGACCATCTGAAACGGTACGACCATACTGAAAACGAGAATATAGTAGAATGCCCTGCAAAACTTTGAGTCGGAGCGGTTTATATACCACGCGCACATAGACGCGCAAATCAGTATAAGCAGAACAGAAAATACCGTTATAAACAGTGAGCGTCCGAACGCGCCTACACTGCCCAGACTGTTTACAGCCGTGCTCCATGCGTCGGAAAAGCCTGTGAGCAGTGATGTTATGCTTTTGCCGAAAAAGCCTGAGTTTATAATACCGCGTAAATAATTCCCGCCCTCAAAGGTTGCACTGTTGGGAAATTCAAATGGTGTGCTCATTATATACAGCTTGTTTTTAAACGAGTTGAACGCGACAATAATAATGGGTGCTATAAACACGAGCGCGAGCGCTGCGAGCAGAATATAAATTAAAACCGTGATAAGGCTTTTTTGCCGTCTCATTACATCTGCTCCTCTCTTGAACGTGTTATTTTAAGCTGAATCCATGCGATAAGGGCAACAATGACTGCGAATATAACCGCTTTTGCCTGACCTACGCCCTGCTGACCTACAGAACCGTAAAAGGTGTTGTAGATGTCAAGAGCCATCATCGCGGTTTCGCGGTTCGGCGCGCCGTTTGTCAGTGCGAGGTTTTGGTCAAACAGTTTAAAGGAGTTTGACAGAGTCAAAAACGTGCAGATAGTGACAGAGGGCATTATCATGGGCATAATAATACGCCGCAGAGTCTGCGCGCCGGAGGCGCCGTCTATGTGCGACGCCTCTATGAGCGAGCCGGGTATGCTCTGTATTCCGGCTATATAAATTACCATCATATAGCCTATCATCTGCCAGTTCATGAGAATAACAAGTCCCCAAAAGCCATAGTTTGCACTGTACGTTATATCTACCCCCATCATGCCCAGAACGCCGTTAAGAATTAAGTTCCAGATATAGCCTAAAACTATTCCGCCGATGAGGTTTGGCATGAAGAATACCGTTCTGAAAAGGTTGGAGCCGCGCATCCCGCGGGTAAGCAGCAGCGCTAAGAAGAATGCTATGACGTTGACCGTTATGACCGACACCACCGTAAATTTCACCGTAAACCAGAGTGCGTTTAAAAAATTCTGATCGGTGAATGCGGCTTTGAAATTTTCAAAACCGATGAACACCGCGTTGTCAACCGTTGTGAATTTGCACAGCGAAAGATACAGTCCCATTGCAAATGGGACGATAAAAACCGCGGTGAATGCGATAAGCATCGGTCCTAAAAATATAGGTGAATACTTTTTTAGTTTTCTGTTGTTCATGTTTATTTATTGTTCCGATTTACAGCTTTGCGCTTTCAGATTTCCATTCTTCCGTTACAAGGGTGACTACATCCGACCAGGTTTTGGTGCCCTGTGCGTATTGCAGGAGCGCTGCGCCGAAGTCATTTTTAAATGTCTGACTGGGGAACAGTGTGAAATTCCACGGTACAGACGTTACGTCTGCGCGCTTACTCCACTCGATTACCTCACGTGCCAGCGGGTCGGTCGGTATCTCCTCGTCGGTAAAGGTGTCAAACGGTGCGATAAAGTCAAGCTTGTTTGTGACGTAGTCCTTGCCCTTGTCACTTGTGAAAAGCCAGTACATAAAATCCTCTGCGGCTTTCTGCTCTGCCTCTGACGCTTTGGAGTTTATGCACATAAAGTTTTCAGTGCCGATACAAAGGCCCTGTTTTTCCTCGCCCTCAATACCGGTATAAATAGGCAGGAACTTTATTTTATCCTCTTTTACCACATTCCCCGATATACCGCTTATCTGCGACCACGCCCAGTTTCCGTTCTGTACCATGGCGCATTGACCCAGTGCGAACTCAGCCATCGACTCGTCGCCTATCTTAGAACCGAGCAGTTTGGGGTCTGTCGTGGAATTATTGAGATATAAATCGAAAATGTTTTTGTAATTTTCGGCGTATTCAAACTTGATTTCCTTTGTAGCGTCACTTGAAAGGTCTATTTCATTATTTTTAAATTCGTAATAAATCGGCAGATTTGCAAGATGTGTCTGCCAGCGCCAGTCCTCGCCAGATTTGAGCGACGTTGCGGCGAAAACGCCGTTTATGCCCAGCTTATCCTTGTTTTTCTGCATGTCGGCTACAAGCTGGCTGAGCTTTTCAAAGTTATTTATTTCATCCATTGACATAAAATCTGTGTTCTTGTCAGAAAGCGCGAAATATTTGTCTGTCAGTTCTTCGTTGTAGATTATTCCGTAACCCTCTATAAGATAGGGAATACCGAAAACCTTGCCGTCTTTGGTCACCGCCATTGATTTGTCGTTTAAATGCTTGTATAGCTGACTGTCGGTCAAATCCTTGCAGTAGTCGCTCCAGTTGGCATATCCGCGCGGACCGTTTATCTGGAATATGGTGGGAGCCTCGCTTGTACCGAGTCTTGCGGCAAGCGTTGATTCGTATGTGTTGTTGGCGGCTGTGTCAACGATTACGGTAACCCCCGTCTCCTCTTTGTAAGTCTGAACAATTTCATTGTATACGGAGGCGATTTCCGGTTTGAAATTCAGAAATCTTACCGTTACGTTTTTGTCGTCGCCTGCGCCGCCGTTGCATCCTGCAAGCGTAAACAGCATTATGCATGACATGATAAGTGCAGTTAATTTTTTCATTTCAATTCAACTCCTTTCTAACATTTTGCTTTGTTTTTTCGTAAATATTAGAAAAATTAAATTAAATTTGCATTGCTTAGAAAAATGTTTACATATTGATAAATTTTTTGCACATAAAAACATTTTGAATTAATGCTTTTGTTTTATAATAAAATACACAAAAGTGTAGTAAAGGAGAATTATCATGAGTAAAAAATTAAACGGAAAAAAGCTCTTTTCAATTATTCTGCCTTTTTTGGCGGTATTGGCAGCGGCAACTGTCGTGTTGTGTATTACCGCTATGGATAATGCGCCCCAAAAGGATGACGCCGAAATATTAGATGTAATAGACAAATTCAATCAGTTGTGCTCTACCAATCCCGTCATTGATATAGATATAAGCCGTCCGCAGGATTTAACCGATGCGGAAAAATCGGAAATTAAAAGTCAGCATATGGCGGCTATGAATGAGGTCTTGACAGAAAACAGCTATCTGAAAAATACTTACGGAAATGTTTTGGCTCGTAAATTATCTGCCGAAAATGCTCCTGTCAGCGTCAGTCCGCAGGTTGGTCTTTTCTCATCCGATATTATTTCAAAAAGCTACGACGGGGAGAATAGTGTTACAGTTGTTGTCGAAACTGTCAGCTGGGAAAAATATATAAATCAGAGTACCGCCGACTCCGAATACAGCGTTGTTTTTCCCGTCAACAAGGATACAAGCGAATTTGTTTTAAAAAAAGAAAACGGTGTTTGGAAAATCGACGCTTACGAAATAAAGACCAAGCTGATGGAGGGCGATTATGAGCTTACCCGCAATTTTGAGACCTATAATCAGGCGCTCGACTATGCAAAATCGGTTATGCCCGAAAATGTTTTTGCAAAGTAAAATAAAAATAACCGCCGTATACGGCGGTTATTTTTTTGCGCTGAGTATTTTTAAAGCATCTCTATGATATCTGTCGCGATTTTGTTTACAAAAGTCCCGTCATGCTCTACAAACAGCATGGTAGGCATATATTTTTGCAAAAGTCTTTCAATCTGTATTCTTGAAATAACATCTATAAAATTCAGCGGCTCGTCCCAAATGTACAGATGTGCGCTTTCGCACAGCGAAGCGGCAAGCAGCACCTTTTTCTTTTGCCCTTGGCTGAATTCCTCCATATTCTTTTCAAACTGCACGCGCTCAAAATCGAGCTTTCGCAGAATTGTCTTAAATATGCTCTCGTCAATGCCCCGCAGTTTTGCGTAGTCGGACAATCCTCCGCAAAGGAATGACGCGTCCTGAGGAATATATGAAATTTTAAGTCCGCTTATTTTGAATATTCCACCCTCGTGCTTTATATCTTCGCCGCATATCAGCTTCAGTATACTGGATTTCCCGCAGCCGTTTCTGCCGCACAGTGCAACGCGCATACCGCAGCTTATTTCAAAGCTGACAGGATTGTTTATAATTAAATCATTGTACATGCAGGAAAGGTTTTTGACCGTTAGTATGGGATTTTTCGCGCTTTGCAGCGGACTCAGCTTTAAATTCTCACTTTTTTCGGTGTCCTGCAACAGTGATGACTTTTGTTCTATCGCGTTTTCTCTGCGCTTTTCAATTACCTTGGCACGCTTCATCATTTTAGCCGACTTGTGTCCTATAAACCCGCGGTCGGGACGCAGTCCAGCCGTGCGCGTGCCTTTTTTTGTCTTTTCTATCCCCTCGGAAATTTGGGCGCTGTGCCTTGCCGCCGCTCTCAGTCTTTGTATCTCATGCGTCAGTTTTTCATTCTGTGCTGCTTCAAATGCGTCCTGTGCCGCACGGTTTTGCTCCCAGCTTGAAAAATTTCCTTGCCTAATTTCGATGCTTTTTCGGTTAATGCTTAAAATGTGGTCCGTACAGCTGTCAAGAAGCTGCCTGTCATGAGACACAAGGATAAATCCCTTTTTTCGTTTCAGATATTCCGCCACGACGCCGCGCGTTTTTTCATCAAGATGATTTGTCGGCTCGTCAATCAGTAAGAACGCATTCTCACGTAAAAACAGTGCCGCAAGCATTACCTTTGTCCGCTCTCCGTTTGAAAGAGTGTCAAACTCCCGCCACAGTATATCGTTGCGCAGTTCAAGCAGCGACAGCTCGCGCTCCATTTCCCATTGCTGAGCCGTGCAGATTTCACAAATTATGTTATATACGATATCACGCGTGTTCTTCACGTTATACGGATAATATTCGAATTCTACGTTTGTCGTGATTTTTCCGCTGTATTCGTAAATGCCGCAAAGCAGCTTTAAAAGTGTTGTTTTTCCTCTGCCGTTTCTGCCGATAAGTCCGAGCCGCCAGTCGGTGTCAAGACATAAATTTACGTTTTCGAAAACGCTGTCCGCGCTGCCGTCATAATTAAACGATAGGTTTGTTATATTTATTTGTGCCATTTTTTCTCCTTTAAATACAAAAGCCGCGGGAAAAGCAAATTTCCCGCGGTAAATTTATGATAAAAAACGGCATATTGCTTTCCTGCACGGCTAAAAAAGCAAGACCATGCGGTCCCGCATATTAAAGCCTCGATAAATTCAGCAGAAAAGCTTAAACATTTTTTCACCCCTGACAACAATTTCATTGTATATCATATCACATGAAATCAGAATATGCAACAGCTAAGTTAAATGTTTTGCTCCAGCAGCCAAAGCTTACCCGTTTCGGCATTTTTATAAATAAACTGCTCGCGTGTTTCACCGTTTTGGCGCGTGTAGCAGACCTTGATATACGGAACCTCTTTAGAAAAGTCCAGCCATATTTTGATTCCGTCGCCCTTGGTAAGTGTATCTTTGACCCACAGTGTATTAATCTCGCTGTATTCGTTTTTGTCGGCGTCATATTCTGTTTCTATGACTTTAATATCATAAATATCCTCGTTTGCGTAGAAAATCACCGCATCCTTTCCTGTTTTCTCTTCAACCTCAAATACTTTTTTGTAGCGAGTTGAATCCTCGTCGCTCGGAAAGCGGATAAAGCTCACCATCTTCGAGCATGAGCACAGACAAGCCAAGAGTACGGCGCACACCGCTGTCAGACACTGTATTTTTAATAATTTTTTCATTTGTCAGCCTCCTATTTTCTGAAGTTTTTGGGCGTGGTGCCCGTTATTCTGTAAAATGTTTTGTAAAATCCAGAACTGCTGCGAAAACCGTATTTGAAAGCGGTTTCAAGAATGTTTTCTCCGTTTTCGTCAAGTGAGCATATAACGGCGTTTACCCGCAGACGAGCTACGTACTCATTATAAGAAATGCCGACAGACTTTTGAAACAGTCTGGAAAATGTCCTGCCGAAAAGCCGAATTTGCGGGCGGTATCGTAAAGGGAAAGACGATTACTCAGATTTTGGGATATATATTTCATTGCCGCAGCGCAAATGCTTGTGTCTCCATTAGCCCGGTCAAAGGCGACAGGATAGCACTGTGCTGCCGTTATGACCATTTTGCAGATAAGGTTTTGTATACAGTCGTCGCGGTATAAAAGCTCCTTGTTTTCGGCGTAACCGCGAAGCTTGTCAAAGCATACGCAAAGCTCCGATGAGCCGGTTTTATTGTTGATTTTGTTTGAAAAATCCTTTGTGCGAAGAAAGAAAATGTCTGCGCAGTGTCCGTGCGGGTGTATTGTGAGCGGGATAAAATTCACCTGCTCTATTTTTATTTCACCGGCGGTTTCTTCAAGTCGGCGCACATCACAGAATGAAAACAGGAAAATGTCGTCTTTTTCAAACGGAAAACGTCCGCCGTTTATCAACCATACTCCGCGTCCTCGCATTATGCGGACTATTTTGCACTCGTCGTAGGACTGAAGCCTGTCCGAATAATGCGCGCCTATCTCGCGCTCTTTGTATGTTATAAGTGTAACTCCGGAGCTGTTTTTTTGTGTGTATAAAATCATCAAGGCATCTCCTCATTTTAATTATTTTATCATAAAAGTGGAGAAAATGCAAAGAAAAGTAGCGGAAAATAAATTAATAATTATATATAATCATTCAAGAAAATCGGAGGGAGCTTTATATGATACGCAAGCTTGAGACGAAAAAATACGATTTTGTCGTAATCGGCGGCGGCATGAGCGGAATATGTGCGGCGCTCGCCGCGGCAAGAAACGGAGCAAAAACGGCGCTGATACATAACCGCAGCGTTTTGGGAGGCAATGCGTCCAGTGAGGTGCGTATACACATTTCCGGCGCCAGCGACTCGCAGAAAAAGCCGGAACTGGAGGAAAGCGGAATACTGTACGAGCTTATGCTGGACAATAAGGCGCAAAACGATTGGTTTTCCTACCCATTGTGGGATGCTGTTTTGTTTAATAAGGTACGGTTTCAGCAAAATCTTGATTTGTATATGAACACGGTTATGCTCGATGCGGACTGTGAACAGAGCCTTATCACACGTGTGCGCTGCTTTCAGGAGACGACCGAAAAGCATCTTGTGCTTGAAGCGCCGTTGTTTGCCGACTGCACCGGAAACGGCACGCTCGGTTACTTTGTCGGCGCGGAATTTATGACGGGCAGCGAAAGCCGTGCCGATTTCGGGGAACTTCATGCACCTGAAAAAACCAATAATTTCCGTATGGGCAATACAATTCTGTTTCGTGCCGTAAACAGGGGCGAGCCTGTTAAATTTACGCCGCCGCCTTTTGCCAAAAAATTGACTGAGCAGGATTTGCACCTGCGTATTCATTCATCAAAGCTGCCCGATTATTCGCAGGCGGAAGACCCTGAGGAGTACAGACGCGTGTCGTCGGTCAGCAGCGCGGGTATCGAATACGGTTACTGGT
>CABULU010000010.1 GCA_902492505.1 uncultured Eubacteriales bacterium
TTTGATATCAGGCTTGAAATGATTTATGACGGAATATGCGAGCTTTGCGGTAGGTATAAGCCCGATGCCGCGTCTGTTGAAGAACTGTTTTTTAATACCAATATAACTACGGGAATTGCCGTCGGTCACAGCCGCGGCGTGATTTTGCTCGCATTGCGCAAAAGCGGCGTTGATTTTTATGAGTATACTCCGCTTCAGGTAAAGCAAAGCGTTGTGGGGTACGGGCGCGCGGAAAAAAAGCAGGTTATGATAATGACAAAGACTTTGCTGGGACTTGAGCGTATGCCGCGTCCCGACGATGCCGCCGATGCGCTTGCTCTTGCGGTTTGTCATGCACATTGCGCCAAATCTCAGCTTTTGGGGCTTATGTGAATCGTAAATGGGAGGTAATATGATATATTCGCTAAACGGTAAAGTGATTGAAAAGCTGTCTGACAGGGCAGTTATAGAATGTTTCGGAGTCGGGTATGAGGTTCAGATGACGCGCAACGGAATCTCTGCACTGGCAGCTCAGGGCGATAATGCTTTCGTATATATTCACATGATTGTAAGAGAGGACAGCATAGAGCTGTTTGGATTTTGCAACGTCAGTGAGAGAGACAGCTTTAAAACGCTGCTCGGTATTTCGGGTATAGGACCGAAAGCAGCAGCGGCGGTGCTGTCTGAGTTTACTCCGGGAGAGCTTGCCGCCGCAGTTGCAACGGGGGATACGGCATTGATAACACGTGCCCAGGGAATAGGTCCAAAAGCTGCGCAGAGAATTGTATTGGAGCTTAAGGACAAGCTTCAGGGATTATCTTCGGTTCCGGTGCGTCAAAGCGGTGTGCAGCAGGGCGGCGCTGCAAAGACCATCGAAGCTATTGATGCGCTTATGACGCTGGGCTATACCCAGCATGAGGCAAAGCGTGCCGTGGCGGCTATGGATATAAATGAAATGAGTGTTGAGGAAATAATAAAGGTTGCATTGAAAGAAATGATGTAAATATTTCGGTGAATCTTTATTAAAAAGTGATAACAACAAATATGAGGTTTAGATGATAGAATCCGATTTTGATGAAAGAATAGTTACGTCTGCATTAACAGGCGCAGACAATGAAATTGAGGAATCGCTGCGTCCACGCCGCATCGGCGAGTATATAGGACAAGGCAAGGTGAAGGAAAACCTGAATATTTATATTGAAGCGGCAAAATCACGCGGTGAGAGTTTGGATCATTGTCTGCTGTACGGTCCTCCGGGGCTTGGTAAGACTACGCTTGCGGGAATTATAGCTTCCGAGATGGGCGTAAATATCAGGATAACGTCAGGACCTGCCATTGAGAAAGCCGGGGATCTTGCCGCTATAATTACAAACCTTCAGTCGGGAGACGTTCTTTTTATAGACGAAATTCACCGTCTATCGCGTGCGGTGGAGGAAATACTTTATCCTGCTATGGAGGATTATGCGGTTGATATAATTATCGGAAAAGGTCCGTCTGCAAGAAGTATACGTATAGATCTTCCTCGTTTTACTCTTATAGGGGCTACAACAAGAGCGGGTCAGATTTCATCGCCGCTGCGCGACCGATTCGGCGTCATGCTGCGCTTGGAGCTTTACAGTGCCGAAGAACTGTGCGAAATTGTTGTGCGTTCGGCGGGAATTCTTAATATTCCCGTTAAAAAGGACGGAGCGATGGAAATTGCTATGCGCTCAAGAGGTACACCGCGAATTGCTAACCGGCTTTTAAAACGCGTACGCGATTTTGCCCAGGTTAAGGGTGACGGAATTATAGACAAAAAAATTGCAAGACTTGCGCTTTCGGCTCTTGAGATTGATGAGCTCGGACTTGACAATATAGACAGATTAATGCTGACAAGCATAATAACAAATTTCGGCGGCGGTCCCGTAGGTCTTGAAACGCTTGCCGCCACAATCGGCGAAGAAGCTGTTACTCTTGAGGATGTTTATGAGCCGTATTTGCTTCAAATGGGATTTATTTCAAGAACTCCACGCGGCAGAACCGCTACAATAAATGCATATCGGCATTTGGGTATGCCGACGGACGGGGAACAGGTTTCTTTTGAGGTGTAATATGTTTTTGGCTGATAAATGGAAAGATTATAAGCTGCTTGATGTTTCGTGCGGAGAGCGCCTTGAAATTTGGGGGGATTACATTCTAATCCGACCTGATCCGCAGGCGATTTGGAGAAGTGAAAAAAAACATCCTCTGTGGAGTAAGGCAAATGCGCATTATCACCGTTCAAAAAGCGGCGGCGGCAGCTGGCAGATTTTCAGACTTCCGGAAAGCTGGCAGATAAAGTATAAAAACCTCACTTTTAACATTAAACCAATGAATTTTAAACATACAGGTATTTTTCCGGAACAGGCGGTTAATTGGGATTTTATGATTGATAAAATCTTAAGTGCAGGAAGAAAGATTAATGTTTTAAATTTGTTTGCATATACCGGCGGCGCTACAATGGCCTGCGCTTTTGCAGGTGCGAGTGTGTGTCATGTCGATGCTTCAAAGGGTATGGTTCAGTGGGCAAAGGATAACGCGCAGGCTTGCGGTCTGAGAGAAAAACCGGTGCGCTATATAGTTGACGACTGTATTAAATTTGTAGAGCGGGAAATCAGACGCGGAAATAAGTATGACGGAATTGTTATGGATCCGCCGTCCTACGGTAGAGGTCCGGGCGGTGAGGTATGGCAGCTGGAGGACATGCTTTATGATTTTGTAAAGAAATGTACGCTTTTGCTGTCGGACAAGCCTTTGTTTTTTATTCTCAATTCATATTCTACCGGCCTTAGCGCTTCTGTTATGGAGTATTTGCTCAGAACATGTATAGACCAAAGGTTAGGCGGGAAATTTGAAAGCTCGGAAATCGGACTTTTGACCGAAAGCGGAATGGAGTTCCCGTCAGGTTCTGTGGCAAGGTGGTACGACAAATGATGAATAATACAAAATACGATATAATAAAAACAGAAAATATTTCATTTTCGTATAACCCGGAGGAAAACGGCGCGCTTGTACTTGACGGTATTAACCTTGAAATTGAGCAAAACAGCTTTGTTGCAATTCTCGGTCACAACGGAAGCGGCAAAAGCACACTTGCAAAGAATTTTAACGGTATTCTGCTCCCGACGGGAGGAAAGGTCTATGCGTGCGGTATAGACACTGCGCAGAGTGATAAAATACTTGAAATACGTCGTAATATGGGTATGGTATTTCAAAATCCGGATAACCAGATAATTGCCACAGTTGTTGATGAGGATATTGCGTTTGCGCTCGAAAATCTCGGAGTTGCGCATGATGAAATGGTGAAAAGAGTAGATGAGGCGCTTGAAATTGTCGGAATGACCGAATATAAGCACCATGCCCCCCACCGTCTGTCCGGAGGGCAGAAGCAGCGCGTGGCTATTGCAGGTATCATTGCGATGCGTCCCAGATGTCTTATTATGGACGAGCCTACTGCTATGCTTGATCCAAAAGGTAGAAAAGAGGTTATGTCTACTATAAAACGGTTGAAGTCGGAACAGGGAGTGACGGTTGTTCTGATTACTCATTATATGGACGAGGCGGTACAGGCGGATAGAGTTATAGTCATGGATGACGGAAAAATTCTTGTTGACGGAACGCCTGAATATGTTTTTCAAAACGTCGGTCTGCTGCACAGCGTTGCGCTTGATGTGCCGCAGGCTGCGGAGCTTATGTATAAGTTACGTGAATATGATATCAAGGTGCCGATTTCGGTACTTAACGAAAAGGATTGCGTAGAGGTCTTGTCAAAACTTCTGGAGGGTAAAATTGATAATAACCACAGAGAATTTAACTCATAAATACGGCGTTGGAACTCCGTTTGAGAAAACAGCGCTCGACAATGTGTCTGTTGGAATTGAAGACGGGGATTATGTAGGTGTAATAGGTCATACCGGCTCCGGTAAAAGTACGCTTATTTCTCATTTTAACGCTATTTTAAAGCCTACCTCAGGTCGGGTTTATGTTGACGGTGAGGATTTATGGCAGGAAAACAAGCTGAAAAGAATTCAAACGAGATTTAAGGTAGGGCTTGTTTTTCAGTATCCTGAGTACCAGTTATTTGAGGATACGGTTTATAATGATATTGCATTCGGTCCTAAAAACATGGGTCTTTCCGATAATGATATTGAACAGCGTGTGTTGAAGGCAATAGAGTTTGTCGGGCTTGATAAAAAGTATCTTGAAAAATCGCCGTTTGATTTGTCGGGCGGTCAAAAGCGGCGTGTTGCAATTGCAGGTGTCATGGCTATGTCACCTAAGGTTTTGGTTCTGGATGAGCCGGCGGCAGGACTTGACCCTAAGGGTCGTGATGAAATACTTGCGAGGATACGCGAATACCATCAGGAGACAAAGAGTACGGTGCTGCTTGTTTCCCATTCCATGGAGGATATAGCAAAAAATGCACATTCGATTATTGTTATGAACCGAGCCAAATGCATGATGCACGCATCTGTTAAAGAAGTATTTGAAAAGGCGGAAGAACTCGAAAAAATCGGCCTTGATATTCCGCAGATAACTAAGGTTTTTATATCCTTAAACAAGCTGGGCTACAAGGTTTCGTCCGATATATATACTGTTGACGATGCGCGCGACGAGATACTGAGGTGCTTAAAGGGTGGTGATATCAGATGATTAAGGATATCACAATAGGTCAGTATTTTCCGGGTGATTCCGTTATTCATAAAATGGATCCGCGGATGAAAATAATTCTTACCGTTGTTTATATCGCTGCGCTTTTTGTTGTCAAAAATTTTTTGGGGTTTCTTCTTACAGGCGGTTTGCTGATTATTATAATGCTTATTTCTAAAATTCCTGTTAAAACAGTGTTTAGAGGTATAAAGCCACTGCTGTTTATTATAATTTTTACTGCCTTTTTCAACATTTTTTACGGTACCGGAGCTTCTGTATTTCCGGGGATCGGTTGGCTTGCATGGCTTAAATGGGGCGGACTGAGAAACGCGGCATTTATGGTGATACGTATTGTTTTGCTCATTACTGGTACGTCATTTATGACATATACAACAAGTCCTGTTATGCTGACAGATGCACTGGAGCGGCTGATATCGCCGCTTAAGTATATAAAGGTGCCTGTTCATGAGCTTGCGATGATGATGACTATTGCCATGCGTTTTATACCGACGCTTATTGACGAGACGGAAAAGATAACAAACGCTCAAAAGGCGCGCGGTGCGGATTTTGAAACGGGAAATATAATTAGGCGCGCCAAGGCGCTTATTCCTATATTGATACCGCTTATTGTATCCGCTTTCAGACGCGCCGAGGAGTTGGCGGATGCTATGGAGTGCAGATGTTATAACGGAGGCGACGGCAGAACCCGTTATAAGATATACAGCTTTTCTCTCAGAGACTATATTGCTGCGTTTGTTGTTTTAGCTGTTCTGATATCTGTAATACTTACAAATATTTTTATTTAGGAGCGCTTGTGTCAAAGTTACTTGTAAAGCTAAAATATAACGGGTCGGCTTATGTGGGATGGCAGGTACAGAAGAACGGGAAAAGTGTGCAGAGCTGTGTTCAGGACGCTATCGAAAAGCTGTACGGAGTCCGTGTCGATGTTACCGGATGCAGCAGAACTGACAGCGGAGTACATGCAAACGGCTATTGTTTCTGCTTTACGCCGCCGTATGATATTGAACCCTTTAAGGCGGTGGCGGCGTTGAACTTTGCCCTTCCGGACGACATGGGAGTGTATGAATGCATAAAAGTGTCTGACAATTTTCATCCGCGTTACGACGCTGTTGCCAAGGAGTATATCTATAAGATATACGGCGGACGACCGCGCAATCCCTTTTTGAACGGATTTGCTTATCACTATATAGGTGAGCTTGATGCAGAGCTTATGAATGACGCGGCAAAGGAATTTGTAGGACGGCATGACTTTCGTTCATTTATGGCAAACGGGTCAAAAATTGCAGATACGTTTCGTACCGTATATTACTGCTCTGTGCTGAAAACAGACGACTGCGTGCAAGTTCGTATATGTGCCGACGGTTTTTTATATAAAATGGTTCGTATAATTGTAGGTACTCTGCTTGCAGTTAACGAACAAAAGATTGACAAAAATCAAATTTCGTATATAATTGCAGCAAGAGACCGCAGCGCTGCGGGAAAAACCGCGCCGCCGCAAGGCTTGTATCTTAATAGGGTTTTTTATGATATAAAGGAGGTGGAAAACGCTTATGCCGGAATATAGCGAGCAGGACGATTTAATAGATATCCGTGAGCAACAGCAGGACTCCAAGAAAGAAAAAATAAAATCAAAAATCAGGTTTGCGCGTTTTCTTCTTCTGTTTGTAGCGGCTGTATTTGCAATTGTTTTGCTTTTTATTAATAAAGATAAGTTAAATGCAGATAATTTCAGACGTCTTGCCGCAAAAATAGATATAGGTTTTTCATCTGATAAAAGTGAGGATAATTCGGTCATAGATTATGATTATAATCCCTCTGACGTTGTAGGTGTCTATAAGGACGGTATTGCGAGGGTCACATCGGACAGCCTTGTCATTATGGATAATGCGGGAACACAGTTTCAAAGTGTGCTGACGGGATTTAACAATCCGGCGCTTGTTACCACCGATAAATATGTTATGACA
This sequence comes from uncultured Eubacteriales bacterium, assembly GCA_902492505.1. Taxonomy (GTDB): domain Bacteria; phylum Bacillota; class Clostridia; order Oscillospirales; family QAKW01; genus RGIG9041. The sequence goes on from CABULU010000010.1 coordinate 6,633, forward strand.
TTTGACCGCGGAGGGCGGCATCTTATCGTTGCAAATTCCTTTGCAGTTGTTTTTGATATAACCTTTGATGATAATATCGTTACGGCGTCAATGAATGACAGCGGCTATTTTGCAGTTGTAACGGAAAGCGATGCATATAAAAATAAGCTTATAGTATACAATTCTTCTTTTGAAGAAATATACAAGCTCAACAGTATGTCGCGGTATATTCTATCCGTTGACATTTCAGAGGATAACCGCCATGCGGCAGTATCTTCTTACTATATTGAGGGAAGCAGCATTATCCCCCAGATAAACTATTATAGTTTTACCGAAGAGGAGAGTCTTTGGAATGCAGAATTTGAAGATAATATCGCCGTATCGGTTATATGCAAGGATGATTCGACAGTATGCGCGCTGTTTGAATGGGGCGTTTGTATACTGGACTCCAAGGGCAAGGAAAAATGCAGATATGAATTTGGCAATAAATTTTTACAGGCTTATTCGCTCACAAGAGGTAAATATAACTGTGTTGTGCTGAGCGACAGTCATAGCGGTAGTTCTGCCGTAACGGTATTTGACAACGCCGGTAAAAAAATATCTGAGACCGAAACAGATGTAACTGTTATTTCAGCGGATATTTTCGGAGACAGATTGGCGCTTTTATCGAGAGATAAAATTCATATTTATACAGTATCCGGTAAGCTTATCTCAGAGCGTGAAAATCCAAATGATGCCATGTATGTATTATTTTCAGATAAAAATTCGGTTTTGGTTGTAAGTGATTCCGGGATAGTATATAATTTAATTAATTAAAGGTAAGGAGAGTTTACTGTGAGTATTATAATTGACATTGTTTTAGTTGCAATACTAATTGTATCGGCACTTTTTGCATTTAAAAAAGGTCTTATCGGTACGCTTTTCAGTCTTTTGGGCACGGTTGTTGCCATTGTTTTGTCTGTTATGCTGAGCGGACCTGTTTCTGGATATATTAATCAAGAGTTTGTTAACCCTTCTATTAAGCAATACATATTGGGCGCAGTTGACTCGAGTTCTGTAGGCAAGTCTTATGAAGATGCTTTAAACAGTATTGATGTTGCGGGTGCTGTTGAAAGAATGCCGTCGGAGCTGAAATCCGTTTTGGAATTTGCGGGAATAGATACGAGTGAAATTGTTGAAATGGCAAATTCTGTTACGGAGAACAGCAATGCTGCAAAAGATAATCTTATTGACAGTATAGCGGCGCCGATAAGTGGGACAATAAGTAGGGTTATTGCTCTTATTGTACTGTTTGTTATTTTAAGTATAATTTTGTGGGTGGTTTCCAGACTTGTTACTGCCGTATTTAACGCATTGCCGCTTGGCGGGATGGTAAATAAGGTCGGTGGACTTATATTCGGAGTCCTGAGAGGACTTATTATAGTATTTGCAATTTCTGTTGTTTTCTCTGCTGTATCCAAGGGCGTCGACCCTGACAGCGGCAGCTTGTTTTCAAGGAAGACAATCGACTCGACCGTTTTGCTTAAAACTGTATCGAATATTAATCCGATAAATTCGATTTTAAATATAAAATAACGGAGATTAATATGAATTTACCTAATATACTTACAATTATCAGGTTGTTTTTAGTGCCTGTTTTCATACTGACGTATACAGCGGGCGACGGCGCTGCGGTTCGTGTGTCGGCAGCTGCGATATTTTTTATCGCTTCCGCTACGGATGTTCTTGACGGGTATATAGCACGTAAGTATAATAAAATTACCGATTTCGGCAAGCTTGCCGATCCTGTCGCGGATAAACTTATGCAGCTGTCTGCTGTCGGCTGTCTTGCGATAAATAAAAGAATTTCCATGTGGATTCTTGTATTGTTCATTGTCAAGGAAGTTATAATGATTCTCGGAGGTATAAATCTTTTAAAGGAAAAGTTTGTCGTTCAGTCAAAATGGTCTGGCAAGATAGCTACTGTAATACTTTTTGCCTGTGTTATGATAATTCTTGCCACCGACGAGCAGACCCTGCCTGAGCATTATGCTACAATTCTTATGTGTTGCAGCATTGTAGCTACTATTATAGCATTTTTTGATTATGCACAGATGTATATAAAGATTAAAGAAAACATGGCAAAATCTCAAGCTAACAAGGAGAAGAAATGATGCTTTGTGCAAGATGCAATAAACGTATGGCGGTTGTATTTGTCTCAAAATATGAAGATAATAAAACCGTTAATGAGGGTTACTGCCTGAAATGTGCTAAAGAGCTTGGTATACATCAGGTTGATCAGATTATTAAGAATATGGGTATTTCGGATGAAGATATAGATACTATGTCTGAGGAGTTTGATTCAATGGTTGATCAGATGGGAATTTCTCCTGATGAAATGGATTCTCAAACTGCGCCTTCGTTTCCTCCGTTTTTCGGTAATTTCATGAATAACATTGTGTCATCCGGCAAGCAGCCGGATACGGAACGCAGTGCGGAGAAGACCGATAATAAAAAGGATGAGAAAAAGCAAAAACGTACTGACAAAAAGAGAAAATATCTTGACCAGTACGGAGTAAATCTAACAAGAAATGCTCACGATGGGAAGCTTGACCCTGTGATAGGGCGTGACGTAGAGCTTACCAGGTTAATTCGCATACTGAATAGACGCACAAAAAACAATCCCGTGTTAATCGGTGAGCCGGGTGTCGGTAAGACTGCCATTGCAGAGGCACTTGCGCAAAAAATTGCCGATGAACAGGTTCCGGCAAAGCTGCTTGATAAGGAGGTTTATCTTCTTGATCTGACGGCGCTTGTCGCCGGCACGCAGTTTCGTGGTCAGTTCGAAGCCAGAATTAAGGGACTGATATCGGAGGTTGTGGCGCTTGGTAATATTATACTCGTCATCGATGAGATTCATAATCTTGTGGGAACGGGTGACAGTGAAGGAACAATGAATGCGGCATTGTCCCGCGGTGAAATTCAGGTTATAGGCGCAACTACTCTTTCAGAGTACAGAAAATATATAGAAAAAGACGCGGCGCTTGAGCGCAGATTTCAGCCGGTCATGGTTGACGAGCCTACTATAAACGATACTATTGAAATTCTCAAGGGAATACGTCCCAAATATGAGCAGTATCATAATGTTAGAATTCCCGATGCTTTGCTCGCACAGGCTGCGCTGATGTCCGAAAGGTATATAACAGACAGATTTTTGCCGGATAAAGCTATTGACCTTATAGATGAGGCGTGCAGCGGTGCGGCCCTTGAAAATGTGGCGCAAAATTCCATTGTTAAGAATACGCGCGCGCTGACGCAGATCAAGCAACAGCTTGAAGAGCTCACGGGGGCCGAACAGAATGAAGAGACATATAAAAAAATCGCAGAACTGCGCGCGGCTGAGTGTGTAGCGGAAAATGCTCTTAAAGAATATACAGAGGCAGATTCCGTGACAGAACTGAATTTTGGTCACATTGCGTATGTGCTGGAGCTTTGGACGGGAATTCCGGCAGCAAAAATACAGGAGCAAGAATATGAAAAGCTGACAAAGCTTGCTGACAATCTAAAAAAGCGCATTATCGGACAGGATAAAGCGGTGGATGCGGTTGCTTCTGCCATAAAACGCCGCCGCGTAGGTATAGGCTTTAACAGAAGCCCTGTTTCATTTATATTTACTGGTCCAACAGGCGTAGGAAAAACGGAGCTTGTGCGCAGGCTTGCCATGGAACTGTTTGACAGTGTGGAAACTCTTATTCGCATAGATATGAGCGAGTACATGGAAAAGCACAGCGTTTCAAAGCTTATCGGTGCGCCGCCCGGTTATGTAGGCTATGATGATGCTGGTCAGTTGACTGAAAAAATACGCAGAAAGCCATACAGTGTAGTTCTGTTTGATGAAATTGAAAAAGCTCATCCGGATGTACTGAACATCATGCTTCAGATTCTTGATGACGGAAAACTCACTGATGCTCAGGGCAGAACCGTGAATTTTGAAAATACCGTAATAATCATGACTACAAACGCCACTGCCGGTGCTATGAACGCTACGGGATTTAACCGTACTCAAGAGGAACTGGAATCAGAAAAGGCGATGAAAGCTCTGCTTACATTTTTGCGTCCGGAGTTTATCAATCGTGTTGATGAGGTTATAACGTTTTCTCCTTTGGGAGGCGATACTGTCCGGCATATTGCTGATATTATGTTAGGAGACCTCAAAGACAATCTCGGTGTGCGTGAAATAGAGTTTTCATTTGATGACAAAACACTTGATTACGTTTCGGAGAAGGGGTTTGACCGTAAGTTCGGCGCCCGCTCGCTGAAGCGGTTTATTCAAAAAGAAATTGAAGATAAAATAGCGCAGATACTTGTAGAAAATTATAAAACCGATATTAAGGCTATTTATTGCACCGCGACAGATGACGGTGTAATGCTCACTTATTGATAAAGTCTATTCAAACGGAAACTTTAAGTCTCCGTTTGAATAATGTTAAAGGAGGAAAAGAAAATAAAAATCGGAAAAATTGCTATGTCGCGTGCACAGATGATTACATTGGGATTTTTCCTGATAATAATGACCGGAACACTGCTTTTAATGCTTCCGATATCTACAAGAGAAGGGCAGAGCACAAGCTTTATAGGCGCGCTTTTTACAGCAACTTCTGCCACCTGTGTGACGGGGCTTGTTACATATGACACTTTTTTGCACTGGACTTACTTCGGTCAGGTTGTTATTCTGATTATGATTCAGATAGGCGGATTGGGATTTATCACGTTAGGTGTTTACGGCATGATGCTGTTGCGGAAAAAGATAGGTCTTAAAAGCAGGGAGCTTATTCATGACAGCTTAAATTCAATGCACGTTGGCGGTGGTGTCAGGCTTGTTAAATTTATTTTATCGGGAACTTTTATTTTCGAGTTTACAGGGGCCTTGATACTGTCTATGAGATTTATCCCGGAATACGGGTTTTTAAAAGGGGTATATTTCGGAATATTTCATGCGGTTTCTGCTTTTTGCAATGCAGGCTTTGATCTTATGGGTGAGCAGGGTGCCTATTCATCCTTTTGTAATTATGTCGGCGATATAACGATAAATGTTGTTATTATGCTGCTGATTATTATAGGCGGTATTGGGTTTTCGGTCTGGAGTGATGTTTATAAAAATAAGCTGCATGTGAAGAAATATATGCTGCACACCAAGATCGTGCTTATAACAACCCTGGTTTTGCTTGTAGGCGGCACTGTATTTTTTTGGATATCGGAAAGTCGGGGAATATTTGCCGATATGGGGTTTAAGGATAAGCTGCTGGCTTCGGCGTTTTCTTCGGTTACACCCAGAACGGCCGGATTTAATACGGTCGATACGGCGGCTCTTTCCGATGCGGGCAAGGCGGTAACCATGCTTCTTATGTTTATCGGCGGCAGCCCGGGCTCAACGGCCGGCGGTATTAAAACAACGACTGTTGCGGCAATAGTGTTCTTTATTATGGCATATATCAAAAAAGAAAAGGGCTGTAATGTTTTTAGGCGTAGGATTGACGATGATCTAATTAAAAAGGCAAGTACAGTGTTTTTTGTGAATGCTTCTCTGGCAATCGCTGCTATATTGGTGATTACACTAAATCAAAATATTTCTTTGGTAGATGCATCGTTTGAGGTATTTTCTGCGTTGGGCACAGTCGGAATGACAACGGGAATCACACGTGATCTTACGGTGCTGTCAAAGCTTGTTATAGTTTTTTTAATGTTTTGCGGCAGAGTAGGAAGTCTTTCGTTTGCGGTATCCTTTCTTGACAGAAAAAGGGTGCCGGATATGCGTTACCCCACTGAGGATGTTATTATTGGTTAGGTATATAAGGAGAAAGTTATGAAATCTATATTGATAATAGGAATGGGCAGGTTTGGCCATCATCTTTGCAAAAATCTTATTGAACAGAAAAATGAAATTATGATAGTTGACAAGTTTGAATCGGCAGTTGAGGATATGATGCCGCTTGTCACAAGCGCACTTGTGGCAGACTGCACCAAAGAGGACGTGCTGAGTCATTTGGGTGTGTCCAACTTTGATATTTGTTTTGTATGTATAGGCAGTGACTTTCAGAGTAACCTTGAGATAACCTGTCTTTTGAAGGAGCTTGGCGCGGGATACGTTGTTAGTATGTCAAAACGCGTTATACATACAAAGTTTCTTTTGCGCAACGGTGCTGACGAGGTAATACATCCTGATAAGGATATAGCAGAGCGTGTTGCTATAAAATATAGTAATGATAATATTTTTGACTATATCGAACTGAGAAATGATTATTCGATTTTTGAAATATCACCTCTTAAAGAGTGGGTAGGTCACAGCCTGAAAGATTCTGATATCAGGGCTAAGTATAATATTTCTATTATTGCGGTTAAGGATGAAAATTCAGAAATGAATGTGACTCTGCATGCTGACTATGTTATAAAGCCGAATGACCATCTCATGATTATCTCCCGTAAGAAGGATATAGATAACGTCATAAAAAAACTGCAGTAAATTCTAAGAACGAATTAGCACTCGAATATATCGAGTGCTAATTTTTACAATTTAGACATAATTTATGCCTTTTATTTTAACAATCGGTGTGTATAATAATAATTGTCAAAGGGAAAAACCTAAGACACAATATTACATACGGTTTTATGCCGGTTTATTTTGGGAGGTAATAACTATGTTTGGACTTACACCTTATGAGCGCAGCTCAGCACTGAGAAATTATGATATTTTCAAGGAAATGGAAAATCTTGAAAAGCAATTCTTCTCGCCCGGCAATATCGGATTTAAAACCGATATAATAGATAACGGCGGCGAGTTTGTACTGAAGGCCGATCTGCCTGGATTTAAGAAAGAGGATATCAGTATTGATGTATCCGGCGGTTATTTGACCATTTCAGCTGTGCGCAATGATGAGAAAGAAGAAAAAAATGACAAAGGAGAGTATATCAGACGCGAGCGTTCTTATGGCTCATTTTCACGTAGCTTCGATATATCGGAGATTGATGAGGGAGCTATTAATGCAAGCTTTGATAACGGAGTTCTGACACTTAAGCTGCCGAAGCTGGAAAAGCGCGAACCTGAACAGAAAAGAATTGAAATTCAATAAAAAATTAAAGGTGCGGATTATGTCCGCACCTTTTTATTTTTAAAATATTGATAATAATTGCATTTTAGCCTTCCGTTGTAAAGCTTTCGTATTTTGTCCGCGTGCCTTCCGTAGGCTTTTTCAAAGCCGTCGAATGACGAAATAATGTAAATCTGCCAATTATCCAACTTTGAGAATGCGACACCCATATCTTTGTATAACTTTTCTGCCGAATTTAGATTCATCATGCGTTCACCGTAAGGCGGATTACAGACAATAGTGCCGCGCTTACCGTTTGTTTTTATATACCTCATATCCATTTTAAATACTTTAATACTGTTTTCTACTCCGGCGCGTTTTGCATTTGCTTTAGTTAGACTTATGCATTTGCCGTCGATATCCGAGGCAAATGCATAAAACTCGCAGTTTTGTATTATTTTGTCTTTTGCTTCTTCCTTTGCACGTTTCCATATATTATCATCGAGAAAATCAAACTGTTGTGCGGCAAAGGTCCGGTTTAAACCCGGCGCGGTATTTGTCATGAGCATAGCTGCTTCGATGGCTATTGTTCCCGAACCGCAAAACGGGTCCCATAAAAGAACGTCGGTCCGAGGGCGTGCGATTTTTACCATTGCCGCAGCAAGCGTTTCTCGCAGTGGGGCAGCGTTGGAATCAGGTCTGTAACCGCGTTTGTGTAAAGGAGCCCCGCTTGTGTCAATCATTATTGTCGCAATATCGTGTGATATAAAAAATTCAATTCGATAAAGAGCGCCGGTTTCTTTAAACCAGTCAATTCGGTAGCTTTCTTTGAGCTTTTCAACAATTGCCTTTTTTATAATACTCTGACAATCGGGGATAGATGTGAGTTTGGATTTTACTGAGCTGCCTGTTACGGGAAAGCAGTCGTCAATACCGATAAAGCATTCGAAAGGCAGCTCTTTTGTACCGTCAAAAAGCTCGGTAAAGGTAGACGCGGTAAAGCTCCCAAGATTTATGTAAAGACGTTCTGCGTATCTTGAAAAAATATTGAATCTTGCAACAGCATCCTCGTCTCCGCAAAATGTTACTCTGCCGTCAACTGTTTTCAGTTTTTTATAGCCAAGAGCTTCAATTTCGTCTGATAAAAACTTTTCGAGCCCGAATAGACATGTGGCTACGTATTCATAATAACCCATAAATTCTCCAGTCTTAATTTTCAAAGTATGATTTGTACTCTATTTTGAATTTGCTGTCGGGAAACATTTCACGGTAAAGCTCTATAAAGTAATCGTCTGTCATGCTGGCAATGTAATCTGAGACAATGAAATCGGGACTTTCGTTGATATAATCAAATTGACTGTAATATTTTGTCTGATAATTTATGTCATTTATGTGATGTCTGAAAATAAACGAATTTTTGTTTCCTTGTTTAATGTCGCTAAGCAATTTTTTGTACATCTGTTCAAACATCGGTTTTATAACTTTATCATAAATATCGCTTATTTCCTTGTTTTTGTATATTATTTCCGTATTTTCGTCTTTTGCTTTTTTTAGGTCATTATACGCTGTCTGGCTTAAATGAATGAAGCTCTTGCCGTAGCTGTTTTCTATAATATCAACAATTAAATTATTGATGATTTCGGCATTTTTAGATCCGGTTTCGTTCGGGGCAAACTCATTGTTACTGTCTATTATTTTTGCAATTCTTGCATCCTGTCTGTCCTTGCCGAGGTAGGCTATCATATCACTGATACGTACTACGCATCCCTCAAGAGTAGATGGGATCAGCCTGTCAATTGCCTCTTTGCCTAAATTACAGCATTGCAAAAATTTTTTGTCAAAATTGCAAAAATTATTGCAAGGCTTGGGTATATACTCTTTCTTTTCAAATTCGCCGTTATGACAAAGAATTCCGTCAAGAGTTTGTAGAGTGAGATTTCTTCTGTAAAGCCTGTCCACTACTCTTACGCTATGTACATTGTGATTGAAATAGCATCCGGTATTTTGGTGCAGCAGTTCGCTCAAAAAGCGCTCGCCGGCATGACCAAAAGGGGTGTGTCCCAAATCATGTCCGAGTGCTATTGCTTCAATAAGGTCAATGTTAAGACCTAATACTGCGCCGATATTGCGCGCAATACGTGAGACGAGCTGTACATGCAACCCTCTTCTTGAAATATCATCATTATGGTATAATGAAAAAACCTGGGTTTTATCAGCATATCTGTTATATACCGGCAAATGAAGTATTTTTTCAATATCACGTACAAAAGCAGGGCGCCATAGGTTTGCGTTGTCGTGTGCGGGATCGCGTCTAAGCGCGTCGGTATCTTTGCATTTATACGGATTTTCCCAGTTTTTTGCGCGATCTTCAGTTATTTGCTCTTGAAGCTCTTTGCTTAAAACATGGTATTTCAATGCCATTTTATCACCTCATTGTCTATTATAGTTTAAATTGTAAATAAAATCAATATTTGCAGAAAATAAACCCGGCGTCGTGAGCGCCGGGTCTAATCAGATATTTTATTAAAATGACATATGCTCTATGAAAGAACCGGCTGCCCGAAGAGCCTTTCCGGCAGTTTTTTTGAGCGTACCTGTTTTGCAGCAAATATTTTTGCCTGCCATCATGCCGATGCCGGCGCCCAGTACCGTACCTATTGCTGTGTAAATCAAAAGACCGTTTTTATTTTTCATTTTTTCATCTCCTTTGCTTTTTTAATATTATGCTTCATATGGGAAAAAATATTCTCAGATGTATGTTCAAAATATAATTGTATTTACTTTTTTGCGATTATATGATATAATTCAAATATATTTTTGATTTTTACGATAATTTTGAATATTATGGAAATAAATAAATTTAAAATAAAAAATGAGTTGAAAAGGCTGCTGCGGTTTACCTGTACGGGAATTGTAAGTGCCGCCGTGGATTGCGGTGTTTACTATCTGCTTCTTAATTTTGCTGATATAAATTTTCGTCTTATCCAGCCGATATCAATGTCTATCGGCTTGTGCTGCAGCTTTATTGTGAACAGGGAGCTTGTATTCAGGCGTGAAAAATCTTCATTGGGAAAAGAAGCGCTGAAATATCTTGTTGTATGTCTTATTTGCATTCTAATTAGTCCTGTAATTATTTCTTTTTACTGCATGATTTTTGATGAATATGTCGGTAAAATTCCGGCGACTCTTACGACAGGCTTTCTTAATTATTTGCTTAATCGTTTTTTTGTATATAAAAATCACAGGTTCTTTTTATCTTCCGATAAAAATAAAAGAGGAAATGAAAATTCTTGAAATTTTATAAGCTAAACACATTTGAATTGCAGCAGGAGCTGGAAACAGACTTTAAGTCCGGCTTGTCACAAAATAAGGCGGAGGAGCGTTTGAAAAAGGACGGTCCTAATTTTCGTGTATATAATTCGGTGCGTCATAATAGAATCGGTCTTTTACGCGCGCTGTTTTTTATTTTGCTTGCAGCGTCCGTGTATTTTCTGACTGCGCTTTTTAAGAAAGATATTAATTATGTTTTTTACGGTATCACCGTGGCAGTGTTTCCCGTAATCTGCTCTTGCACGCTGCATTTTTTATCTAAGCTTATTAAGCGCCAAAACAGCCATATATCTCCTTTTGACTATGGCAGACTGACCGTATTACGTGATGGCAGGGAAGTTGAACTTGAATACAGAAACATAACTTACGGAGACGTGGTGCTTTTGAAAAAGGGCGATTACATTCCTTTTGACGCAAGAATAATCGAATCCGACGAGCTTGTCGCCGACGAAACGGAGATCACGCATGAAAATGCGGTTTTTAAACATGCAGGTGTGATTAATGAGGAAAATGCGGATGTTTCCCGTCAATATAATATGCTGTTCTGTTCAAGTTATATTGTTAAAGGAAGTGCGAAAGCGGTCGTTACGGATATATCGTATCGCGTATACGTACAAAGGCGGGCAGACGGAGCGGACAGGCGATTCCGTGCGGCTGTGAGAGTGTGCGATTTTTCAAAAATCCTCTCCTTGCTTTTACTTGCTTTGTCACTTGTGTTCGGTTTGATAAGTGCTTTGATTGCTTCGGATTATTCCGCGTTTTTTGCTTCTGCATTTTTGCTGATTGCCGTATTTACGGCTGATTTTATTTCTGTATTTTCCGAGGCGGCATTTGGCATATGCGGACACAGGCTTTATAAAAAAGGTGTATATTTAAAGTCACATGCTGTAATTAACAGTCTGAACAGCACCGATATTTTTTTAATAAAGCACAGTGCTTTATATGATAATATTTCAAAAATCTCCGGCTTTATACTGGAAAACGGCGAATACCGTCAGTTGTCTGAAATAAATAAAAGCAATTTCAGTATATTTTTGTACTGTTCGTTTTGTAATGAAAACGCCGAAAAACAGTCGCCCTATTATTCTTTTAAAAAGCTGACTGTCAAGGTGCTTAAAGGCGTGGGCATTGACTATGATGACATTCGTTCAATGTGCCCTGTTATTTCCGATTATTCCGATACAGACTATGATTACGGCGTATGCGGAATTGTATATGACGGGAGCAGCGTGCTAATCGCACGGGGTAACTATACGTCTGTGCTCAAGCTATGCGGCAGTAATGATTATGAGCGTTACCGTGAAGCTCTTGATAAGCTCAGAGGTACATCGACTGAAATTATTGCCGTTGCAGTCAAGCAGACAGATATTATTAATGTTGATTTATCTTATGAAAAGTCAGGATTTAAGCTTATCGGATTTATAGGGCTCAAGCGTAATATTTCGGCGGGCAGACTGAGTATGCTGCGCAGTCTTAAAGCAGACGGCGTTCGAAGTGTTATCGTTTGTCCTGATAACGAGGTATTTGCAAAGTCATTTGCAAAGCAAATTTATAAAGACGATTCAGATATTAAATGCGTTTCTTATAAGTCATTAACTCACAGCAGTGAAATATCAGATTGTGATGTTATTTATGATTTTGACGATAAAAGTGAGAAGTTAGCTGATATCTGTGTTAAAAACAAACATACTCCTGTTTATATCGGCGCAAAAAGTGTCAATTCATTAAAAACTGTTGCATTTAATTCATGCTCATGTCCGATGTATGACAGTAAAAATAATGATGTTATTTCAAACGGCGGTATTAATTCGGTTTATTCGGCGGTAACGGGAGCTAAGGCGATTTTCGCTTCGATTTGCGATTTACTCGTAAATGAGATGCTTTTTGCAATAGTTTTTGTTGTTTGCGGTATTTTGTTCTCGCTGATAAACAAATCTCTTTTGTTTAGTCCTCAGGTTCTTGGTTTGATTGCATTCGGCGCGGTACCTGCTTGCGCTGTATTATCCGTATTCTGTATTCGCCGGCGGGGTCTTGAGCGTATGTCTTGGTTTTCTGTTGAACCGCTTCAGAAGCAAAATATGCTTTTTGCGGCAGTCTGTTCAGTTATGTTTATTTTACTTACCGTTATTTTGAAATTTACGGTTTTACCGCAGGCAGCGGGTGGATTCTTTGCCGTTGCGTTTATGTCTTTCATTGCTCCTTCATTTATATCTATTTCTTTTAGAAAATGTCATAATTTAGCATTGACAGCCTTGTCATATATTCCAGCCGTGCTGTCTTCTGTACTGTTCATGACACCGGCGGCAAAGATGTTCTTTGTAAGCAGCTTTTCCGTTTTGCACGCTCTTGCGGCCGTTGCGGTCGGAGTACTAATAAAATATATATCAACTTTTATCAGCGGGTCAGCAAAGCTCTGACCTGCTTTTTAAAAGCATAAAAAGTATTTGATATTACGACAAAATATGATATAATATAATTTATAAATTATGAAGGAGTATAAAATGACGGCGATGGCGGAAGACGGAATGGTGCAGGACTATATTTTCGGCAGAAACAATGTTCTGGAAGCACTGCGTTCGGGGCGGCAGGTAGATAAGCTGTTTGTTTCTGAAACTGCCGGTGGCAGTGCCGGGAGGATAGTTGCGCTGGCTGCAAAAAAACGAATACCTATAATTAAATTGCCGTCGGATAAATTTAATTCAAAATTTTCTAAGGATAATCATCAGGGAATTGCGGCGCAGGCTGCTGTGGCTGATTATGCGCAGCTTGAGGATATTTTCAGCCTTGCGAAAAGCCGAAATGAACGTCCGTTTATTATACTTGCAGATGAGATAGCAGACCCGCATAATCTCGGAGCTATTATACGAACTGCCGAGTGCTTCGGCGCACACGGCGTTGTGATTTCAAAAAGACGCGCCGCAGGGCTTACGGCTTCAGTTGCCAAGGCGGCGGGCGGCGCGCTGAATTATCTGCCTGTTGTTCGCGTTTCAAATCTTTCGCATACAGTAGATGAGCTGAAAAAACGCGGTGTATGGATTTTCTGCTGTGATATGGATGGGGATAAGACGTATTACAATGAAAATTACGACTGTGATTTAGCGCTTGTTGTAGGCAGCGAGGGCAATGGAGTGTCTGCACTGCTTAAAAAGAAGTGTGATTTTGTCGTGAGTATTCCGATGCACGGCAGGGTTTCGTGCTTAAACGCTTCGGTCGCAGCTGCCGTTGTGATGCAGGAAATAGCTAAAAACAGATAAATTTTGGGGATTAGGTATGAGTGACAAACTGAATTTAGACGAACTCAAGAAATTTGAAAATGCCGGATATGAAAATAAGGGCAATGAGAGTTTTGATCTTGAAACAATACTTAGGGATTTTGGCGATAAAAAAGACGAGCCTGAGGTGGCTGAGTGTCTAAGTACCGACATAGATGACGTCGAGGTCGTTAAACCTCAGGGCCTGTCCATCACGGGTGTTTTTGAAGCTATACATTCGGAAAAGGTGCACGGCAGAGATACACATACTGAAAAAGTTCGGGATTTCGATTTCGAGAATACCGAAGAAAGTGACGGTACATACGAAAGTGCTGACGACAAAATTTCAGAAGAAAATTCTTCCGATAATACGAGCAATGAAATTTCGGCTTCGATTGAAAACGTAAGATATTTTGATACTGCTACATTTAATTCAATCAAAGAGCAGGCGCATGAAAAAATTAAAAGTCCGATTGCTTCATTTGCAAAGGGAGACGGGGAAGAAGAGGACGTCGAGGGAGAGGAAATACCCGCCTTTGAGCCAACCGAGGAAATTGACGATTACGAAAATGAAGAGGAAAAGGAGGATGTTGCCGCCGAGCTTAGACGCATACGTTCGTCAGCATCGCTGAAAACCATTCTGACATTTATAACAGCCTGTCTGTCCGGAGCGCTTTTTACCGCCCTTTGTACCGGGTTTACCGTTCCCGGGATTGATATAGAATATGATATCTCGGTTTATATTCCGATAATGCTTGCTTTATCGGTTGCTGCAACAGCTGTAAACGCTGCTTCTATCTGGAACGGCTTTGCGGGAATATTTAAGCTGAAATGTTCCTCCGAATCCTTTCTTGCTGTAATATTTATTTTTTCATTCGTGCTGGATATTTGTTATATTGTTTTAAAAACTCCGGCAAGTGAATGTATTGTATTTGACCTATTGTACGTAACTATGCTGTTTTTCAGCATAAATTCAAAGAGGATAATTGCAGATAATATTTATAAAAACTTTGCGATTGTTTCTGCCGAAGGTACTAAAATGGTTATGGATAACCGACAGAATGACGAGCTTATCAACGATATTATAGTTGATACGGGATGCAGCAACGATATAGCTTATGCCGCTCGGAGCGAGTTTGTTTCCGATTTTGTGCGCAGAAGTTTTTTGGACTTTGATTTATGCAGCAAATATTCTGCACCGGGGATTTTTCTGCTTTTCGGGGCTGTACTTACTGCGGCTGTAAACTATGCCGTTATCGGCAGCTTTACTACCTGTCTCAAGTTTGCAGCGGGCGCTCTTTGTGCCGTGTCTCCTTTAATTCAGGGCATGAATTTTGCCGTTTCCGTATATACTAACAGTAAAAAAACGCGCAGAAACGGCGGCAGCATAGTAGGGATTAACAGCTGTCTTGAGCTTGACGATGTCCAGACAGTGGTTATTGATGATTCGGATATTTTTTCTGTTTCTCTTAACGGAATACGTTTTTACGGCGATGCAACGGCTGATAAGGTGATTTTATATCTTAATTCACTGTACCGCGTTGCAGGCGGACCCCTCAAGCCTTTGTTCAGTGAGGATATTAAG
Source organism: uncultured Eubacteriales bacterium (assembly GCA_902492505.1). GTDB lineage: Bacteria > Bacillota > Clostridia > Oscillospirales > QAKW01 > RGIG9041. The sequence continues at coordinate 21,842 of CABULU010000010.1, forward strand.
ACTCTGCCGAGGATAGATGATATTTATTATCACGATAAAATGGGATATTCATCTCTTATTGATTCGAAAGTATTTCTTGCCGGAAATAAGCAGTTGATGGAACATTTCGGAATTGAATTTGACGACAGAGATTTTGAAATTATTTATCAACAGAAATCAAAGCATGTTCTTTTTGCGGCATACGACGGCAGACTGGCAGGTGTTTTTCTGTTAAGCTATTCATTGTCGGCAAATATTAAAAGAGCGTTTGAAACATACGAAAGAGATCAGGTGTGCGTGGTTATTGCAGAGCATGATCAAAATGTTAATACGGATACTTTGTTTTATCATTATCGGACAGACGATAAGCTACTTTTCAAAATACTCAACTTCGGAAGTGCGCAGAGATGTGTCCAAAAATTCAGACCTGTGGAAAAAGCCCCGTCTCTTATTGCATCAAGGACCGGCATATGCGGGCTTGCTTTTGCCCTGCACGGTTGTAAATCTGTAAAATTTGCATTCGGCGCGGGCAGAATTATTAAGGCTATTTCTTCTGTTATTGCGTTTGCCTTGGTCACTTTTTTGGCTTTCTTTTCCGGAATGACCTCCTATTTTCCGATACAAATTTTGGTGTATCAGTTGTTATGGGCACTGCCGGCGATGTTTGTCTCTCTCTTTTCTAAATAATACTTGAAAATATATTTGTGATATTATATAATATATTATATTTGCGGCATAAAGTGAAGTCACACTATCCGGGGCGTTAGCGGTGCCTTGAACCTGCAATCCGCTGCAGCGGGGGAGAATGCCTTTATGAGGGTGTTTGCGGATACGGTAAGCGGCATGGAATTTACGTTGAGAAATAGGTTCGGCGCAATATCGCGTTGTGAAATATGTCAGGCGGGGAACCGAGCAGCATTAAGCAATTTACGGTATGTGACGCCGAGCTGCCTGTTTTGAGTAAAGCCTATGTCAGGCTCGTGTTTGCAAACGTTCGAACAGGGCTGTGTGATTTCATTTTGTGCCGCAAAGTCGGAGGTGTATCCGTGTACAGGGCTCTATACAGAAAGTACAGACCGCAGGCGTTTGAAGACGTTGTCGGTCAGGAGCATGTTGTTGAAACGATAAAAAATCAAATTATAAATAAAAAAATTTCACACGCATATATGTTTACCGGTACACGCGGCACCGGGAAAACAACTTGTGCTAAAATTTTAGCGCGGGCTGTTAATTGTGATGATCCGAACAACGGTAATCCCTGCAATAAATGTGATACGTGCAAAGGCATTTTAAACGGCAGTTTACCGGATGTATATGAGATAGACGCCGCGTCAAATAACGGCGTTGATAATATACGTGAACTTCGTGAGGATGTTATTTTTACTCCTGCTCTTGCAAAATATAAAGTATATATTATTGATGAGGTTCACATGCTAAGCACGCAGGCTTTCAATGCCTTGCTGAAAACGCTTGAAGAACCGCCGGAGCATATTATTTTTGTTTTCGCAACCACTGAAATAAATAAGGTGCCTCAGACTATTCTTTCGAGATGTCAGCGTTTTGATTTTAAACGAATTAATGTCGGGGATATTGCAAAACGCTTGAAATATGTTGCCGAATGTGAGAAAATTAAACTTTCCGACAGTGCCGCGCATCTTATAGCTAAGCTTGCCGACGGTGCTATGCGGGATGCGCTTTCGGTTTAGGACAGATGCATTAACGGCAGTGACACAGTGACACTCGAAACTGTTGAAAATACTGTCGGCATTTGTTCGTATGATGAGCTTTCGGCAGCAGTCACCGCGATTGCCGATAATGATACGGCGGCTGTGCTTGAATTCTATTCGCGGTGCAGAAGAAATTCCAAGGATGCAGTGGCTTTGTTTTCGGAGCTGTGTTCCTGCTTTAGAGATATGATAATCGTAAAGCTTGTAAAGGACGCCGGTACGTTTCTGTCTGTCGATACTCAGCGGCTCGACGAAATTTCTTCACTTGCCGATAGGTTTGAGCTTGCAGAGATAGTGCGCTGTGTATCCTTGCTTCAAAACGGTATCTATGAAGTTTCAAGATACAAAGACAAGCATATTATGGCTGAGCTCACGCTGATAAGGCTTACTAATCCAAATCTCGGCGGAGATTATGACGATTTGAACGCCAGGCTTTCAAAGCTTGAAAAATTCGGTGTTGTTTCACTTACTGAAAATACTGAGAAAAAGACAAGCAGAGATAGTGCTGAAAGGGTTGAAGATGAGCGTAAAACAGTGCATGTAGACAGTGTGAAAGACAAAAAGACGTCTGAATCCGCCGGTAATCATCTGAAACCCAACGGTGCATCGCCTGATTTTGCCGAGAATTTACTGCATGAGCTTGCGGCTCTCGGCGGCAGGTCTATTCTGCCGTTCATTTCTAAATCATCTATTTTAACAAGCGCTAATATTTTATATATTGTTTGTTCAAAATGCGATTTTGCGTATTCGGTTCTCAGCAGTGCCGAGAATATATCTATTATTGAAAATGCTGCAAAAAAGGCGTCTGGCAGTGACTGGACAGTACGCTTTAAGGAACCTGAAAGCGCAGCAGTCGAAGGTCGTGACGAAATAGATTCGTTTAGCGAGCTTTTAAGCAGCGCTGAAGATATTTTGTATAAGGAGTAAATTATGAAAGCAAGATTACCGGAAGGTTATAATATGAAGCAGAGCGATATGATGCGCAAGGTACAAAAGATGCAGGAAGATGTTGCGGCTGCTCAGAAGGAAGTTGAGGAAAGCGTTTTTAGCGCAAAGTCCGGCGGAGGCATGGTTCTTGTGGAAATGAACGGAAAAAAGGAACTGCTTTCCGTAAAGCTTGAAAAGGAAGCTGTCGATCCGGATGATATCGAGATGTTGGAGGATATGATTGTTGCTGCTGTTAATGAAGTTTCAAAGCAGATTGATTCCGCACTTGAGGAAAAGATGAGCGCCGCAACGGGCGGACTAAATCTTAACTTTCCGACGCTTTAATAAAAAGACAGACATATGCAGTATATTCCTATTTTTTCTAAATTGGTTGAGGAGTTTGAAAAGCTTCCCGGAGTCGGTTCAAAGTCTGCACAAAAAATGGCTTATTATATTATTGCCGCCGATAAATCGGTTGCAAAAACATTTGCGGATACTTTGTTGGAAGCTAAGCAGAAAATCCGCTGCTGTTCTGTTTGCCAGAATCTGACGGATAAAGAACTGTGTTCTATTTGTTCGGGGGATAAACGAGACCGCTCGGTTATTTGTGTTGTGGAAAAGCCGAGTGATGTGGACGCGATTGAACGTACCCGCGATTTTAACGGACTATATCATGTTCTTCATGGACTTATATCACCCATGAACGACGTGGGACCGGATGATATTAAGTTGTCCGAATTGCTTGTCCGTGTCAGTGAAAACGATATAAACGAGGTCATTATGGCAACCAGTCCGAATGTTGAGGGTCAGGCAACTGCCATGTATATAGCAAAGCTGTTAAAACCGTTTGATGTAAAGGTTACCGGCTTGGCACTCGGTATTCCTGTCGGCGGAAGTTTGGAATATTCTGACAGTATAACACTTGCAAGAGCTATGGAAAACAGGCGAGAAATATAATTTAAGGGGATTTGTTTATGGATTATATGAAAGAATATGAAAGATGGCTTTCCTTTGCAGGTCTTGACGAGAGAAATAAAGCGGAACTTATATCTATGCATGGCAATGACGAGGAGATTTTTTCTCGCTTTTACACGTCGCTTAATTTCGGTACGGCAGGTCTGCGCGGGCTTATGGGAGCCGGTACAAACAGAATGAATATATATACTGTGAGACAGGCGTCTTACGGTTTCGGTAAATATATATGCTCTATCGGGGAGCAAGCCAAAGACAGAGGTGTTGTGATAGCTTTTGACTCACGCAATAACGGCGTTCGTTTTGCGGAAAACGCGGCTTTGACACTCTGCAAACTCGGTGTGCGAGTTTTTGTGTTTGATTCACTTCGTCCGACACCCGAGCTTTCATTTGCAATAAGGGAACTGCACGCTATCGCCGGTATTAACATAACGGCCTCGCATAATCCCAAGGAGTATAATGGATACAAGGCATACTTTGAGGATGGCGCGCAGATTGCCGGTGAACAGGCTGATATAATCTTAGGGTATATGAAAGGTATCGATCCGCTTGCGGTAGAGCTTGCGGATAAAGATTTTGCCGTGCAGTCCGGACTTTATAAAATTATAGGCGAGAAGATTGACGATGCTTATATTAAGTGTGTTTTGGGTGAACAGTTAGAACTCGGTGATATTTCCGATGAGGCAAAAAATGTTTCCATTGTATATTCTCCTTTTCACGGTGCAGGCTATAAAATCGTTCCGCAAGTTCTTGAAGCAATAGGTGCCAATGTTACAATTCAACCTGACCAGGCTGTCCCGGACGGGGATTTTCCGACGTTAAAATCTCCCAATCCCGAAGAGCGCGAGGGGCTTTCAATGTCCATAGAACTCGCTGAAAAAATAGGCTCGGATCTTGTTATTGCAACCGATCCCGATGCTGACCGCTGTGCTGTTGCCGTTATCATGCCGGACGGTACAGTAGAACTGTTGTCCGGAAATCAGATAGGAGTGTTACTGTGTGATTTTATTGCTCAAAATCTGAGGTCAAACGGGAGGATGCCTGATAATGCCGCGGTTATCTCTACCATAGTTTCTACACTTATGATTAAAAAGGTCTGCGCCGATAATAATATTAAATATTTTGAAGTGCTGACAGGTTTTAAATATATCGGTGAGATGATTGCTGAATTTGAAAAGACGGGCGATTATACTTTTTTGCTCGGATTTGAGGAGAGTTTTGGCTATCTCAAAGGTACATATGCCAGAGATAAAGATTCGGTAGTTGCAGCCATGCTTATCACACAGATGGCTATGTTTTATAAAAATAAACATATGAATCTTAAGCAGGCGATGGATGAGCTGTATAAAAAGTACGGTTGGTTTGCTGAAAAAACAGTTAGCTTTTCCATAAGCGGCTCTCAGCCAATGGAGCAGGTGGGCAGTATTATGAAATCGCTGCGTGACAGCAATGATTCTGCCGTCGCAGGTACGGATATTATATGCCTGCGTGATTATAAACTGAAACGAATCAGGAATTTTCGCACGGGAGAAATTTCACAAACAACGCTTCCTGTTTCGGATGTGCTTTATTATGAGCTGGAAAACGGTTGCAGCGTTGTGGTTCGTCCTTCCGGGACGGAGCCCAAGGTAAAGCTTTACGTTTTGACGGTTGGTGAAAATAAATTTGAATGTTTTGACCGCATCAACAAATACGTAGAATTCTTTTCTGAGAAACTTAAATAAATTTTTATGAGTTTATACGCTGCTGCGTAATATTTGAATAATTTTTTAATAAATACTTGACAAAAGATGAATATTGCTTTAGACTATAAAAAATAGTCGCTTAGAATCATATTTATTAATGTATAAGCGTCGGATTTGAGGTAATTATTATGAAATTTCAGTTATGCGAAAAGAATATGTATCATGCCGGTTCAAATACTTCACCGGCTGAATTTGCGTGCTCTTTTTCTGATAACGGGATAATTGCCAAGGCATCGTTTGCCTTGGCTTATTTTATAATTGTGATTACAGGTGTGCTTGACCTACATTTAGAAAGGTATAAGCCAATATGAGATTTTTGGTAAAGTTATGATAAAGTGGCTTTGCCTTAAGGCAAAGCCTTTTATAATGTTAAATACAGAAAAGAGGAAGAAAGATGAAAAAATTCACGAGAATTGTTTGTGTCATGCTTGCTTTGGTCATGGCGCTTGTATGCTTTGCCGGCTGTAAAAACGGCGGCTCAGAAACGGGCGGTAACAGCGTCAGCGGTGCGGCTGCAATTAAAATCGGCGGTATCGGACCTACCACCGGTAAGGCGGCGCTTTACGGTCAAGCAGTAAAAAATGCTGCTGAAATTGCGATTGAGGAAATCAATGCCAAAGGTGACGGCATTAAGTTCGAGCTCAAGTTTGAGGACGATGAGAATGACCCTGAAAAGTCAATAAATGCATATAATACACTTAAAGACTGGGGTATGCAGATACTGTGCGGTACTGTTACAACTCAGCCCTGCATTGCTGTATCAACGGTCGCAAATGACGACAAAATATTCACTCTTACTCCTTCTGCATCTTCAACTGATGTTATAGGAGGTCAGCCTGACGCAGACGGTAATGTTACAATCCAGCGTAAGGATACGATATATCAGATGTGCTTTACTGACCCCAACCAGGGAACAGCTTCCGCACAGTATATTAAGGAGCAGAACCTCGGTACTAAAATAGCTGTTATTTACAACAACTCAGACGCGTATTCAACCGGTATTTATCAGAAGTTTTCAGCAGAAGCTGAAAAGCTCGGTCTTGAGATTGTTTCGGTAAACACATTTACAGATGACTCGGACAATGACTTTACGTCTCAGCTCAACGACGCAAAGACCAAAGGCGCGGATCTTCTGTTTCTGCCTATATATTATACTCCTGCATCTCTCATTCTTGCACAGGCCAAGCAGATGTCATATGCACCCAAGTTTTTCGGTGTTGACGGTATGGACGGTATTCTCAGTCTTGAGAATTTTGATAAATCCCTTGCCGAGGGCGTAATGTTGCTTACTCCTTTTACCGCTGATGCTACCGATGAGCTTACTAAAAACTTCGTAACAAAGTATCAGGAAAAGTACGGCGGTATTCCAAATCAGTTTGCTGCCGATATGTATGACTGTATTTATGCAATTTATAATGCCTGTGTCAATCAGGGTGTAACAGCAGATATGAGCGTTGAGGAAATTAGCCAAAAGCTTATTGCTGAGTTTTCCAGTTCAGATTTTACCTTCAGCGGTCTTACAGGAGAAAATATGACTTGGTCTGACAGCGGAGAGGTTTCCAAGGCTCCTAAAGGTATGGTAATCAAAAACGGCGAATACGTCGGTATGTAATTTTATAATAAAAAATCAACGTACAATTTTGTAATTTGCAGCAAAGAAGCGGCGGTTAAACGGTCGCTTCTTTACTGTGTTTTATACTAAAAATTATTGAGGTGTAAACAAATGACTTTTGTTTCAAATTTGATAAACGGAATAAGTCTCGGCAGCGTTTACGCCATAATTGCACTCGGTTATACTATGGTATACGGCATCGCCAAGATGCTGAATTTTGCTCATGGTGATGTTATTATGGTTGGGGCATATGCATCGTACTGCACAATGATTTACCTTGGCTGGCACCCGCTGCTTTCGATTTTATTTTCTATTGTTGTGTGTACGGTTTTAGGTGTGGCTATTGAAGCATTTGCGTACAAGCCTCTTCGCAGAGCCGGCTCGCTTGCCGTTCTTATAACGGCGATTGGCGTTAGTTATCTTTTGCAAAACGCTGCGCTTCTTATATGGGGCAGCACACCGAAAATATTTACTTCTGTTATAAATATTGAGCCTTTGTCTTTGTTTGGCGGTAAACTTATTATAACGGCTGAATCTATTGTAACGGTTTTAGCATGTGTGCTTATTATGATTGGTCTTACGCTTTTTACACAGAAGACAAAGATTGGCAAGGCGATGAGAGCGGTATCGGAAGATAAGGATGCTGCGGAGCTTATGGGCGTAAATGTCAATACTACTATTTCCGCAACCTTTGCAATAGGCAGTGCGCTTGCTGCCGTTGCTGGCGTCTTATTGTGTTCGGCATACCCGACTCTTGTTCCTACAACAGGCTCTATGCCCGGAATAAAGGCATTTACGGCAGCAGTTTTCGGCGGTATAGGTTCTATCCCCGGAGCAATGCTTGGAGGTATCCTTCTCGGTATAATCGAAATATTCAGTAAATCATATATATCAACGTCGCTTTCAGACGCAATTGTTTTTGCGGTACTTATTATCGTTCTTCTTGTTAGGCCTACCGGTATTCTTGGCAAGAAGGTAACCGAAAAGGTGTAGGGAGGAGTTTAATATGATAAAAATCAGATCATTAAGTAAATCCACCCGTACCGGGATTACTTCTTATTCGATAATATTGCTTGCGTTTGTCATTTTGTTTCCGCTTCAGAATTTAGGACTTATAAATCATTCTATCAGCGGTCAGCTTGTGCCTATTTGTACATATATTGTCATGGCACTTTCGTTAAATCTTACTGTCGGATTTTTGGGTGAGCTCAGCCTTGGACATGCCGGTTTTGTAAGTGTCGGCGCTTTTACAGGTGTTATTGCGGCGTCAAGCCTTCAGGATAAAGTCTCACTTGACCCGCTGAGACTTGTTATTGCCATAATAATCGGCGGAATTTTTGCGGGAATTGTGGGCTTGCTGATCGGTATTCCCGTTTTGCGCCTGCGCGGTGATTATCTTGCTATTGTTACTCTCGCGTTTGGTGAAATAATTAAAAATATTATTAACTGCCTGTATGTCGGAGTGGATAAAAAGGGATTGCATTTCAGCATGACAGATGTAAAAACTCTCGGCATGGAAAACGGTAGAGTTATTTTGAACGGTCCGCAGGGTGCTGTCGGAATTGAACAGATTGCAAGTTTTACTTCCGGCATTATACTTATTCTTTTTGCACTTTTTGTTATTCTAAATCTTGTAAACAGTAAGGCGGGACGCGCCGTTATGGCGATAAGGGATAACAGGATTGCCGCCGAATCGGTTGGAATAAGTATAACAAAGTATAAATTGACTGCGTTTATCACATCAGCCGTTCTTGCCGGAATGGCAGGTGCTTTATATGCTATGAATTACTCTACAATTGCGGCAAAAAAGTTTGATTTTAACACGTCAATACTTATTCTTGTATTTGTTGTTTTGGGCGGTATGGGGAATATTGTAGGTACAATTATTTCAACGGTTGTTTTATATATGCTTCCTGAACTTTTACGTGAATTTTCCGATTACCGTATGCTTATTTATGCTATAATTCTCATTCTTGTAATGCTTGTCACAAATAATGACAGAATTAAGATTATTCGTGCTAATGTTTCTTTCGCAGTAATGTCATGGTTTAGAAAAATGATGTCGCGCACGAAAAATCAGCCGAAAGGGAAGGGGGATGCGCATAATGGATAAAATGGTACCTTATCCATCCAATTCTATTGTGCCGGAGCGCGATGTAGATAAAAGACCGGTGCTTGAAACGCACCATTTGGGTATTGATTTTGGCGGTCTTACTGCCGTTGATGATTTTTCTATAACAGTCGGCAGGAGCGAAATAGCCGGTCTTATCGGTCCTAACGGTGCCGGTAAAACTACGGTTTTTAACCTTTTAACAAATGTTTATCAGCCGACAAGAGGCGATATAATACTTGACGGCGTATCAACATCACGTAAAACCACTGCACAGATAAATAAAATGGGTATTGCGCGAACATTTCAGAATATTCGTTTGTTTGCAAATATGTCTGTTATGGACAACGTGAAAATTGGTATGCATAATTCTATAAATCAGAATTTATTTTCTGCTTTTACCCATGGCTTCGGATACAGAAAAAGCGAAAAGGCTTCAAAAGATGAGGCAATGGAGCTTTTGGAATTTTTCAATATGTGTGATGTTGCCGGAGCCGAAGCGGGGTCATTGCCTTACGGTGCTCAGCGCAGACTTGAAATAGTCAGAGCGCTTGCAACTCATCCGAAAATAATTCTTCTTGACGAGCCGGCTGCGGGAATGAATCCGTCGGAGACAGCGGAGCTTATGGAGAATATCAGAAGAATACGGGATAATTTCAATATAGCCGTAATGCTTATAGAGCATGATATGAATCTTGTTATGAATATCTGTGAGGGTATCTGCGTGCTTGACCACGGCAAGGTTATTGCAAAAGGTTCTCCTGATGAAATCAAGTCCAATGCTAAGGTTATCGAGGCGTACTTGGGCAAGAAAAAGGAGGCAGATAAATAATGCTTAAGGTGGATAATATTAATGTATACTACGGAAAAATCCATGCACTCAAGGACGTTTCTTTGGAGGTGCGTCTGGGCGAAATAGTCGCGCTTATCGGAGCTAACGGTGCAGGCAAATCAACCACTCTCAGAACAATTTCAGGTCTCCTTCGCTCTAAGACTGGCAGCATAAATTTTATGGATGAAAATATATCTCATACCGAAGCGTACAAGCTTGTATCAAAGGGTATGGCACATGTGCCGGAAGGACGGCATGTTTTTTTACAGATGACGGTGCAGGAAAATCTTGAGCTTGGTGCGTATACGAGCGGTAAATATGTTAAAGAAGGAATCCAAGAAGTCTTTCAGCGCTTTCCGCGTTTAAAGCACAGAAAAAACCAGATTGCAGGTACTCTGTCGGGCGGTGAGCAGCAGATGCTTGCTATGGGGCGCGCACTTATGAGCAGACCTAAGCTTATAATGATGGATGAACCGTCGATGGGATTGGCGCCTATCTTAGTTGAGCAGATTTTTGATATTATCAGGGATTTGCATGAGGCTGGCACAACTATTCTGCTTGTCGAGCAGAACGCCGAAATGGCATTGCGCATTGCGGACAGGGCATATGTGCTTGAATCCGGCAGAATAAAGCTGTCGGGTACAGGTTCCGAGCTTGCACAGAGTGATGAAATTAAAAAAGCATATCTTGGCGGATAAATATCTGTTTAATTAAAAAGCTGCGGCTTCCAGCCGCAGCTTTTTTTATCAATAAAATACAGCGCCGTCCGGCACACATTGTTCCGGCGAGTTTTTGTCACCTGACGAAAAATTCCATTTAGGTATTTCTGACGATTCCTTTTCGTTAAAGATTAATCGTTCATTGTCTATTGTGAAGGTATATGTATAATTATTGTCATCGGTTTTGCAGATTAGTTTACCGTTTTCTTCTATATAACTACCAAATGGCAAATAACTGCTGATTGCCGCGTAAAAAAACTTAAACCTGTTGTTTTCATAAAGTGTAAGAGTCGGTTGCATTACATCAGATGATTCTTTGTACACATAGACCTTTTTAATATCTTTATCTGTAAATAACGTGTAATCTATTTCAAAATCTACCATAACTGTGTATTTTGTATTCCTGTCGTCGTCAAAATTATAATTTATTTCAAAACGGTATTTCCCCGGAGAATGCAATATGTAATAGTTGGTGATGTTATAACTATATTCAGCATGTCCTTTCGGAAGAAGTGTGATTAACCCGTTGTTCCATGCCGTGTTTTCTTTCGGTTCACACTGCTTGAATCCTTCTTCGCTTAATTTCAGAAGTGAAAAATTTTCGCCGAATTCAATGATGTGTCTTGATTTGTTTTTCCATGTGGCTTTTAAAGCCATATTATTGCCATCATATAATATTTTTTGGAGCGAAAATTTTACGTCACTGTGACCTGTATCAATCTGTAATACTCTAATTCCGTCTGCTTCTAAAGCATCGGTCTTCGGACTTGTTAAAAAGCATAATGCTAATACAGCGCATGCTGCGGTGGAAAGAAGTATTATCCAAAGTGTCGGCTTTTTATAATTCATTATATTTTTAATCCTCTGCTTTATCCCGCTCTCGCCGAATGCTAAAGGACAAGCACTTATTTTCATTTTGTTTGTGCTGCATTCGAGCAGTGCCGATGAATAGTTCTTTCGTTCGATGTTGCTCATGGTTTTTATTACTTTTTCATCACAGGCAAGCTCAATATCGCGGCAAAACATAATGTACGAAAGCCATAAAACGGGATTAAACCAATAAACAGACAACAGTAAAAAAGCAATCGGCTTTATAATATGATCACGGCGTTGAATATGCGCGGTTTCATGCAGTAATACACAGATTTTATCTTTTTCACTTAAATTGTATGGAAGATATATGCGCGGACGGCAAATACCCAGTACAAATGGTGATAAAGCGTGATCACTTTCGTATACATTGTCATAAAGATGTGTTGCTGTTCTGAGTTTTCTTTGTAATACTATACTGCTTATTATCATATATGCCGTCATAGCGGCAACACCGGCAATCCAAATAAGCACAGCAATAAAAACTGCTGTTTGCGCAGGATTTATGCTCTCCGCCGGATTAGGAGCAAGGCTCTTGGAGATCGAAGGATTTACAGCTTTATCTATTATTTCTATACCACTGTTAATAATGGGAGAAGAATCATATAAAATGCTGTCGGGTACTGTGTTTATGCTCGGTATCAAACTGAATGCACTTTCAACGGAGAAGGGAAGAAGCAGCCTTGCGGCAACAATCGCCCACATAAAACATGCGGCTTTTTTCGGAGCTTTTTTTAAAAACGGATGCAGAAGAATAATGATAATTGCAATCCAGCCGGCTGCAATACTTAAGTTGAATACCTTTAAAAACAGTGCGTTCACATCTATTTACCTCCGTGTTCTATGATTTTTTGTATTTCTGCTATTTCTTTATCGGACAGCTTTTGTCTTTTGGCGAATGCAGATATAAAAGCGGGCAGTGATCCCTCAAACTTTTTTTCCAAAAGTTCATTAAGCTCTGAAACCTGTGCGTTTTCCTTGCTTATAAGCGAGGTTACTGTAGCGTTTTCGTTTTTAACGACTCCGCGCTGGGAAAGACGTTTAATTACCGTGTATGTAGTTGTTTTCGACCAACCGAGCTTATCCTTGCACAACGCGGCAAGTTTTGTACTGTTTATCGGTTCGTGTTCCCATAATATAAGACAAAATCTGTATTCGCTTTCAAAAATTTTAGGCATAGCTTCTCTCCTTGGTCTAATGTATTAGTTCAAATCAATTCTAACACGTTAGATCTATGATGTCAATAAAAAATTGCCGCGTCGCGGCAATTTATATTTTATAAGTATAGGTTCAGATACCGTATTTTTCCTTTATTCGTTCCAACGTTTTGCTTGCGGGAATTATAAGTAAGGATATAAAGATGACATTTGAAACGGCATATGTAATTGTTGATTTTGCTGAGCCAAGCAGTGCCGTCAAATAACGTGGAAGATTGAAACTGTTATCCAGCCATAGAACAGTCCATATATCCATAATCAAAGAGAAAATAATACCGGCAATTGCAGAGAAAATCAAAAGAAGCCATTTATTTTTCTTTAAATATTTGGACAAAAGTCCTCCGAGCAGCCCGACTATACCCCATGCCAGCATTTGAAATGGTGTCCACGGTCCTTGACCGAAGTAAATATTTGAAATAAGGGCAGTGAGTGCTCCTGTCATAAATCCTGTCTGAGCTCCGAAATATAACGAAGTAATTATAACTATTGCCGTAACTGGTTTAAATCCCGGAATCATGGCAAATAAAAATCTACCCGATACTGAAAGTGCTGTCATTGCGGCAGTCAGTACCAGCTTTATATTGCTGTGTTTTCCGTATTCGAATGAGATAAAAAACGCGGCGCAGGCAATAACAGCGATACCGATGCTGATAAAAGAGTACCTTTTGTTTGCGAATACGTAGTTACCGATGATTATCAGTGTCGGCACAAATAGTATAAGCAGTAAATATGATATGATTTTTTTTGTTGAATTGTTGTTTATATTTATCTGCTGAGAATTTCTTTGCAAAGGTCCGTAACCTCCTTAAATAAAATTGTATTTTTGAATATCTCTCTGGAGATACGGCTTGCGGCGGTAGTGTAAAAATAATTTTCGGAAAAGAATGTATGAGGGTCTGCGGGCAGTGATATTTCACCGTCGAACAGCATGGCACACCGATCCGAATATTTTGCGGCAAATTCAATGTCGTGGCTGACGATTATAATTGTTTTTTCTTCGGATTTCAGCTCCATCAGGTATTTTCCGAGCTTGTCTTTATAAAATTCATCCATTCCTTTTGTAGGTTCGTCCAGAAGGAGTATCTGCGGATTGTTTAGGATAAGCCTTGCCAGAGCACATTTTTGCAATTCTCCGCCACTCAAATCAAGCGGATGTCTATCTAATAAATTGCTTATTTCAAGCTGTTTTATTATTTTTTCTTTTTGTTCGTCCGAAGCTTTTGTTTGTTCGTAATCTGCTCTAATTGTGTCCGATGTAAATACGGATTTTGGATCTTGCGGCAGAAACGATATGCAGTGCTGATACAGTGAGTTGTTTTTATATGTCGATATATCTTTGCCGAGTATTTTAATTTTTCCTTTGTAAGGACGATTGAGCCCGGACATTAAATTCAAAAGTGTGGATTTTCCGGAGGCATTTCCTCCGAAAAGCGTAAATATTTCACCGCAGTTTACATTAAGCGAGGTATTTTTAAGAATATCCCTTTCCTCTTTACTGTACCGAAACCATATGTTTTTGATTTGAACGGCGGCTGCGCAATTCATTCTGTGAGACTGCAAAACCAAATTTTTTTTATTAATGCCGCAAGTATTTTTTCCGGCACAAATATTTTCTAAAAAGCTTTTACCGTCCTTTACCGAAATTGGGCATGGCTGCTGTGTGCCAAGTTCTTTCCAAATTTTTGCGGATGCCGGAAAGCCTGTAAATATACTCTGATTTTTGAGTTTAATACATGCGTTTTTCGGTGTACCGTCAAACAGCAGCTTGCCGCTTTCCATAACCAGCATTCTGTCTGTATACGGAAAAATGTCTTCGGTACGGTGTTCTGAAAGTATCACTGTAATACCAAATTGATTATTGATTTTACGCAGAACTGATATAAATTCCGATGCCGCCACGGGATCTAATTGTGCCGTCGGTTCGTCAAGAATTAAAAGCTTTGGCTGTGTTATCATTACCGAAGCAAGATTCAGTATTTGTTTTTGACCGCCTGACAATTCGTATGTACTTTTGTGAAACCAGTCCTGTATTCCGAAATAATTTGACATTTCAGCTATACGCCCTTTAATTATATCCGGTTTTATGCCAAGATTTTCAGGACCAAATGCAAGCTCGCTCCATACTCTGTCAGTTACGATTTGTCCGTCGGGCTGCTGACTTACAAAACCGATATTTCCGGCATTGACATTTGAAATGTCTTTACCATTAAAGCTTATGCTTCCGCTTAGCTTTCCTATGGGGGCAATTTGCGTTATCAGAGTTTGTAAAAGTGTTGTTTTTCCGCAGCCTGACTCACCGTACAGCAAAACAAATTCGCCCTTTTTTACTGAAAAGCTTATATTGTCGAGAGCTTTTTTTGATCTTTTTGGATATTCGAAGCTCAGATTTTTGACCTGCAGAAATTCCATTGCATAAGCTCCTTTAATTCTATAAAAAACGGCAAAAATGACAACAGTCCGAAGCATAAATAAGCAATCGCTGTAAATCCCAAATTGTTAGTTATTATAATTTCCAATTTGGGATAAAAAATAAAGTGGGCGTATCCTAAACAAACTGCTGATGAAACTGTAAAAAACAGCACTGTATAAGTGATGATTATTATAATGTCCGAAAGTCTGAAAGGATAGTTGGAGCAACTTGTACGTGAAGTGCTGCCGTAGCCTCGGGATTCCATACTTTTTACGGTTTGTGCCGCGTCTTCAAGCGAACATGAAATAAGTAATGAAAAGCAATATAGGTATGAGCGGATTTTTAATTTTGTATTTGCTGAGCAGAAATTTCCAAGTGTCTTTTGCGTGTTGTATATATGCTTCCATTTCCTTTTCATCATCGGAATATAATGCAGTGTCATTGAAATTATAAGAGAGAGCTTTGGCAAATGACCTTTAAAAATATATGTGATTTTGTCACCTGTAAGTGTTAAACCGAGAATACGGCACCAAAGCATGACGGAAATTAGCATAAGTGCAGCAGAAGCACCGTAAACAAGCGATTCAAGAGTAAGAGTTATCTTGTATATTTTAATCAAAACGGTATTTCCGGCAGGCGAAAACAGAGGATTTGTTAAAGTAATTAAAATAAATATAAGTAAAAATAATTTGTAATCTTTTTTCAATATACGGGCTTGTCCGACAATGAGATAAAAAAGAATTCCTCCAATCAGAGAGGTAAGACTGATTACAGGATCGGATGTAAACATGACGATAAGCATTAAAAATATAAAATGAATTGATGATATAATCGGATTTATCTGCTCGTATGCTTTCATCACTTACACCTCTTTTCAGCTATATTTTTTGAGCAAGAGTAGCCCAAAATGTAGGTATACCGAATTCATGCAGCTTGCCGCTGCCGTTTGTGTCTTCGTAAAGATCCGCAAGCTTAAATCCCGCTTTAATTTGTCCGCGTATTTGCTCGTCCAATGTATGGGAAAATTGCACGCCCTCGTTTTGCTTCAGCATTTCGTTTAAAAGCTTTTTATCTTTCAGCGGATTAAAGGGCAGGGAGTGGCGCAGGACGGTTTCGGTTTCGTCAAATATGTAATTAATCCCGTTGTCAAGCCCCGACATAAGATATCCGCCGGACTTCAAAATACGGTAGCACTCCTGCCATACGTGTGCTACATCTTCTATATAACAATTTGAAACGGGATGGAAGATAAGATCAAAGCAGTTGTCGTCAAAAGGCAACTTCTTTGTCATATCTGCGCGGACTATATTTATTTTATATCCCTCGCGCTTTGCTACTTCACTTTCGCTTTCAAGCTGTGCGTGAGAGTAATCAAGGACGGTACAATCTGCACCGAGTGCCGCAAAAATCGGCATTTGCTGTCCGCCGCCGGCTGCCAGTCCGAGGACTTTTTTTCCTTTAAGGTTTGGAAACCATTCTTTCGGTACCGGTTTGGTAGGGGTCAAAACCATTGACCAGTTTCCGTTTTGTGCTTTGGCAAAACTGCTGTGAGAAATGGGCTTTCCCCATTCCCATCCGTCTTTTACCCATGAGTCAATAGTGTCTGCATTTATTGACGTGTAATCAATTTTGTTGTTCATTGTGTATTACCTCAAAAAAATAAAATCGGAGCAAAAAAACTTTGCCCCGACGTGGAGCTACTGGCCGGATTTGAACCGGCGACCTGCTGATTACGAATCAGCTGCTCTACCGACTGAGCCACAGTAGCAAAAGACATTTATTATTCTAACATAAAAAATAAAAAAATCAAGTGTTATCTTTAAAATGCTTGCATTTTTACATTAAAAATATTAAAATATTATCCGTGAAAAAGAGAGTAAATATATTTTCGTCGGAGTATTTGGTGATTTTAATGACAAATGATTTGAAATCTGTGGATCTGCTTGCAAAAATAAAAAAAGATTTTGATAAAATGAGTAAAGGGCAAAAGAAAATTGCCGGTTTTATTCTTGAGCATTATGATAAAGCAACGTTTATGACTGCATCTGTTCTCGGGGAAAATGTCGGCGTGAGTGAGGCTACGGTAGTCAGATTTGCCATGCATCTTGGTTTCAGCGGATATCCTCAGCTTCAGAAGGCGCTTCAGGATATTGTAAGGAATAAACTAACGACACTTCAGCGTGTGGATATTACCAATAATCTTATAAAAGATAACGATATTCTGCGCAGTGTCATGAATCTCGATATTACAAAAATCAGAGCAACGCTTGACAGTGTTGACCGTAGCGAATTCAATCGGGCGGTTGAAGCTATATCCAGTGCCGAGAATATATATGTGCTTGGAACACGCAGCTCGTTTGCACTCAGTCAGTTTATGTGTTTTTATCTGAATTACATGTTTAAGCATGTGCGTAATGTTAACAGTAATTCTTCGAGCGGTATTTTTGATCAGATATTCAAAATCTCAAAGAATGATGTATTCATTGCGATAGGTTTTCCGCGATATTCTACTGTTACTATAAAGGCGGCGCGGTTTGCTAAGGATAAGCATGCAACTACGATCGCCATTACAGATATGCCGATTTCTCCGTTAAGTGAGGGCGCAGACATAACGCTTATTGCAAGAAGCGATGTTATTTCGTTTGTGGATTCGCTTGTAGCGCCTCTTAGTCTGATAAATTCGCTGATAATAGCACTTGCCGTTAAAAATAAGGACGATATCCCGGGTACACTCAAGGAGCTTGAACAAATATGGAGAGAGTACGAGGTCTATCAGTTTAAAAATGAATAGACAAATTATCGTTGTCGGAGGCGGACCTGCGGGTATGATGGCTGCCGGTACTGCCGCGCGTTTCGGAGGTACTGTTCGCCTTTTTGAAAAAAACAGAATATTGGGCAAAAAATTGCTTTTAACCGGCAAAGGGCGTTGCAATGTCACTAATTTTTGCGATACGGAGAATGTTATTGAGAATATTACAAGCTCAAATCCTCGGTTTATGTATGGAGCGTTAAATTCATTCAGCTGCTATGATGCCTGTGCTTTCTTTGAAGAACTCGGCGTTGAGCTGAAAACGGAACGCGGCAACCGCGTTTTTCCCCAAAGCGACCGGGCGGTTGATATACGCAACGCGCTTGAAGACTATATGAAATTTGAGGGAGTTAATGTTGTCTATGAGCGGGTTGTATCTATAAAAGCAGATCCGCTCCGAGTTTTTACGGACGGTCAATGTTATAACGCCGATGCAGTAATAATAGCTACGGGAGGACTGTCGTATCCTAATACGGGCAGTACGGGGGACGGTTTTAAATTTGCGCGTGCTCTTTCGCATAAGCTTGTTAAACCTGAACCTGCGCTTGTTCCACTTATAGGCTCACAGGATTTATGTGCCAGACTTGCCGGACTTTCTCTTAAAAACGTTTGTGTCAGCTTTTTAGATGAGAAACTTAAAGTTATTTTTTCTCAATTCGGAGAAATGCTTTTTACACACAGCGGGGTATCAGGTCCCGTTGTTCTGACAGCCTCATCTTTCCTTGATTTTTCCAAACATAGATATAAATTGTGCATTGACTTAAAGCCGGCACTTTCAGAACATGAGTTAGATGCGCGTATTTTGCGCGATTTTAAAAAATACAGCAATAAAGACTTTATTAATTCTTTAGTTGATTTGCTGCCGCGAAAAATAATTCCGGTTATAGTGGAAAAATCAGGAATAGATATGAGGCAGAAGGTAAATAATATATCGAAGAGTCAGCGACGTGTGCTTGTTGACACCATAAAGTCATTTGAACTTGATATGAGCAGAAAATCCGGCTTTGATGAGGCAATTGTGACTGCCGGAGGAGTTGATACTTCCGTTATTAATCCTAAAACTATGGAATCTCTATGTGTAAAGGATGTTTACTTTGCAGGCGAGGTTATTGACGTGAGCGCCAATACCGGCGGATACAATTTACAAATTGCTTTTTCGAGTGGCTATCTTGCAGGTAAATCCTGCGTTGGAGGTAAATGATGGGTTATAATATCGCAATAGACGGTCCGAGCGGCGCGGGTAAAAGTTCTCTTTCGCGCGCGGTAGCTAAGGAAATCGGTTTTATGTATATTGATACCGGTGCTCTGTATCGTACAATAGGTTTATATGTATACAGAAATAAGATACAGGCAGAGAATGAGTCTGCAGTGGCTTTAGCTCTTTCGGATATTAAAATAAATATTGACTTTATTGACGGATATCAGCATGTTTTTTTAAACGGCAAGGATGTTTCGGAGGATATACGCATTCATGAAGTCAGTGATTATACTTCAAAGGTAAGTGCTTTTGCGTGTGTGCGTGAATTTTTGCTTAAAACACAGAGAGAGCTTGCAGAAAAATACGATGTTATAATGGACGGCAGGGATATAGGCTCTGTTGTTCTTCCGCATGCTGAGCTTAAAATTTATCTTACGGCTTCCGCCCAGGAGCGTGCAAAACGTCGTTTTGACGAGCTTATATTAAAGGGACAGAATGTAAAATATGAGACTGTACTTCACGATGTTATTGAACGTGATTTACGTGATATGAACAGAAAAACAGCTCCTCTCAAAATAGCTGAAGGTGCCGTCGTGGTGGATACTACCGGAAATACATTTGAGCAATCGCTTAAAGCGCTTTTAGATGTAATTAAGGAGAAACTGAAATGAGCTTTTATACTGTGGCAAGGGAGATTGTAAGACCCGTCGGAGCCTTGTTTTTTCCGATAAAAGTACACGGCGACAGAAATTTATTGCCTGAAAATACGGGCGTTGTACTTTGCGCAAATCATATTTCTTTTCTTGACGTTATTTTTCTGGCGCTGACATTTAAAAGGCAGATTCATTTTGTGGGTAAGGAAAAGTATGCGCAGAACATAATTTTAAAGCCTCTTTTTAAATGGCTTGGTTCATTTGGTATAAACACCGAAAAACCGGATATTGCTGCCGTGAAAAGATGCATAGGTGTAGCTGCCGGAGGCGATGTTCTCGGTATTTTCCCTGAGGGCACAAGAATTTTAAACGGTAAAGTATCAAATCCTATGCCGGGAGTTATCATGATTGCACATAAGGCAAAGGTGCCTGTATTTTATGCTAAGATAAGCCCGCGCTGCGGCAAGTTCAGATTGTTTGTAAAAACCGATATTTATATCGGAAATTCAATTTCAACACAGGAACTGGGCGTTGTCGGCGGTCGCGGCAGCGAATATAAAGAAGCCGCAGAGAAATTAATGGATAAAATTTATAAATTAGGTGAATGATGACGGTCAGGGTAATTAAAAATGCCGGATTTTGTTTTGGAGTTTCACGTGCTTTGGAGCTTTTAAACTCTGAAATACAAAAAGGCAGTGAAAACTTATATACTCTCGGTGAAATTATACATAATCCCGATATAATTAAAGACGTGACAGATGCCGGTGTACGGATTATTAACGATGTGAACAGTCTTGTATGCGGAGACAGGCTTGTTGTGCGCGCACACGGAGCTACTGTTGCGGAAGCAGAACGGCTTGGAAATGCAGGGGTCTGTGTTATTGATGCAACCTGTCCGTTTGTCTCAAAAATTCATGAAATTGTCAAAAAATGCAGTGAAAAGGG
>CABULU010000011.1 GCA_902492505.1 uncultured Eubacteriales bacterium
TAATCCTGAACGGCAATTTCGCCCTTAAGACGCAAAACATCATGCGGATTTACAACACCGTCTGAAATTATTTGTCCTTTATCAACGTGTTTACCCTCAAGCGAATCCTTATACTTAAGCCCGAACGGAATGACCATTGCAAGCTCTCCGCCGTCATCGAGATCAATAATAACGTGTGTGTTATTGTCATTATCCGGGCGCTCACTTTCATCAAGACGAATAACTCCAGACTCCTCTGCAAGAACGGCAGTCTTTTTCGGTCTGCGCGCCTCAAACAGTTCCTCAACTCTGGGAAGACCCTGTGTAATATCCTCTGCAGAAGCAACACCGCCTGTATGAAATGTACGCATGGTAAGCTGAGTACCCGGCTCGCCGATTGACTGTGCAGCTATAATACCGACAGCCTCACCGACGGGAACGGGATTGCCGTTTGCAAGGTTTGCACCATAGCACTTGGCGCAAACACCGTGATGTGAGCGGCAGGTAAGCGTAGAGCGGATTTCAATTTCCTCTACCCCGTTTGCCTCAAGAATATCCACATCCTTATCATCCATCATCTTATCCCTGGAAACAAGCACAGCGCCTGTCTTTTCATCGGTAAAGTCGTTTACAAGGTATCTGCCGATAAGTCTGTCACGCAGTGATTCAATAATTGTCTTTTCCTTGCCGTCACCCTCTACTATATCGGACGCCATAAGACCGTCGGCCGCACCGCAGTCCTCTTCGCGGATTATAACATCCTGCGAAACGTCTACAAGACGGCGTGTCAGATAACCGGAGTCAGCAGTACGCAAAGCCGTATCCGCAAGACCCTTACGCGCGCCTCTTGACGAAATAAAGTATTCGATAACATTGAGACCTTCACGGAAGTTGGCGCGAATCGGAATTTCAATCGCTTTACCCGACGTATTTGCCATAAGTCCGCGCATACCCGCAAGCTGACGAATCTGGTTCATGGAACCACGGGCACCGGAGTTTGCCATCATATATATGGGGTTAAATTTATCGAGATGATTCTGAAGAGCGCTTGTAACCTCTTTCGTTGTTTCATCCCATGTCTTGATCACAAGATTGTATCTGTCATCATTTGAGATAAAGCCCATCTTATAGTTCTGGGTAATCTCATTGATTTTCTTTTCAGCACGATCTATACATTCCTTTTTCTGAGGAGGAACCGTCATATCCGAGCAGGACACCGTAATAGCGCCGCGGGTTGAAAACTTATATCCCTGAGCCTTTATATTGTCAAGTACCTCGGCAGTAACCGTCGAGCCATGAGTTTTAATACATCCGTAAATTATTTTGTCAAGCGTCTTTTTAGTGACAATAAAGTTGACTTCAAGGTCAAATATCTTTGCAGGATCGTTTCTGTCTACAAAACCAAGATCCTGCGGTATCGGATTATTGAAAATTATAAGACCAACCGTACAATCGATTATACGCGACTCGGTCTTTCCCTCCCATTCGCCGGTTACGCGAACCTTAATGGGAGCATGGAGCCCGACGACTCCGTTCTCATATGCCATCAGCGCCTCATTTTTGTCACGGAACACCTTGCCTGCGCCCTGTTCATCCTCCTTGACAATAGTAAGGTAATATGAACCAAGCACCATATCCTGTGTAGGTACTGTAACAGGGCGACCGTCCTGTGGCTTTAAGAGGTTATTGGCAGACAGCATGAGAAAGCGTGCCTCTGCCTGTGCTTCTGCCGACAGCGGAACATGAATAGCCATCTGATCGCCATCAAAGTCGGCGTTATAAGCTGTACAGACAAGCGGATGCAGTTTGAGTGCTCTGCCCTCTACAAGCACGGGCTCAAACGCCTGAATACCAAGACGATGAAGCGTAGGAGCACGGTTCAGCAACACGGGATGATCCTTGATGACATCCTCCAGCGCGTCCCAAACCTCCTTGCGCATTTTCTCCACCATTTTTTTAGCAGATTTTATATTTGTCGCGTGCCCGTCGGATACAAGCTTTTTCATAACAAACGGTTTGAAAAGCTCAATAGCCATTTCCTTGGGCACGCCGCACTGATATATTTTAAGTTCAGGTCCGACAACTATAACGGAACGACCTGAATAGTCGACACGTTTGCCCAGCAGGTTCTGACGGAAACGACCCTGCTTACCCTTAAGCATATCGGACAAAGATTTGAGCGGCCGGTTATTCTGACCGGTGACCGGTCTGCCGCGCCTACCGTTATCTATAAGCGCATCAACAGCCTGCTGAAGAATTCGCTTTTCATTTCTTACAATAACGTCCGGTGCGCCGAGCTCCAAAAGTCTCTTAAGACGATTGTTTCTGTTAATAACACGTCTGTATAGATCGTTAAGGTCGGAGGTGGCAAACCTTCCGCCGTCCAGCTGCACCATGGGACGAAGTTCGGGAGGAATTACGGGTATAACGTCCAAAATCATCCATTCGGGACGGTTTCCGGAGTTTTTAAATGCCTCCACAACCTCCATTTTTTTAATTATTTTAGCACGTTTCTGACCGGTTGCCTCCGCAAGTGACTCCTTAAGCTCCTGCGATGTCGCCTCAAGGTCAATCTCACACAAAAGCTTCTTAATATATTCAGCGCCCATTCCTGCCTCGAAATCGTCCTCATAACGCTCGCGCATTTCGGCATATTCCGCATCGGTCAGCAGCTGCTTTTTGACAAGCGGTGTATCGCCGGGGTCGGTTACTATATATGAATCAAAGTAAAGTACCTTTTCAAGTTCCTTGGGAGACAAATCGAGCATGAGACCCATTCTGGCGGGAATACCCTTAAAATACCAGATATGCGATACCGGAGCTGCAAGCTCGATATGACCCATTCTCTCACGGCGAACCTTTGCCTTTGTAACCTCAACACCGCACTTATCACAGATTTTACCCTTAAATCTTATTCTCTTATATTTTCCGCAGTGACACTCCCAGTCCTTGGTCGGTCCGAAAATCTTTTCACAGAAGAGACCTTCCTTTTCAGGCTTGAGCGTTCTGTAATTTATTGTCTCAGGTTTTTTCACCTCACCGTAAGACCATTCTCTTATTTTTTCAGGAGATGCAAGACCGATTTTTATGGCTTCAAACGCATTGAACTCCATATATAATTAACTCCTTTCAGTTTACAGCGTATTATTCGTCGGCACCGTCATCAATAATGAAATCATCGCCGTCGTCCGTATCGTCCAAATCACTCACGTCGCTGTCCCAGTTATCGTCAAGGATATCGTCATCCGGATTTGAGTCTTCTTCATAATCATCATCCAAATCCTCATCATCATAATCCTCGTCGGGCTCATCCTCGTCGGCGCTTTCCTCTATTTCGTTAAACACCTCATCGGCACCGACGCCGCTTTCGGCTTTCTTTCTAAACTTATCGTCATAGATATCGTCATCATCGTCCTCAAAGGTTTCTTTAAGATCAATTTCCTCCATATCCTTAGACAAAACCTTGAAATCAAGACCCAATGCCTGAAGCTCTTTGACAAGAACCTTAAATGATTCGGGAATGCCGGGGCGAGGCACGTTCTGACCTTTTACAATCGCCTCATAAGTTTTAACTCTTCCGACAACGTCGTCAGACTTAACGGTCAGAATTTCCTGAAGAGTATAAGCCGCGCCGTAAGCCTCAAGTGCCCAAACCTCCATCTCTCCGAAGCGCTGACCGCCAAACTGAGCTTTACCTCCGAGCGGCTGCTGAGTTACAAGCGAGTACGGACCGGTTGAGCGGGCATGTATTTTATCGTCAACAAGGTGATGAAGTTTTAAAAAGTACATATAACCAACGGTTACCCGGTTATCAAACGGAACTCCTGTTCTGCCGTCATAGAGCACGGTCTTGCCGTCTGTATCAAGTCCAGCCTTTTCAAGACATGAATGAATATCCTCCTCAACTGCACCGTCAAAAACAGGGGTCATTATCTTCCAGCCGAGAGCCTTTGCAGCGCGACCGAGGTGTACCTCAAGAACCTGACCTATATTCATTCGGGACGGAACGCCCAAAGGATTCAGAACTATGTCAAGCGGTGTACCGTCAGGAAGGTACGGCATATCCTCCTGCGGCAAAATTCTGGACACAACGCCCTTATTGCCGTGGCGGCCCGCCATCTTATCGCCGACTGAAATTTTTCTCTTCTGTGCTATATAGCATCTTACAACCTTATTTACACCGGGTGACAGTTCCTCGGAGTTTTCAGGAGTAAACACCTTAATATCAATAATTGTGCCGTATTCACCGTGCGGAACACGCAGCGAGGTGTCTCTAACCTCCCTTGCCTTTTCTCCGAAAATCGCGCGCAGCAGCTTTTCCTCAGCGGTAAGCTCCGTCTCTCCCTTGGGAGTCACGCGGCCGACAAGAATATCGCCGCTTGAAACTTCAGCACCGATACGGATAATACCGCGTGCATCAAGGTCCTTGAGCGCGTCATCTCCGACATTGGGGATTTCGCGGGTGATTTCCTCCGGACCGAGCTTTGTACTTCTTGCCTCAATCTCATATTCCTCAATATGAATAGATGTAAAAGTATCTTCCTTTACAAGCTTTTCATTGAGAAGCACGGCGTCCTCATAGTTATAACCCTCCCAGGTGAGAAAACCTATAAGCATATTTTTACCAAGCGCTATTTCTCCATTGGCAGTAGAAGGACCGTCAGCAATAATTTCGTCTGCCTCAATATGCTCGCCAACTTCAACTATAGGTTTCTGATTGATGCAGGTTCCCTGATTAGAACGAAGGAACGTAATAAGGCTGTACTCATCACGCTCACCGTCATCACCTTTGACAACTATCTTATCGGCGCTTACATATTCTACTACTCCGGCACGATTTGAAACAACACAGCAGCCGCAGTCGTGCGCCGACTTGTATTCCATACCCGTGCCTACAATCGGGGCCTCGGTTTTAAGAAGCGGAACAGCCTGACGCTGCATGTTCGCGCCCATCAGCGCACGGTTGGCGTCGTCGTTTTCAAGGAACGGTATAAACGCAGTCGCAACCGATACCATCATCTTCGGAGATACGTCCATATAGTCGATTTTATCTTTTTCTATCTCGATAATCTCGTCTCGGCGGCGCGCGGTTACCATATCGTTTACAAATCTTCCGTTTTCATCAAGCGGTTCGTTGGCCTGGGCCACGGTAAATTCATCTTCTATATCAGCTGTCATATAAACTATTTCGTTTGTGACAACGCCGGTCTCTTTATCTATTTTTCTGTACGGCGCTTCAATAAAGCCATACTCGTTTATGCGTGCAAACGATGCAAGATAGGAAATAAGACCGATATTAGGACCTTCAGGTGTTTCAATCGGACACATTCTGCCGTAATGCGTATAGTGAACGTCACGAACCTCAAAGCCCGCACGGTCTCTTGACAGACCTCCGGGGCCGAGAGCAGAAAGACGGCGTTTATGAGTAAGCTCGGCAAGAGGATTGTTCTGATCCATAAACTGAGACAACGGAGAAGAACCGAAAAATTCCTTAATAGCCGCAACTACGGGACGCACATTTATAAGAGCCTGAGGAGTTACAACGTCAAGATCCTGAAGCGACATGCGCTCTTTTATTGTGCGCTCCATTCTGGCAAAGCCGATACGGAACTGATTCTGCAAAAGCTCGCCGACACAGCGAATTCGGCGGTTGCCGAGATGGTCGATATCATCGGAATTTCCGACACCGTAGGTCATGTTAAACACATAGTTCACGGTTGCCATGATATCGTCTATTATAATATGTTTGGGAATAAGTTCATTATGGCGAAGAGCACACTGTTCCTTTATCTGCTCGTCATTTTCACAGGCGTCGAGTATCTCGCGCAGCACGTTGAAGCGCACACGCTCATTGACGCCGCACTCATGCGGGTCAAAATTTACAAAATGTTTCATTTCGACCATGCCGTTTGAAAATACGGGAACGACATTGCCGTTTATATTCAGCTTTACGCTGAACACGCCGGCGTTTTCGATTTTAGAAGCCAGTTCTTTTGTAATTTTATCTCCTGCCTCGGCAATTATCTCACCGGTCATAGGATCAGCCACGATATCCGCAAGCACGTGACCGGTAATACGCTCGGACAGCGCAAGCTTCAGATTATATTTATATATACCTACGCGCGACTGGTCATATCTCTTATCGTCAAAGAATAAATTATGAATATGAGTAAGAGAACCCTCAACAGTTGCCGGCTCACCGGGACGGATTTTCTTGTAAACCTCAATAAGAGCGCCCTCGGTATCAACGGCAATATCCTTTTCAAGGGTATTTTCAAGATATACGCTGTCGCCGAAAATTGCCTTAATGGTTTCGGTATCAGACAGCTTCATTCCGCTAAACGGACTGTATTTATCCTCCTCATTAAAAGCACCCAGCGCACGCACAAAGGTCGTGATTGGAAGCTTTCGGTTTTTATCTATCCTGACAGAAATCACATTTGATGAGTCTGACTCGTACTCGAGCCAGGCGCCGCGGTTAGGGATAACGGTAGTGGCGTACACGGGGTTGCCGCTTTTATCGAGAGTACGCGAATAATACACGCCGGGCGAACGAACAAGCTGAGAAACAACAACACGCTCCGCGCCGTTTATAATGAACGTTCCGCTCTCGGTCATAATAGGAAACTCACCCATAAAGATTTCCTGCTCCTTGATTTCGCCGGTCTCTTTATTGGTAAGACGCACCAAAGCCTTTAAAGGCGCAGCGTAAGTCGCATCGCGTTCCTTGCACTCAACAATCGTATACTTGGGTCCCTCATCCATTTTATAATCGATAAAATCAAGAACGATATTACCAGAGTAGTCAACGACAGACGATACGTCTTCAAAAACTTCTTTCAGGCCTTTTTCCAAAAACCAGTTGTATGAGTCCTTCTGAATTGCGATTAGATTCGGCATTTCCAGAATTTCATCGATTTTAGAAAAACTCATTCTCTCGTTTTTACCCAAAACCTTTAATTTCGGCATAAATACCATCACTCCGTCCCTTTATATTTATAAATGTTGATTATATCCCATAACCTGCTCAAATCACTTATTTCGACGCATACCGGCAGTTTAAGACACAATAGTATGCCATAAAAAGGTATAATCAGCCATTATGATACAGTATAATATTGTAGCACAGCAATTACCATGTGTCAAGCGATTTTAACAAATTTTAGACAGTAATTAAAAACGCGGCATCTGAAGATGCCGCGTTTTGTAATACACATAAATTACCGTTTAACTCTTGCGTTTCCCTTCCATACGTTCCAAATCTGTTCCTCATCGGCAGGCTGTGCATAGTCGGTCAAAAATGTTGTTGCAAGCGCGCCGCTTGCCCAACCGAACTCAAGACAGCGCTGAGCATCCCATCCGCGAATCAAGGCATAAAGAAGACCTCCAACAAAGCCGTCGCCTCCTCCTATGCGGTCAAGCACGGAAATTTCACGCGGCATTACCGTGTGCCACTCACCGTCAGCAAGCAGCAGAGCGCCCCATAAATGACATCCGGCGTTTTTCACCTCACGCAGCGTTGTAGCGAAAACAGAAACATTAGGAAATTGCTTTTGCACTTCACATATCATGCCCTTGAAACCGTCGATTTTGGCTGACAAATCCTTACCTCCGGCCTCTGGACCGCGAACACCCAAACAAAGCTGGAAATCTTCCTCATTTCCGACAAGAATATCCGAAACGGAAGCTATTTCAGTGAAAATAGCGCGCAGTTCCTCTTCCCTGTTTTCCCAAAATGACGCACGGTAGTTCAAATCAAATGAAATCGCCGTACCATATCGCTTTGCGGCGCGCGCGAGCTCCAGACAAAATCTGCCCGTATCAGGCGACAGCGCGCAAATAAGCCCCGACAGGTGAAGAATGCCGGCACCATCGCTGCAAAAAATCCGCTCAATATCAAAATCATCAATACAAAGGGTACGTCCGACCTCACCTGCTCTGTCATTGAGCACGCGCGGACCGCGGCTGCCAAATCCGCTGTCTGCTATATTAAACTGATGACGATAGCCCCACGGTCCGCCCTGCGGAATTTCCGCACCCTCAAAATCCATACCGCGCGAGCGAAGATCTGACTTTATAAACGCTGCAATCGGACTGTCTTTTACAAACTTCGTCAAAACCTTAACGGGTAAGCCGAGATAGGATGAAATGCTCGCAACATTGGTTTCGGCACTGGTTGCCTGCATAAAATATAAATCGGATGACCGGACGGGCTGGCCGTTTTGAGGAGAGATCCTGACTCCCATGCTTGTCGGCACAATCAAAGCATATTTGCAATCACTCTTAATTTTCATTATAAAGTCTCCTGTCATAAATAATATCTGTCAGAACCTGATTATACGTTGTAATTGGTAGCCGCGGTATCTCCGCCCTGACCTGTCCAATTTGTATGAAAAAACTCTCCGCGCGGACGGTCAATACGTTCATATGTGTGCGCGCCGAAATAGTCGCGCTGTGCCTGAAGAAGATTTGCCGGCAGCCTTTCGGTACGATAACCGTCAAAATATCCGAGAGCGGACGACATTGCCGGCAGGGGTATCCCGTGCATGGCGGCGGCAGCGCACACTCTGCGCCAGCCGTCCTGAGCCGATTTTACGGCAGAGGAGAAATACGAATCAAGCAAAAGGTTGGAAAGCGCCGGATCGCTGTCAAACGCCTCCTTTATCTTGCCTAAAAATACCGAGCGGATAATACATCCACCGCGCCACATCAGCGCAATCTTACCGTAGTCCAAATCCCATCCGTAGGTTTTGGCAGCAGAACGCATCAGAGTATATCCCTGTGCGTACGAGACGATTTTCGACGCATAGAGCGCATCCTTTATATCACGAATAAAGCTTTCCCTGTCACAATTTATAGAAGCCTCCGGGCCGGTAAGTCTAACCGACGCTGCGGCGCGTTCCTCCTTCATAGACGACAGACAGCGCGCAAACACCGCCTCTCCGATAAGGGTAAGCGGCACGCCTTCGTCAAGCGCCGCAATGCCCGTCCATTTTCCGGTGCCTTTCTGCCCGGCAGTATCAAGTATTGTATCAACAACGGGCTGACCGCTTTCATCCTTATACGCAAGAATATCACGCGTTATCTCAATAAGATAACTGTCAAGCTCGCCCCTGTTCCACTCCGCAAATACCGCGTGCATTTCATCCGCTGTCATTCCAAGTCCGTCTCGCATCAGCTGGTAAGCTTCACATATGAGCTGCATATCGCCGTATTCAATGCCGTTATGAACCATTTTGACAAAATGGCCCGCTCCGTTTTCACCTACCCAATCGCAGCAGGGAGTACCGTCCTCTACCTTTGCGCAGATTGCCTGAAATATCGGCTTTACATGCTTCCATGCCGCAAACGAACCACCCGGCATCATGCTCGGACCGTGAAGCGCACCCTCCTCGCCGCCGGACACTCCGGTTCCGATATACAGCATTCCGCGACTTTCAACATATTTAGTTCTGCGCATGGTATCGGGAAAATGCGAATTGCCGCCGTCAATTATAATATCTCCGCTTTCCAGCAGCGGCAGCAGCGCTTCAATCATATCGTCAACCGCCTGTCCTGCCTTTATCATAAGCATTATTTTACGCGGTTTTTCAAGACTGTTTACAAGCTCCTCAAGCGAATATGTACCGACAATATTTCTTCCCTTCGCCCTGCCGTTTAAAAAGCGTGTCACCTTCTGTGCCGTACGGTTGTAAACCGACACGTGAAAGCCGTGACTTTCCATGTTTATAACTAAGTTTTCACCCATTACCGCAAGACCGACAAGACCGATATCAGATTTTTTCATAGCTTTACCCTTTCGCCGTAATTATTTTCAAACGAATTATAGCACAAGAGATTTGCCAATATAATTGCATTTTTATACTTTTACATTGCAAATATAGCGATAGCATCTAAACCGTCCACAATCCGAGCGCGGGGTTGCTTATATAGTAAATCTGCTCACCGTTTATATTGTGCATGCCGTCCTTCAAGTTTCCGTAAAGCTCATACGCCTTATGATACGGCATATAGGAATAATTTACTGACGTTATTTCTTCCGGCGACATATTTTCGGCGGCGTAAGTTATTTTAAACCGCCCGTCGGATGAGCCGTGTATCAGGTGCGCCGCGACAGAAAGATTTTCCCGCAGGTCGGCGTTTTCCCTGACAAGCTCCAGCACCCGCTCGCGACCGACATAGCCATACTTTCGGATAAGGCGATCGTTTTCCGCATCCTCACCGAATTTTTTAATACCGGGCGCCAGGATAATAAGCTCGCCTCCGTTTGCAATCGCCATCCGGGTGCGGTATATCGCCTTATTGCCAAGCCATGTACTTTTAAATTCACGAGGGTCAAGATTTACGACAACTTTTTTCAGCGGCGCGTCCACCTTGGTAAGATTTTTCTCCCGACTCTGCTCCACCGCCATTTCAAAAAGCTCCCGCGCACGACCGATAAACAGTCCATGTATATTAGTTTTGTCGCCGTCATTTGTAGTAACGGTAAGCACGTACATAAGCGGCACATCCTTTAGAAAATGCTGCTCCGCATAGTCAAAAACACGGCGCACCGGAGAAAAATCACGACCCATCACCCGCTCCATGCCGTAAAATGCACCGAGCATATGCGAGCTGTTTATCATACTGCTGCCTCCGCAGCCCACAAAGATATTTTTCGAGTAATTTGCCATTCCCACAACCTCATGCGGAACAACCTGACCGACAGATATTATAAGGTCGTAGCTTTTATCCACAATTCGTCTGTTAACCTCAACATCTATGCTGTCTTTCACAAGTCCGTCGGAAACCTCGGATACAAACTCCGCAGGCACCTCCCCTATTTTCACAACGTCACTGCGCCAGTTGTGAACAAGGATTTTTTCAAAAGGAACATCCTTTCCGAAAAACGCCTCGCATTCTCCGCGAGTCATTGGCTCGTGTGTACCGAGCGCCGGCATGATATCAACGGTGCATCGGTCTTTAAGGCAGTCATAATACATTTTTGTAAGTATTCCCGCTCCCGAATACATACGCGTATAATCGGGCGGAAGAATAAGAACTTTTTTAATGCTTTTATCTTCAAGGGATTTTTCAACCGCTCCGTAAAGGCTTTGCATTTCTATTCCCACATCATTTTTCAGATACATAAATAAATCTCCCGTAATTTAATTTGTATGGATATCGAGCTGCGGGAATGGTATTTCAATCCCGTTTTCGTCAAATGCCTTTTTAACGCTTTTCTGAATATCAAAATTAACCGTCCAGTAATCGTCTGACATGCACCACATACGCAGCACAAACTCGAGCGAGCTGTCACGCTGAGCATTGAGCGCTGCAAAAGGTGCGGGGTCATCCAAGACAAGACTGTGTGCTCTCGCAACATCCAGCAAAACCGAAACTACCTTATCAGCATCGCTGCTATATGCGGCGGTAAAAACAAGGTCTACGCGTCGCCTGTCGTTTGCAGAAAAATTAGTAATGGCCGTATTTGTAAGCTGACCATTCGGTACTGTAATCAGCTTGTTGTCCGGGGTACACAGCTTTGTATAGAAAACAGTTATATCGGTGACGGTACCGCTGCCGGAGGTTATTTCTATATAATCTCCGATTTTAAACGGCTTGAAAAGCAAAATCATAACTCCGCCTGCAAGATTTGACAACGCACCCTGAAGCGCAAGACCGATAGCAACGCCGGCACTGGCAAGCAGCGTTACAAACGAAGTCATTGGTATACCTACAACGGATGCTGCCGTTATAAACAGCAATACGTACATAATGATTCGAATGAAGCTGATAAGAAATCTGCCAAGGCTCTCGTCAAGACGACCGTACAAGCGGCTGCTGACAAAACGGCGCATAAACCATTTTACAAGCCACATACCGATAGCAAGTATAACTACACACACCAAAAGACGCATCAGAAATTCAAATGCGCTGTCACCGAATTTTTTCAGCTGTTCAAATAAAAAATCCATATTTTCCACCTCGTTTTATAATATAATTTCAAAAATTATGGTATCCCGGGCATTTTGCGTTTATTAACATTATAGCTACGATAAACCAATTGTCAATATCGCATACGTTCTTAAGCGTATAAAAAAAGTTGAAAAAAGTGTTGACAAAAGGCTGTAAAGCAGCTATAATTATTTTCGTTATCCGCTGGTGTGGCTCAATGGCAGAGCAGCTGATTTGTAATCAGCAGGTTGATGGTTCGACTCCGTTCACCAGCTCCATAATTTGGGAGTGTTCCCGAGCGGCCAAAGGGGGCAGACTGTAAATCTGTTGCTTTCAGCTACGGTGGTTCGAATCCACCCGCTCCCACCATGTCGGAGCAAGCTATATATCGCTTGCTCCGATTTTTCTTTTTTAATTAACTAACAGTCGATTTGTTAAACGCTATTATCGTACCATATAAGGAGAAAAAATGCTTCAGGAAAGCTTTATTCGTTTACAGCTGAGTCTGTTCAAACCTTTTGTTTCAAATTGCTCGCTTAAAACAGCTCGAGAAGGTCAGGATAAGCTTGGGCTGCTGATGGCATCTATGCAAAAAAAGCAAGTAACAGTTAAAGATATAAGCCTTTGCAGCTTCAACGGCGCGATGATATCTCCCAAGGTCGAGCAGTCGGGAGGCGTTATTCTTTATCTTCACGGAGGCGGATACACCTGCGGAAACCTGACATATGCCAAAGGGTTTGGTACAACGCTTTCGGCGCGTCTTAAAGTCAGGGTGCTCTGCCCCGCCTACCGCCTTGCTCCTGAATTTCCATTTCCGGCAGCGGTGGAAGACGCCTTTGCAGCATATAAGTACCTGCTGTCAAGCGGCTACCGTGCGGACGAGATAATGCTGTGCGGCGAAAGTGCGGGCGGAGGACTCATATTTTCACTTTGTCTCAAACTGAAAGAAAACAACTATGAAATGCCCGCGGGGATAATTGCGATTTCACCATGGACCGACCTTACCCTATCCGGTAAAACATTTGAAACCAATGAAAACGCCGATCCGTCCATGACAAAACAGCGGCTTAAATTCTATGCCGACTGTTATGTTCACGGAACGACCGACGGCATCAAAGATGAAAAATCCGACATTGAAATGAAGTCTGCTCCGCTTATCTCACCGTTGTTCGGACGCCTCGACTCAATGCCCCCCTCACTCATATTTGCCGGCGGCGATGAAATTATGCTTGACGACGCACGCATGATGCAAAAGGCGCTGCTTGACGCCGGGCGCTCATGCCGTCTTATAGTCCGCGAAGGAATGTGGCACGGTTATGTTCTCTATTCGCTAAAACAAAACAGCGGTGACTTTGATGAGATGGCTCAATTTTTGTCGGAGCATATGTCACAGACAAAAAAATTACGCTACATCCGGCTTGATAACGCTGCAAAAATATATCCGGCAATCAAAACAAAACGATGGAATAACTATTTCAGACTATCTGCTACGTTAAACGAGCCGGTAGACAGAGGAATACTTCAGGCGGCACTTGACGTGACCGTACACCGCTTCCCTTCAATAGCCGTACGGCTAAAACGAGGTATTTTCTGGTACTATCTTGAAGAGATTCCAAACGCCCCTCAAATTTCAGAAGAATATTCCTATCCGC
Organism: uncultured Eubacteriales bacterium; assembly: GCA_902492505.1. Lineage (GTDB taxonomy): Bacteria > Bacillota > Clostridia > Oscillospirales > QAKW01 > RGIG9041. The sequence continues at coordinate 13,569 of CABULU010000011.1, forward strand.
TTATACACACACCGTTTGACGACGTTCGCAAATGCGCGTTCCGTGTAATACATTACAATAACCGCATATCCGCCGAATTTTTTCATGCAATTACCGACGGCAACGGAGGACTTGTATTTCTCAAAACCTTACTTGCAGAATACATTTCAAGAAAATATCATGTACAGATTCCGGCGGAAAACGGCGTATTGGACCGTCTCGAAACGCCTCACGGCGGCGAGCTGGAGGACAGCTTTCTAAAATACGGCGGAGACGTCGGCAAAAGCCTGTGGGATAAAAACGCCTTTCATTTCTCAGGCACTCCGGAGCCGGACGGATTCTGTACTGACACCACCTTTATTATGGACGCCGACCGTATTGTAAGAGAGGCAAAAAAACGCGGAGTTACCGTCACCGCACTGCTCACAGCTGCACTTGTAAAGGCTACTATATCGGCTCAGGAACATGCCGTTAAAAACCCGAAGCGCAGAAAAGACGTCAAGGTACTGCTCCCTGTAAATTTGAGAAATATATTTCCGAGCCGGACACTGCGCAATTTCGCGCTGTACACAATAGCAGGAGTAGACGTTAGGCTTGGTGAATACTCCTTTGACGAGCTGTGTACAACAATTTACCATCAGATGAAGCTGATGATAACGGAAAAGCAGCTTAGACGCCACATCAGTGCAAACATAAGTATTGAAAAAAACGCCATTGTAAGAGTGATGCCGCTGTTTATAAAAAACATTGCGATGAAAACCGCCTTTAATCTTGTAGGTGAACGTACGTCAAGCTTCAGCTTTTCAAATTTAGGCGTTATATCTTTGCCCGTGCCGATGTCACAATATATTTCACGAATGGACTTTGTGCTCGGCGTTCAGCTTCACTCTCCCTACAATGTCGCAGCGATAAGCTATAACAAAACGCTTTATATGAATTTCATACGCAATATAAAAGAACCGATACTTGAATATAGATTCTGGGAAGTTTTACGAGGCATAGGCATACACGCAAAAGTTGAAAGCAACCAAAAAAACGGCGAAAGCAAAAAGTAATAAGGAGGCAACAAATATGTACTGCATAAAATGCGGCGTTGAGCTGGCAGAGCATGAAAAAAAGTGTCCCCTGTGCGGCACCGAAATAATCTATCCAGAATTTATTAAAGATGCCCCCGCTCCGTTTCCCGAAAACAAAACGGTGTACAGAGAACTGAACCGCAACGGGTTTTTATTTATTCTTTCATTTTTATTTTTTACCGCTGCGGCACTTACGCTCATATGCGACCTGTCACGCAGCCAGACTATCGTTTGGTCCGGATATGCTGCAGGCGGCATCGCACTTGGCTATATCATTATAATTCTACCGATGTGGTTTAAAAACAGAGAACCCGTATTTTTTCTTGCCGCCGATTTTACATCAGTTCTTTTGTACCTCTATTATATCAATCAAAGAAATGACGCGAAGTGGTTTACCTCATTTGCCCTGCCTGTCGTCGTGCTTTTGGCAGCGCTCACCTGCTTATCTGTATTTTTGTGCAGACACTTCCGGCAAAAAATACTGTATATACTGGGCGGAGCATTTATACTATTGGGCGGACTTATCGTATTCACGGAATTCTTAATAATTTATACATTCGGACTTACACAAAGACTTGTTTGGTCCGTTTACCCACTCACTGTATTTGTATTAATCGGTGCTTCGCTTTTAACAGTTGCCGCTTGTCCTAAGCTACGGCATTATCTTGAACGAAAACTTATGATGTAGTGTAAAAAGTAAAATAAAAACGCCCGCTGCGGGCGTTTTTATTTTATTAAGTATCAGTTTAAACGCCTGCTTTCAAAAACAGACAGAGCCAAAAACCCCTCTGCGGGGTAATAAAGCAGCAGACACAGAAAATCAAAGATTGCGCCGACATCGGCAAACATACCGAAAACAAGCATAAGATCAGACAGAAAAAACATAAGTGTGCCTAAAAGCAGCGTAAGTCTAAAATGTGCATCCATTCTTCCGGTCAGGGCAATTGAAATTCCTTTACTAAGCATACAGGAAATTATAACGGCATAAATATACACGACAATTTTTACGTCGCCAAACGAAAATCCGGGATAAAAAGTAATAAGACATACAGCTCCTGCAATAATCGCAAGAGCAATTACAAAATCACGAGGCAGTGGTCTTAGCAAAACAGTAAAAGCGGTAAGAAACAGTACATGCCCAATCGCAAACAGCACAGCGCCGGCAATAAAATCAAAATTAAGACCGATATCCCCTGCTCCGGCAAACACCTGACCCAAAAGCATTATAATACAAAACGCACGCAAATTTTTCCGCTTAATCAGCGCACGGGTAAGCATCAGATTAATAAAACAATAGAGAATAAAAGCCACGCTTGCAGCGGCTTTAAATCCGTCACGAGCAGGCTTGTCAAAGGACATAAACTGCGAAAAATAATAAAACCATCCGACTGTCAGCACCGTCAAAAACATAACAATATTGATGATTTTTTCTTTTTTTGTAATATTCATTTTCATACTCTCTGGTTATTTTACAAACAGACGTATAAGTCTGTCATGAAAGTCGCTGTACGGCTGATACCTCATAGGCAAGTCAACAAACGTCTTTTTATCCACAATACTTTTGAAATGCGTAAATGTATCAAATCCACGTTTTCCATGATATGCGCCCATGCCGCTTTCACCGACGCCGCCAAAGCCCATGCCGCTTGTAGCAAGATGAATAAGCGTATCATTGATACATCCTCCTCCGTAGCTTATACGGGATGTAACTTCTCTGACGGTTTTTCTGTCGGAGGTAAAAAGATAAAGAGCAAGAGGACTGTCCGAAGAATTTATTTTTTCAATAACATCAAAAAGATTATCGTAAACAAGCACAGGAAGAATCGGGCCGAAAATCTCCTCGCGCATCACAGGGTCGTTCCAGCCGACACTATCCATTATCGTCGGTGAAATCTGAAGAGTTTTAGCACAGGTTTCTCCTCCCGAAACGATATTACCCTGTTCCATAAGAGCGCACAATCTTTCAAAATGCTTACCGTTTACAATCCTGCCGTAATTCTCATTTTTCAAAGGTCTGTCACCGTACTGAATAGAGATCTGCTTTTTAAGCTGTGATAAAAGCCTGTTCTTTACACTTGAATGACAATAAATATAATCCGGTGCAACGCAAGTCTGCCCGCAGTTTATAAACTTACCAAAAACTATGCGTTTTGCAGCAAGAGAAATATCAGCGGTTTTATCCACAATACACGGACTTTTTCCTCCAAGCTCCAGCGTTACGGGAATCAGCCGCTCGGATGCCGCACGCATAACTTCACGTCCGACGGTTTTGCTGCCGGTAAAAAATATATAGTCAAAATCGCATTGTAACAGACTGGTATTTTCCTGCCTGCCGCCCGTTACTGCCGCAACATATTCCGCCGGAAAGCACTCGTAAAGCATTTGAGCAATAACAGCACTTGTCGCGGGTGAATAGGCGCTTGGCTTTACAATTGCGGTATTTCCCGCCGCAATCGCATCAATAAGAGGATCGCACGTCAGAAGAAAGGGATAATTCCACGGGCTCATTATCAGCACACTTCCGTAAGGAACCGGCTTAACATAGCTTTTTGACGCAAACTGTGCAAGCGGAGTATGAACACGCTTTATACTCGAAAACCGTTTAATATGACGCAGCATATACCCAAGTTCACTTTTTACGAGCGCAACCTCACACATATAGCTCTCATATCGACTTTTGCCAAGATCCTCGCGCAGAGCATCAATAACACGCTCTTCATATTTTTCAATTATATTCAAAAAACGTTTCAGCGCATTTGCTCTGAACTTCACCGAAAGAGTGTCGCCTCGGTTAAAAAACTTTTTTTGCTTTGACAGCAACTCACGCATATTATCAAGCTGCACCGCTAAAGCCCCCTTTATTGTTAATTTGTCTGCTAACATCGTGTATGATAATACAAAGATTTTTATTTGTCAACCTGTATTATTGACAAACGGAAAAAATAATATATACTTAATAAAAAGGAGCGATGAAATGATAATACAGACAAAGAGGCTTTATATGAGAAAGCTGTGCAAAAATGATTTTAACGAGCTGTGCGAAATACTGCAGGATAAGGATGTTATGTACGCATATGAGCACGCCTTTGACAATAAAGAAGTGCAGGAGTGGCTGGATAACCAGCTTAGGCGTTATGATGAGAACGGATTCGGACTGTGGGCGGTTATTTTGAAAGACAGCGAAACATTTATCGGTCAGTGCGGTCTAACCGTGCAGGACTTCAACGGCAGTAGCGTTATCGAGATAGGATATCTTTTCAAAAAAGCATACTGGCATCACGGATATGCAACAGAGGCGGCAATCGCCTGTAAAAAGTACGCCTTTGAGACACTTAAAGTCAATAGGGTATATTCGATAATCCGGGACAATAACATACCCTCTCAGATGGTCGCAAAGCGAAACGGCATGACCGCCGTTGCAAAACTTGACAAATTCTACTATAACATGCATATGCCTCATATTGTTTATTCTATAAAGGACAGTGAATATTATAACGGTTTATCTGTGCGCCGATAAGATGTTTTCAGGAATATAACAAAGAGGAGTGGGTACATGAGTAATGCCGTAAACCGCAGAAAATCAGCTATAAAGCTAATTAGCTTTATACTAATTGCAGTCGCTGTCCTTGCAGCGATTTTCAGGTTTTCGCCGTTTGGCGAAAAGTACCATGAGCAGCAGCCGCAGTCAATATCGTCGGGGCTGGCTGACATACCGGAATTTTCAGGTAAGCCGTATATTTTAATAAATAATAATAAACCCGAATTCTCCGAAAGCGAAATAACAGACAAAGCCTATGAACAATACAGTGAATTGGACTCTCTTGGCAGATGCGGCACGGCGCAGGCATGTATCGGTACTGAAATTATGCCGATCGAAGACCGAGACAGCATAGGACAAATAAGGCCAAGCGGCTGGCAGACCGTGAAATATGATATAGTTGACGGGAAGTACCTTTTTAACAGGTGTCACCTTATCGGGTATCAGCTTACAGGCGAAAACGCAAATGAAAAAAACCTGATTACCGGCACAAGATACATGAACACGGAGGGTATGCTGCCGTTCGAAAACATGGTCACAGACTACATAAAAGAGACGCAAAACCACGTGATGTACCGCGTAACGCCTGTTTTTAAAGGAGAAAATCTTGTGGCAAGCGGTGTACAGATACAGGCACTGTCAGTTGAGGACGGCGGAAGCGGCATAAGCTTTAATATATACGTTTACAACTGTCAGCCTCAAATAAACATTGATTATACCACCGGTGAAAGTCACCTGACGGAAAGCGCGGGTGACAGCGTCGATACAGACAGTGAGATTCACAAAACATATATTCTCAATACAAACACCAAAAAGTTTCACCTTCCCGAATGCAGCTCAGCAGCACAGACAAAACCCGAAAATAAGGAAGAATTCACAGGAAACAGACAACAGCTTGTAAAAGAAAATTATGAGCCCTGTTCCATCTGCAAGCCGTAAATTTATAAAAAACACATAACGAGGTAGTAATATGTATATAGATATCCATTCTCATGTTTACAAAAATCACCCGCGCGGAATCAAAGGCATTCCCGATTTCTGCACACCGGAAGAACTCATTTTCAGATATGACGAGCTGAACATTGAAAAAGGCGTTCTGCTACCGATAGTGAGCCCAGAAATTTATCTTCCGCAGTCAAACGAGGATATTCTTGAAATTGCCGCGGCATATCCCGACAGATTTATACCGTTTTGCAATATTGACCCGCGCGCTATGGAGAATTCGCCGTATTCGAGGCTTGAGATACTGCTTGAATACTATAAGGAGCGCGGCTGTAAGGGTCTGGGAGAGGTCATGCCAAATCTCCCTTTATTTGACCCGAAAGTACAAAATCTTTTCCGCTGTGCGGAAATTGTGGGACTGCCGGTAATTTTTGATGGTTCAGATCAAATGACGCACGATTTCGGAATATATGACGATCCCGGACTTCCTCAGCTGGAGCATACACTGCAAAGATTTCCGAATCTTATAATATTTGGACATGGTCCCGTATTCTGGTCAGAAATAGCAAGACTTGAAACGCCGGGCGAACGCGGCGTTATATACGGTTTTGATCATAGACAAATCGTAAAGCTTCCGTCCGGACCCATCAAAGAAGAAGGCGTCGTGCCGAAGCTTATGAGAAAATATCCTAATCTTTACGGCGATTTATCTGACGGAACTCCGCTCAACGCACTTGCCCGCGACGTTAATTACGGGGCGGCATTTTTAGAAGAGTTTCAGGACAGACTGTTTTTCGGCACGGATATCGTCAGCGTAAAAATGCCGGTAGAGCTGCCGCAATTTCTCGAAAAGCTGTTATCAGAGAAAAAGATCAGCGAGCAGGCATTTAACAAAATAGCACGCGACAATGCCAAGCGTCTTCTCGGCATTGACTGATAAAAAGGAAACATGAAATAATGAAAAATTTCGTAACAAAAGAGGATATATGCCGCGCACTTTCAGAACTTAAAATCGAAACAGGCGATACTGTACTTGTACACTCGTCGCTTAAAAGCATGGGCTATGTAGAGGGCGGCGCCGAAACCGTGATTGAAGCACTTTTAATGTCTGTCGGCGACAGCGGAACGATAGTTATGCCGACATTTACTCAAAAGGATTTTGTAAACGCATACGATACATGGCATATTGACAAGCCTTCCGATACGGGATATATTACCGAGATTTTCCGCAAATATCCCGGAAGTATAAGAAGCGATCAGGCCACACATTCTGTAACGGCCAACGGCAAGCAAGCCAAGTATATAACGGAAAACCACACTGCGTACGGCAGACGGTTCGGCGTTTTCGGAGACACTCCGTTTTGCGCGTCGTCGCCATGGCAAAAGCTTTATGACATGAACGCAAAGGTTGTTTTAATCGGCGTCAGCATGAAATACAATACAAGCAAGCATCTTACGGAATACATTCTTGTCGAAAAAGCACTAAACGGAATTAAAAGCAATTCCGACAGATTAAAAATGCGGGCAATGCTGCGCAACCACAGTCATTTCGACGACAAAAGATTTCTATGGCCGTTTTTAAACGGCGAGAAGCATCAAGAGCTTTGCCTTAAAAACGGACTGGTACTCCGCACGCAATGCGGCAACGCACAATTTCTATGTTACCGTATCAAAGACACTTTGAATTTGCTGGAAAATGATGTTACGGCAAATCCCGAGCAATGGCTGTCACCTGAAATGATTAGCTGGTTTGATGAATGTAAAGCGTTAAATTAAAATAAAGGAGCAGCTTTGCTGCTCCTTTATTTTATCTAAATATACATGGAAATAGCATCCGAAATAGTCTTTTCGTAAGCCTCCATTCCGTACTTATCGACCTCCGATTTATCCTTTGCTCCATGTGTTAAGCAACCGGCGCCGCCGATGCATCCGCCTATACATGCCATACCCTCAATAAAGTTGCCGTCCAATACGCCCTTGCTCTTTTTAAGAAGTGCGATTTTGCACGCCTCTATCCCATCGCACGGAACTGCTTTCAATTCAAAATCGGAAATACCATGCTCCTTAAGTCCCTGTGCAACCGCATCCGACAGACCGCCGCTGCGGGCAAAAATGCGCCCAAAATAAGACGCATTGTCCAAAACGTCTTCCGGCAAAGTGGTTATATCGATATCCTTGCTGTCAAATAACGCCTGAAGCTCTTCAAAAGTCATTACAACATCAACGTACGGCTTCACCGATTCTTTTTGTATCTCCGCCTTTTTAGCCGTACACGGACCTATAAACACTATCTTTGACGTTTCATCTGTCTGCTTGATATACTTTGCAATGGTCGCCATCGGGGACAGATTATGAGAGACAAACTGTACAAGATCGGGAAAGTTCTTATGTACAAAGTCCACAAAAGCCGGACAACAGGAGCTTGTGAGAAAGCCCTTTTCCGCAAGCTCCTTTGATTCGGCGTGCGCTACCATATCCGCGCCCAGTGCTGCCTCAACTACCGTAAAAAATCCCAGCTCTTTAAGACCGGAAATAACCTGCCCGAGCTTAGCATATGTAAACTGGCTTGACACAGATGGAGCCACAAGGGCATAAACCTTAAATTTTTCGTTCTTATTGCTCTTTTTTATTAAATCTATAACGTCAAGAATATACGACTTATCCATAATAGCGCCGAAAGGACACTGATATACACATGCGCCGCAGGCAATACATTTATCATTATCGATTTTTGCCGCCTTATTTTCATTCATGGAAATCGCCTTAACTTTGCACGCATTCTGACATGGACGCTTACGATTGACAATTGCTGTAAAGGGACAAACCTTTGCACATGCGCCACAATCCACACACTTTGTTTTATCTATATGCGCTACGTGATTACTGTCGAAAGTGATTGCTCCGCGTTTGCAAACATCCTCACAACGGTGAGCAAGACAGCCGCGGCAGGCGTTTGTAACCTCATAGCCGCCCATAGGACACTCATCGCATGCAGTTTCAATAACCTCTATTACATTGGGATTTTCCTTGTCACCGCCCATTGCAAGCTTTACGCGGTCGGCAAGAATCGCGCGCTCTTTATATACACAGCAACGCATAGTCGGAGTATTGCCCGGAATTATAGTTTTGGGAATATCCAAAACATTATCAAGCAGCGTATCCCGCCATGCCTGACGCGCCACCTCGCGCAGAACCTTATATTTTAAATGCTGAACTTTTGTATCAAATTTTCTCATTTATTACCTCCGAGATACGTTTGTAAGGGATGTCAGTAAACATCCCTGCTTAAAAGTAGCTCACCTTTATACGTTTGCCCATTTTCTTCAGACAATCCGACAGTTCCTCAACCAAATTCATCTTTATGTTGAAATTTATCGGAAGATCCGGGTTTTGATGTGCAGGATTGACAGCCCTTCCTACATAAAAATTAATATCGGTCGCCTCCTCAAAAAGCAGTCTGCATATCATCGACGCGCCGTCATGCTTAACGCTCCAGTGCTCATACTGCTTATTTTCCGCAAGCGCGTCCTTTGCAAACTCCAAAACCTTATTTATTGTAATAACACCCTCTGTTACAAGATCCACGCCTTCTATCTCGGCAATAGGCGGCACATCGCTCATTTCGAAGTTAAGCGTCGCCTTAATCGGCTTTCCAAGGTACTTAGAGGCAATAGATGATGTTGTACCGCCGCAGATAATATGCTTGCCCTCCTTGGAGAAGAACAGCGACATCATACGGTCACAGTCGTCACGGTTGGAAGGCGGACCGAACAGCAAATTCATCGGCTCACGCTTCCGTATTCTTATAACACACGCAGTAGCGTCGTCTCCCGGGCGGTTTCCGTAAAGCCTGTTACACTCGTCAACAAGCATTGTCGAAAGTGTTTTTGCCGTGTAACCCACATGCGCGACAGTGGTCATAAAATCGGCAATATCCTCACGCTTCCAGCCGAAGTTAAACGCAGTGCCGATTCCCGCATGAGGACATCCGTCGCTCATGGCTATAAATATATCGTTTTCCTGAAGCTTGATTACCGATTTGTAAATCTTTTTACCGTCGATATTAAGTTCGCTTTTGGGATACTCAAAATTTTCACAATTACGAATCATTATAACGTGCGGATTATCGTACTGAATAAGCTCGATAGTCTCATTCTCAATAATATGCACGATGGTAAAAGTTGAGTATGCGACTCCCCTCACCGAGCATATGGGCAACGTTGCAGCTATGGTCGAAACACATTCCTCAAGAGACAGTCCCTGAGCCATCATTGTTGAAATTATTTTTGAAGTAAGAGTTGACAGTATGCTCGCCTTAACCCCGCTCCCCAGCCCGTCCGCCAATACGACAACGGAGGATGTTTCGCTCTGCTCGACAATATCGACATGATCACCGCAAAGCTGTTCGCCGACATGATTTATACTTTTATAGCCGATATCGGCGCACAGATTATTCATCGGAAATCGACTCCTTCAGTTTGGACAACGCAATTTTTGTTTCAGCGGCAGTCTCACCGAGAAGCGAAGCTATCTCCTGCACAATGCGCATCTGCTTATCAACAACCTTGTCGGCAATTTCCACAGTCTGGCGGCTTATGCTCTCCTTCTGTTCGCGCACCGTCTCCTCTTCGGTGACGTCGCGCATAATACACACAAGCAGCCTGTAATCTTTGTCATAAACTATTGTCTGCTCGACATATTTTTCATACTCGGCAAGATACATACGCTTATTATGTATATTTCTTCCGCTACTGAGCACCTGCATAAAATACTTAGGCTCCAAAACGCGCACAACCTGATCGCCGAGGATATCGGAGGCGGAACGCAAGTTCATTATTTTCAGCGCAGCCTTATTTATCTGCTGAACCTCTAACTTTTCATTAAGCACGATAAGACCATTGGGCGTGCTTCTGACTATGGTGTCGGAAAAGCTTTCCGCTTTATCTTTAAGATACGGCAGACACATCGATATTTCCGCCTTGCCCTGATAAATTGCAATAGCTTTTTCGCGGCAGGTATCATATCCGCAGGAGCCGCAGTTAAGCTCATCGGACGGTTTGGTTTTACCCATTTGACGCAAAATTTCAGTTATTTCTGTTTCAGACGGCGGCTGAAGCTTACGCTCAATTACCGTAAAGTTCTTTTTAATGGAAAGAGAGTCGGGCTGAGCTATATCAAAATCATTTTTACCCGCAAAATTTGCTACAGACATATAATCTCTGACAGGAGAACGATGGAATTTTTCCATAACGGGACCGCCGACACAGCTGCCCACACATGCGGACATTTCAATAAAACAGTTATGTATTTTTCCATTTTCGATATCACGCAGCGCCTCGATACAATTCTGAACACCGTCAAGCGCCATGTACGTATAGGAAGGATTATCCTGAGCCATGGTTTTCAGTATTCCTCCCGTTGTCGGGAAAAAGCGCGCCTTTGAATTATCATCGCTGTCCATTTCCTGTTTAAGCTCGATATTCTCGGATTTGAACCAGCGGGTAAGTTCATCAAAAGTAAGCACCGCGTCCACAATACCCTCATAGTAGGAGGCCTCGTCCTTTTTGGCGACGCAAGGACCGATAAACACAGTCTTGGCATTTGGATATCGCTTTTTTATATCTGAACAGTGCGCCTGCATAGGCGACATCACGTTTGCAAGATACGGCAGCTCTTTTGGAAAGTATTTCTGGATAAGCAAATTGATACTGTGACAGCATGAGGAAATAATTATATCCATATTATCCTCATTGACCATGCGGTCATATTCACGCTTGACAATCGTCGCTCCGATAGCAGTTTCCTCGGCATCTGCAAAGCCCAGCTGCTTTATTGCCTCACGCATTGCACCGATACCGACACCTTCATAGTTTGCCGCAAATGACGGTGCAAGGCTGACATAAACGGGGTCGCCGCTCTGAAGCAAGACCTTTGCTTTTTCTGTTTCGTCCACTATCTGCTTTGCGTCCTGCGGACAAACAACAAAGCACTGACCGCAGAGAATACATTCGTTTCCTATTATGTACGCCTGATTGCCGGAAAAACGAATTGATTTTACCGGACAATGGCGGATACATTTATAACAGTTTTTGCAGTTTGATTTTTTAAGAGTAAGACAATCCATTTATATCTCCCCCTCCGCTTTCAGCCTCTGCAATACTTTTTCATTAAAGAATGCCGGAAACTTTTCCTCGGTGAGCCCAGTAAAAATTTCATCGTCTACAGTGACGGTAACGCCTTCTCTGTTGCATTTTCCGGTACAAAAGCTGCCTGCCAGGGTTATAATGTCACTTAGTTTATATTTTTCAATCATTTCCTGAAACAGCTCTACAATACGCTGAGAGCCCTTCAAATGGCATGAGCTGCCGACGCAAATCTGAATAATCATATGTACTTACACCTTTTCAAGCACGTTTTCATTAAAAAATTCATCAACAGTATCGGGGGACACCGAAAAGAATTTATCATCGACAGTGACGCATACTCCCTGCTGACACTTACCCATACAAAAAGTACCCGCAAGTTCTACTTTATCGCCGAGATTATTTTCGCGGATAAGATACTGAAGCTGCTCAACGACCTGGCGCGAACCTTTGATGTGGCATGACGAGCCGATACAAACTGTAATTTTCATGTGTTTAATCTCCTTATTCGTAATCTACAACATTTATCCATGTATTTAAAAATTCACGTTCTTTTTCATTGCCCTTGACAGTCTGCGAAGCCGCTACAACCGGCATCCATTTCTGCACATACTGCTTTGCGGTACCGCTCTTTTGACAGAACAGCTCAAGATACTCTTCCGCAGACGCAATATCACCCTCCAGCCAGAAAAGAAGGTATGTCCTTGCAGCATCTGCAGAGGCATTGCCCTGTGTGGCATGCGACCAGTCGATAATATACGGACCGTCATCTGAGACAATTATATTAGACGGGTTAAAATCGCCGTGACACAGCTTATTGTGTTTAGGCATCGCCTCAAGGCGCGTATGCAAATCATAGCGCACCGTTGCAGTAAGATCCGTCTGTGCGATTTTCCTGTCCATTTTATCGCGCAGCTTTCCCAGCAGCGGGCAGGTTTTTGAATGCATTTCAAGCTGAAGCTCAACAAAAAAATCCATATACTCGTCTTTATTTCCGGGATTTTCACGCATAAGCTCTGCAAGTGTTTTGCCCTTAATATAATCTGAAACTATCGTCCATTTCCCATCTGTTTTTGTGACCTCCGAAACTTTGGGAATATTAAGACCGGTTTCTTCAACACGCGCCTGATTCAGCGCTTCATTAAGCACATCCGCCTTAGAAAAGTCCTCATCAAAGACCTTCAGGCATCTGTCGCCGTCGCGATAAATCGTTTTCCTGTTACGGACTGCGATAATTCTGTCTAATTTCATGCTTGAACCTCCCGAAAGTATAGTTATTATTTTATTTAGAATATACGTAAACTGTCTGTTATAATATTATCATAATATATACAAACGGACAATTGCATTTTTTACATACCGATATTGTCTTTTTCGGCATATCCGCAAAATTATAAAAATGTCTTTCTTTTAAATTCACAAAGATATGAAATAAAGTCATTGTCCAGCTCACCCAAACGGTAGTCTTTACGATGAATAAGCACATCCTTATATATGCAGTCGCCGTCCGCAAGCTCCTTTTGCACAATTCCGAAGCGCTTTAAAACAGAATTTGGACACGGCTCTTCTATTAAATATGAACACGGATTTTGACTTAAAACCAAAAAACGGCAGGAGCGACTGTCAGAAAACACACGGCGCTGTATCGGCTTGTCTTGTACATCCTTAATGTCCTGTGAAAAAGACGGCGACGAATACGGGTCCAAATCGCATATTTCAGTATACCAGCAAAGATCGCGGCGACAAACACTCTCATTCGTTGCAAGCGGATGCCTGCTGCTAATCAAGACGCATTTTTTAAACTCACCGAGCAGCTCGTAATCTATTTCCTTTTCATCCATCATGCTTTTATAGAATTTATCGTACTTTTGATTATATCTTATAATTCCCAGCGTACAATCCCCGCGCAAAACGATTTTTATAACTCCGGAAGGATCATTTTCTTTAAAAAAATAAAGCTGCGCGTCCGTCTGCGATTTAATTTCTGCCGACAGCGACGAAAACGCAGACACGATATATCCCGAGTCGGGAGCGGCAAGAGAAAAACGCTTTTTGGTCTGCTTTTCACCTTTAAAAATATCCTTCAGCGTATCTATCTGATTCAAAATATTTTCGGCGTATTTTATGAAAATTTCACCGTCTGAAGTAAGCTCCATTCCTTTGGCGGAACGGTCAAACACATTGACGCCAAGCGACGCTTCCAGCTCCTTAACAGCACGGCTCAAATTAGGCTGACCGATATACAGTTTTTCAGCTGCCTTATTGATAGACCCCGCTTTGGCAATCTCAACAGCGTACCTCAAATGCGTTAAATTCACGGCAGCCTCCTTTTTCATCGGTTATCATATAAATATAATAATACAAATTGCGACATTTATCAATATCATTTTATTGATTTGCATAAAAATAAGTTTAAAGTTTTGCTCCGAGACTATATTGACACATATATTGCTTTTGAAAAAACTGTATGATATAATTTGAAAATCAGTACAATGAAAAGGACGACTACATGAATCACATCATAAAGATTGACTCTCTGTGCAAATCATTTGGCAACATAAAGGCCGTGGACAATATGAGTCTGCGGGTGAACGAAGGCGAACTGTTCGCCTTTTTAGGAGTAAACGGAGCCGGAAAAAGCACAACTATATCCATCATGTGCTCACAGCTGAAAAAAGACAGCGGGCACATAGAAATATGCGGACAGCCGACAGACAAAAACGCTTCGGAAATTGCAAGAAAGTTGGGCGTCGTATTTCAAAATTCGGTTCTGGACGGTCCGCTGACTGTTTCCGACAATTTGAAAAGCCGCGCCGCACTATACGGAATTACCGGCAAAGAGTATAAAAATCGAGAGGTCGAGCTTTCGCGGCTCCTTGATTTTAAAGAGCTGTTGGGCCGGAGCGTATCAAAGCTGTCCGGCGGTCAGCGCCGACGCATAGATATTGCGCGCGCTCTTATACACAGACCACAGATTTTAATTTTAGACGAACCCACGACCGGGCTTGACCCGCAGACACGCAAGATGCTGTGGGATACGATTTTTTTACTGCGCCGCGACGAAAATATGACCGTTTTTCTTACAACTCACTACATGGAAGAGGCAGCAGACGCAGACTACGTGGTCATAATCGACAACGGAAAGATAGCAGCCGAAGGGACGCCGCATATGCTCAAGGGCAAATATACGGGGGATTTCATAACCCTTTACGGTGTAAACGAACAGCGCATAAAGGAACTGAAGCTTCCCTACACCGCGCTGCGCGGGGGCTACCGTTTATCGGTGCCCGACACAAAAAGCGCAACCGATCTTATAATAAAATATCCCGATTTATTTACGGACTATGAAATAACAAAGGGTAAAATGGACGATGTATTTTTGGCTGTAACCGGAAAGCAGCTTACGGAGGGAAACCAATGAACACAATCAGTGCGCTGACAAGGCGAAACATAAAGCTGTTTTTCAAGGACAAGGGCATGTTCTTTTCCTCAATGATTACACCTATAATACTGCTTGTAATTTACTCAACGTTTCTTTCTAAGGTATACAAAGATATTTTTCTGTCCATAATTCCGCAATCTCTCAATACCTCCGACAAAATCATAAATGCACTTGCAAACGGGCAGCTTGTTTCATCACTGCTCGCGGTCTGCTGCGTTACAGTAGCCTTTTGTTCCAACCTTATCATGGTACAGGATAAGCATTTGGGAACACGCAGGGATTTTACCGTTTCACCGGTCAAAAGTTCAACACTGTCGCTGAGCTATTATCTTGCAACCGCCGCCAACACACTTATAGTATGCCTCTGTGCATTTGCAGTATGTATGATATACACGGCGGCAACAGGCTGGTTTATCAGCCTGAAGGATGTGCTGCTGATGCTGACGGATATCTTTTTGCTTGTAATGTTCGGCACGGCTCTGTCATCAATAATCAATTCATTTCTGTCTACACAGGGTCAGATGTCGGCAGTCGGCACAATAGTAAGTGCAGGCTATGGGTTTATATGCGGTGCGTATATGCCTATGTCTCAGTTTGGTGAAGGACTCAGAAACGTACTGTCCTTCCTGCCGGGAACATACGGTACGGCACTGATTCGCAACCACGCCTTAAACGGCGCGCTTAATAAACTGTCGGAGCTGGGACTTGCTGACGAATATAAAATGCAGATGTGTGACGCCATTGACTGCAATCTGTATTTTTTTAACGATAAAGTAAGCACACCCGTGATGTACGTAATTTTGGCGGGCTCCTGTGCCGTTCTGATTGCCGTTTATGTAATCATGAACTTTATGCGCCGGAATAAATCAGCAGGTTAAAAGCGCAAAAACAATTATACTTGACTTACAAATTTATTAAATATATAATTTATCAGTAATATTCGGAGGTGACATATGCACAAGGCTTTACAATATCCTTTTGACCCGCAGCTGATACTTAAAAAACGTCGGTCAATAAAAAAAGAACTCCTTTCCGGGGCAAATAGCTTTATTGATAAAAAAATAGCGGTTTTAGGCGGCTCCACAACACACGATATAATTTCCATTACCGAGTTGTTTCTTTTAAACTTCGGCATACGTCCGATATTTTATGAATCGGAATTCGGACAGTGGTGGCAGGACGCAATGTTTTGCCCGCAGGAGCTTTTTGAGTTTTCGCCGGATGTGGTATTCATCCATACAAGCAGCCGCAATATCACAAGCTTTCCCGCCGTGTCGGACAGCGACGAACAAACAGACAAGCTGCTTGACGCTGAATTTGCACGTTTTGAGAGCGCGTGGCAGGCGCTGAAAGATAAATTCGGTTCGGTCATTATAATACAAAACAATTTTGAGCTGCCCTATTTCCGTCTGCTCGGAAACAGCGATACGTCAAACAAGCGCGGGCACACAAATTTTATAAACAGACTTAATATGAAGTTTGCCGATTATGCGGCGGCAAACAGCGGTTTCTATATAAACGATATAAATTATCTGTCCGCGGATTACGGACTTTCACGGTGGTCTGCGCCGTTTTACTGGCACATGTACAAATATTGCCTTGCCCTTGACGCCATACCCGAGTTTGCATTCAATCTTGCATCGATAATAAAATCGATATACGGAAAAAACAAAAAAGCCCTTGCACTCGACCTTGACAATACGCTTTGGGGAGGTGTTGTCGGAGATGACGGCGTGGAGGGAATCGAGATCGGCCACGAGACCTCTATGGGACAGGTGTACAGCGAATTCCAAAAGTATCTCAAAGACGTTTCCTCTATCGGAATAACTCTCAACGTAAATTCAAAAAACGAATATGAAAATGCAATGGCGGGACTTAATCATCCGGAGAGTACACTGAAGCCTAAAGATTTCATTGTAATAAAGGCAAACTGGGAAACAAAGGACAGGAATTTGTTTGCTATTGCCAAAGAGCTGAATATCGGTACGGACAGTATTGTGTTTATAGACGATAATCCCGCCGAACGCGCTATGGTAACTGCAAGTCTTCCCGAAACAGAGGCACCGGACATCGGCACACCCGAAAACTATATCGGAATACTCGACCGCTCCCGCTTTTTTGAGGTGACTGAGCTTTCAAGCGACGATGTCAAAAGAAATGAGATGTACCGTCAAAACGCTGCAAGAGCCGCTGAACAGACTCAGTTTGCCGACTACGGAGATTACCTGCGCTCACTGAATATGAAAGCGGTAATACGGGATTTTGAACCAATATATATTCCGAGAATAGCGCAGCTTACAAACAAATCAAATCAGTTTAATCTCACAACTCTGCGTATATCCGAAAGTGAAATGGAAAATATCTCAAAGGATGACAGGTACATTCGCCTTTACGGAAAGCTTTCTGACAAGTACGGCGACAACGGAGTTATCACCGTTGTAATAGGTCAGAAGGAAAACGATAAGCTTCATATAAAACTTTGGCTGATGAGCTGCCGTGTCCTCAAACGCGATATGGAGCTTGCCATGCTTGACAGTCTTGTCGACACAGCAAAGGCACAGGGCATCAAAAAGCTTTACGGCTACTACTACAAAACGGCAAAAAATGCTATGGTAAAAGAATTCTACGGTACGCTCGGATTTAAGAAGCTGTCCGAGACCGAAGACAGCAGTGAATGGGAGCTTGACATAAGCGACTATAAAAACAAAAATAAAGTAATTGAGGTAGAAAGCTAATGGACAGAAATGAAATTTTCGAAAGACTTAACGATGTTTTCAGAGACGTATTTGATGACGATACAATAACCGTATCCGAGGATACAACGGCCGCCGACATTGACGGCTGGGATTCGCTAATGCACATCACCCTCATTTCCGCAGTAGAAGATGAGTTCGATATTAAATTTGACATGAAAAGCGTCGTAGCTATGAAAAACGTTGGAGATATGGCAGACGTTATCGAGCAGGAAGTATAAATGGTTTTCACTTCTCTCAAATTCATATTGTTTATAACCGCAACGGTTACCGTATATTTTCTTTTTCCCAAAAAGTACCGTTGGGTTTGGCTGCTAATTGCAAGCTACTTCTTTTATCTTTCCGCAAGCATAAAGTACGGCGTTTTCCTGGTCTTTTCGACCGCCGTTACATACTTTGCCGCGATTTGGATGGAAAAAACAACCGAAAAATCCTCAATTGCAGCACTGCCTAAGGAAGAACGCAAAGAGGCTAAAAAACGGCTGCAAAAGAGAAAAAAGCTTATCGTCGCCCTTGCAATTATTCTGAATTTTGCAGTTCTTTTTTTTATTAAGTATTACAATTTTACAGTGCTTAATATCTCTGCGTTCGCAGGCGTTTTCGGAATTGAGTTTTCGCCTGTTTTATCAAATCTGCTGCTGCCCGTCGGGATTTCCTTCTACACCTTTCAGGTCACGGGATATGTTATCGACGTATACCGTGAAATCAACGCACCAGAGCATAACTTTTTTAAATACGCGCTGTTTGTAAGCTTTTTCCCTCAGATTATGCAAGGACCTATCGGAAGGTTTTCACTGCTTTCGCAAACACTGTATGAGGGACACGCATTTGAATATGAAAGAATGACGTACGGTCTGCAAAGAATGATTTTCGGCTTCTTTGAAAAGTTAGTTATTGCGGACAGGCTGGCTATTGCGGTTGATACAGTATGGGCGGACTATATGTCATACGGAAAAATCGAGCTGTTACTCGCCTGTCTTTTTTATGCGATACAGATTTACGCCGATTTTGCCGGTTACATGGATATAGCTCTCGGAGCCTCTGAGATTATGGGTATACGCTTATCGGAAAATTTCAAAGCTCCCTACTTTTCTGCATCCGTCCCGGAATTTTGGCGGCGCTGGCACATAACACTCGGGTCATGGTTTCGGGATTATCTCTTTTATCCCGTCATGCGCTCCGGCTGGTGCTCAAGCCTCGGAAAAAGACTGAAGGAGAAATTCGGTAAAAAGCTGTCCGGCAAAGTTACAACAGTTATAGCACTCATGTGCGTATGGTTTTTTACCGGCATGTGGCACGGAGCAAGCTGGCACTATATTATTTGGGGCGTTTATTACGGTATTCTGATAATTCTGTCTACACTACTATC
The DNA here is from genome assembly GCA_902492505.1 of uncultured Eubacteriales bacterium. Taxonomy (GTDB): domain Bacteria; phylum Bacillota; class Clostridia; order Oscillospirales; family QAKW01; genus RGIG9041. The sequence continues at coordinate 32,811 of CABULU010000011.1, forward strand.
TCCCGTCTTTGACGGATTTGTACAGAAACATTCAATAGACCGTAACAAGCCGTTTTACAAGTCGGTGCAAATATTGAAAACCTTTGCACTTGTATGTCTCGGTTATATATTTTTCAGAAGCACCGGCATGACGCAGGCGTTTGGCATTATAGGGCGGATTTTCACGGGCTCCGCGCCGCTTGCTTCTCCTGCCGGCATCGGGCTTGACAGAGCAGACCTTCTTGTTGCTCTGACAGCCGTCGCAGTTTTGATAATTATAGATATATACCGCGCAAAAGATATTGATATACGTAAATCGGTCGCAGAAAAACCGCTTGCTGTGCGTTGGACGGTATATTTCATTCTGCTGTTTTCGGTAATAATATTCGGAATATACGGTCCGGGATATTCCTCCTCATCGTTTATTTACTTTCAGTTTTAAGGAGGATAATTATGAGCATAAAGCTACAAAGAATTATTAAGGCAGTTGCATTTATACTGATTTTCTGTGTCCTGTTTTCGGGTGCAACATATATACTGCGAAACAAAAACGAAGCAAATATTGTCCTGCCGTTTTACGACGAGCCGAAGAATACCCTTGACGTAATTTTTATCGGTTCCAGCCATGTCATGTGCTCCGTTTATCCGATGGAGCTGTATGACCGATACGGTATTGCCTCATATGTATTTGCAAGCTCTGCACAGCTTCTTCCGCAATCTTACTATCAGCTTAAAGAAGCGCTGCGTTTTCAAAGTCCGAAAATGATAGTGCTTGATGTATCGGGAGTTATTTACGACACAAAGATTTCAACGACCGAGTATGCGCACGTTCAGATTGACAACATGTCGTTTTCTCCAGTGAAATATGAAGCGATTTGGGATTTGTTTGACAGCGGTTCGCGCGCAGAATATATATTCAATATTATCAGATTTCATTCGCGCTGGAAAGAACTCGGAAAAAATGACTTTTTACCGATAAAATCGGTAACCAAAGGCTCATATGTCAGTACAGACTGTACTCCATGTCCGCCCAACAGGGAAATTTCACACGATGATAAAACCGAAATGTTCCCCACCGCTGAAAAATATCTGCGAATGATGATTGAGCTTTGCATGGAAAGAGAAATAGAGGTGATGCTATTCAATGCGCCTGCGGTAGAGGAACACGAAAGTCTGCCGCGGTGCAACGCCGTAAACGACATTGCCAAAGAATATGGAATTAATTTTATCGATCTGAATATGCGATATCGTGAAATTGATTTCAACCCGGCCACCGATTACAGAGACCCGTGGCACTGCAACGCAAAGGGTGCTATGAAAGTTACAACGTTTCTCGGAGATTTTATAAAGGCCAATTACGATATCCCGGATAGGCGTGAAGATGACATATACAGCTTTTGGGACAGTCAGCTGAAAGAATACCGCAGTCAATACAAATATTGAAAAAACACACCGGCATACACCGGTGTGTTTTTTATTCTGTTTTATCACTTATGCTTTTATTTTCTTGATTACGCCGTCTTTGGCAACCACAGTATAGCTTTCGGCAAGGCTGTCTACGTGAGCTTCACAGTCCTCTACATTTTTATTGACTCTTGCGACGCTCTTCCAGGCTGTTTCACCCTGACCACAGTAATAGATTAGATGCACGCTTGTATCTGTTGAAACAATGTCAACGTCTCCCGATTTTCTTGCATCATCGTAGCACCAGTTGACAAAGCTCTCCGGGTATGCCTGCGTATCATTTGTAATATTCTCATAAAGACCGCCGTTGTCTTTAGCGGTTGAGTCCTCGCTGTATTTCTTTGCAAGTTCGGCAAAAGCCTCCTCGGTTTTTTCACCGTTATTATATTCAGCAAGTACCTCTTTAGCCTTTTCAGTAGCCTTTTCCACCGTTTCATAGGTCTCGGTTGTAAACAGAATATGACGGGCGTTCACCGTATTATAATCGTCTGAATATGCAGTTTTTGTAACAATATATACTACATAATTAAAAGTTGTAGCATCCGCATCCGGCTCTGTAATATAAGTATCGCCGATTTTTCGACCATCCTCAAACAGCCATTTTGCAACCTTATCCTCACTGTCTTCAGCGGGGTAGCTCATTGTACTTTTTGCACTCTCTACGGCATCTGCAACCGCCTCCTCAACAGTAGGTGTGCTGTCCTCGCCATCGCTGCCTTCCTCCTCGGAATTATCCGACGATTCACTTTCCGCTCTTGATTTTTCCTCCTGCTCGGTGAGATATCCGGTTATAGTTTCGGTAAAAGCCTCTACCGAAGCACTTTCCGACAGGCTGACAGCCTTTGCCTTTGCATCGTCCTTTGCCTGCTGCTTTGCAGCATCATCCGCATCGGACGCAACATCGGCAGTAAAGGTATATTTCATATAATCCGCTTTGACATAATCAGATTTATTTTCATCAAAGTATTTTTGCAAATCCTCATCACTGTACTCAAGAGAATCACTGTAATCATTATAGTATTTGGACGCAAGAGCGGAAAGCTCCAGCGCGCGGCGGACATCATCCTCCTTAATGCCCTTGTCAAAAACCGTACCGAGATAGTTTTCAAAAGAAATTTTATTTTCCTCCGCATACGACTTCATCGAAGCAATGGAATCGTCTATTTCTTTTTTATCATCCTCGTCCAGCTCATATCCTTCGGCGCGGGCCTTTTCGGCACAGAGCAAAATATCGTTTACCCGGGTTTTGGCCTGACCCATAAAGTAGTCAAACCATGTTGAATCACCGTAGCTCTGCCTTTTCAGGCTCTTTGAAGTATCAAGCCCGTACATCGAAAGATAGTTGGAATACTGATTTGTGAAAGTATAATATTCGTTTTTAAGGTAATAAGTCATCATTGCATTGTCTACCGTATAGTTATCCGACGACATCGCGACTGTATTTCTGAGAAAATACCCGGTAGCCGCAACAGCGTTGTATGCTATACCGAAAGCAATGGCAAGCACTGCGACAACTCCCGCGCAAATACCGATAATTTTGTTTATCTTTTTACGGCGTTTAATCTTTGCCGCTCTGATTTTCATCTCTTCTCTTTTGCCAGCACGCTCATTGCGTGCGCGTTGTCCTTTTCCCATCGGGAAGTACCTCCGTTGCGTTTTTGTTATTATATTATAGAATGTGATACATTGTATAAATCATAGATTAACAAATTGTAAATTCTGTAAAAATTCAACATGTATCAGCAATAGTTTAACACAATAAGTGTGCCCGGTCAATATCTACATGCACATTTCACACAGTTTAAAAGCTCTTTTATACGCCTGCTCATAAAATTTTTCGGTGCCGATACCCAAATAGTCGTCTTTAAGCTCCAGCGTCAATGGTCCGGTATAACCGCATTCCCGGATTTTTTCGGAATACCAGTCCCAATTCAGATTACCGTCAAACGGCATATGGTGAAGGTCATCTGTATAGTGAATTATTCCCGGACGGGTTACGCCTTTATTATCATCAACATGAGTACAAATAAGCTTTTTCCCGTAAAGTGACATGATGTCGGTCATCGGAGTATAACAAAGATTATGTCCACAGTCCCAGCAAAAGCCGTGAAAGTCCCCCGTAAGCTCCATAAGCTGTCTTAAATGTTCCTCCGACTCCAAGTTTTCCACTGCCATACGCACACCGCAACTTTTTGCATATAAAAAAAGACGGTTAAACCGTTCAAGCCCGATTTCACTTACAGGCGGCGGATTTTCCGTTACGGCATTATGTATGACACATTTTTCAATACCGTTTTGCGCGCAGGCGCCCACACATTCAAAAAGCAACCTCAAATACTCTTCACCGCAGTCGTTTTCCAGCCACATGGAATTCAGATTTTGCTCAAGCCCGCAGCGCCCAAACGGTGCGTGCAAAGTCTCATATTCAAGATTAAGTTTTTTTGCGGCGCTTATCGCATTTTTCAGCGGAAACTTTCGTGTAAATGAAGAAAACACACAGTCAAAACCCGCTGATTTTATAAGCCGCAGATTTTCTTCTATTGAAATCCCGAAATAATCATGCAGAGTATTTACTCCGATTGCTCTCATTGCTCTTTTCCTTTCTTATATTCAAAATAAATCTTCAAAAGCTTTGCCGTATTATCAGCCGCCGACTGTGCAAACTGTGCATATTCCATATGAGAGCCGCCGTCGGCACTGTCTGAAACAGAGCGTATGACGCTAAACGGAACACCGTTTACGTAACAAGTATGTCCGATGGCACCGGACTCCATGTCACATGCTATGCCGCCGAACCAGCGGTGCAGAAATTCCCTTTCGGACGCGCTGTTTATAAATTTGTCAATAACGCCTCCGACACATTTAATACCGAGCGCTTTTTCAGCCGTACAACGCAGTCCTTCAAACTCTGCCAGTATTTTTTTATCGCATTCAAAATTTATCTTGTTAATTCCCGACACAAGAGCACGAGGGTCTCCGAGCGCCGTTGTATCAACATCATGCTGAACAACACTTGTAGCAACGGCAACATCACGGCAGTGAAGCGAGCCTGTAAGAGAACCGCCGACGCCCGTATTTATAATCACATCCGGAGCATAACGCAAAATCATAGTCTGCGCACAGATCGCCGCAAACACTTTTCCCACGCCGCAGACCGCAATAACCGATTTGCGACCGTATAGCGTGCCGCATACAAAATCAATGCCGGAAATCCGTTCGCATTTTGTATCGCGCATTTCATTCAGAAGCAGATGAGCCTCCAAATCCATAGCACATATTATTCCTGTCATATTACTGCCTTTCATTTTAAGTGTATTTGAATATCCTATATATTATATATTACCGGCGTGATATTTCAAGAGTTTTTGTTATAAGTATATTGACTGAATTCGGATTTTTTTGCTATAATAGCATGGAAATTTTTAAAAGAGGAAAAACATGAAAAAAAAGCACAAATCACTTTTGATTTTACTGCTTACCGCTATGATATGGGGATTTGCGTTTGTCGCTCAGCTGGTCGGTGCAAGCTCGGTGGGCAGCTTTACCTTCAATGCGGCGCGCTTTACACTTGGAGGGCTGTCCCTTATCCCGGTGGTCCTGATCTTTGAAAGACAGAAAACCGAGAAAAGCAGACTGCGTACAACAATATTATCCGGAATGGCAACGGGAATTATTTTGTTTGCCGCTTCCACTCTTCAGCAGCTTGGCGTAATGTATACAGGCAGTGCAGGAAAAGCGGGATTTCTGACAGGAATTTATACCGTAATAGTTCCGATAATCGGCATATTTTTAAAGCATAAAACAAGCCTCAACACATGGATGGGCGCTGTGCTTGCCGTAATCGGACTTTATTTTATAAGCTTCAGCGAAGGCTTTTCTTCAGTCGGAGCAGGTGATATAGTTCTTATTATCGGCGCGTTTATGTGGGCGCTTCACATAATCGTAATAGACATTTTCGCAGACAGAATATATTCACTGAGATTTGCCATGATACAGTTTATCATCTGTGCGCTGCTCAGCACAATATGCGCCTTGCTATTCGAGGATATATCCCTCAAGTCTGTCATGGAGGCAAAATTCCCTATCCTTTACGCGGGAGTCATGTCCGTCGGCGTGGCATATACATGTCAGATAATCGGTCAAAAATACGCCGACCCGACTGCGGCATCAATAATTCTTTCAACCGAATCAATTTTCAGTGCATTGGGCGAAGCGGTTATACTGGGACTGATACTGACCGATTGGGATTATACGCCGCTGTCGCCTTAAACTATTTGGGATGCGGCATTATTTTCTGCTCCGTAATAATTTCACAGCTAAATTTCAAAAAACAAAAACTCACATAATGAAAAACCGTCTCGAACTTTAGAGACGGTTTTTCATCTATCTGCCCAGCTTTTTTATTCTGTAACGCTCGGTTCTGCCGTGAAGCGACTCAAGTGCCTGCGCCGCGCTCTCCTCACCGCAAACGTAGTCGCGCATCAGTCTTCCTTCCTCAAAGCATAGGCTGTCATGACCGGGGAAATAGTTTTCAAGTAAAAATCTAACATATTTTACAAGCCTGAACTGACCATACACGCGCACACTCTCTTTGGGCATGCTATCTATTGCAACGCTGTACGACTCCCTTACAGCGCTGCAAACCGAAGTACTGTCAAGGGCTTTTGCAAACACTACCGTTTTGCTCTGACCAAAATAACGCGCGGGGTCTGTTCCGTGCGAGTCTGACGAACCTACAACAGGTATATGCCGCCCTTTCTGAAGCTGTTCCATATAATATGCAACCTGAAGATTGTTTTCATGCACCGTTTGACCTCCGATTAGCTCAAACGCATCGTAAAGACCGGTTTCAAAAACATAATCGAGCATTTTTGAACGCATATTGAACTGATATGGTCCGTGAATCCAAAACGGATGCGGAACAATACAGAGTCCGCCGCTTTTTCGTATCTGCTCGCACGCCCACCTGCGGTATACATACTCCAATGCGTTGACGCCGCGCGGCGTTTTTTCCGCCTTTGCCTCATCTTCAAGCATGGCGTGTATTTTATCTTCATTTTCGTAAAACAACTCATTGACACTGTAACCGCTTCCGAAATTAACAAGGTGCATGTATCCTCCCTTGAGATGTACCTCCTCGCCGTGGCAAAGCAGCAGGTCAATGGGTATGCCTGAAAACTTATCTATTGCTTCTTGAGAGGGACGCCATTTTCCGTGATCGGTCAGCCCCATAAAATCAAATCCCGCCTTTCGATAGTTTGCAGCTACGATTGCCGGCTCCTCCCCGCCGTCCGAGCGGCAGGAATGTGCATGCAAATCTCCCATAAACGGATGTCTTTCATATAAATCATCAAAAACGGAATATACAAAAAAGCGCAAAAGCTTTCCCGCATCATCTCCGGGATAAATATCTATTGCCCACTGTTGTTCATCTTCAAAAATATATTCAAATGAAATAATACCGTTTTCCGGCACTGCGGTAATTTGGTCATAGCAGCTGCGCGAGTCGGAAATATTGCCGTTTGGAATATATGTAACCTCCGAATGCTCCATAGGTAAAAGCGATACCGTATACCGCACGCCGTTTTCAAATGCAGCGCATTCCCCGCACGGATTTACAGTTACCTTTGTCTTTTCCCCGCTCCTTACAACACAAGGAAAAACATCATAATTAGAAACTCCTATTTTCATTGCCGTATTCCTCCAAAAGAGTTGATTTTCTCAATAATACCCCAAAGTGCCACAGAAGTCAACACAAATTCAATATTTTTGTTGCTTTATTTGGAATTGCATGTTATAATCTTTGCTGTACGGAGGAAAAGAAATGCTGACAGACCAAAGACGAAACGAAATTATAAAGATAATATACAGGGAAGGAAAGGCATATATTTCAGAGCTGGCGCGAAGATTTGATGTATCGGGAGAGACTATACGCAGAGACTTAAACGAGATTTCCAAAAATGAAAGTATAAAGAAAGTATACGGCGGCGCAATATGTGTAAAAAAGCCTATGCGTGAAGACAGCTACGAGGTTCGCAGACTCAAAAACCTCGAACAGAAGCTCGCTATTGCCAAGTATGCCGCGCGTCTTGTGCAAAACAACGATATAATCGCCGTGGATACCGGCACCGTTACGGAGTGCTTTGTAAATGAGATAAACGGCGTGCAGGGTATAAAGGTAATCACAAATTCCCTAAAAATAGCCCAGATTTTAACAGATAAACGCAAGCGCGGAGATTTTGACGGTAATATAATAATGCTGGGCGGAGATATCGATCCCGAAACAGGATGTGCGTACAGTCCGCTGACAAATGAAATGCTATCGCATTTTGTAGCCGACAAAGCGTTTATCGGCGCAACCGCAGTTAACACAGACGGAGTCATGGCATGGGAAACAAGTCACGGAATTTTTACCGGAGAGCTGTGCAGAACGGCTGAAAAATGCATCTTACTTGCAGACAGCTACAAATTTGAAAAGCACAGCTTTTACCGCAGCTGCTCGATAAATGAAATCGACACAATAATCACAGACGACAAAAATATAATTTCAAACAGCTTTAGGGAGACCTGTCAAAAGAGCGGCTGCACTTTGAACATTGTAAACATCGAGGGGGAAATATGCAAATGACTACAACAAAAACCAAAAACGCAGTATGGATAGGGACAGCATGCTGTGTTGCATATGCCGGATGCTATGCGGGGAGAAACATATTAAGCGCCGTTATGCCGCAGATGACCGAGCTTAAGATTTTCAGCGAAAGTGCTTTGGGTCTTATGAGCAGCGCACTTCTTTTGTGCTACGGTATCGGCCAGCTCATCAACGGAGTGCTCGGCAACAAAATAAATGCAAAATACATGGTATCCGCCGGGCTCGCTGTTACAGGACTTATGATAATTATATTCCCGTTTTGCACATCTAAAACCGCAGGTGTTCTGATGTGGGGTGCCTGCGGTTTTTTCTGCTCGATGCTGTGGGGCCCACTGTCCAAAATAATAGGTGAAAATACCGAGCGGGCGACGGGAAGAATACTCATAACTCTGATGACCGCAGCGTCTGTCATAGGCACGCTGTTAACCTACATACTCGCCCTGTACGGCTCTGCAATAGGCAGCTATACCGCGCCATTTGTAATTTCCGGAATTACTCTGATAATTATTGCGGCGGCATATTATATTTCCAGCATACACATGGAAAAATGCGGAGTAATAGGCACATACGCATCTGAAAACGCACAAAAAATACAGACGGATTTTAAAAAAAATTTTTTAAATGCAGGCTTTATTTCAATGGTTATAGTAACGCTTTTATACGGAGTTATCAGAAACGCCGTATCATTTTGGATTCCTACGTTTATTGCGCAGAATTTTTCGGTAAGCAGTAAAACGGCGGCTGCAATTTCCACCATACTTCCACTGACAAATATACTCGGTACTTTTGTTACGATGTTTATTGCAAAGCTGCTCAAATATAGAGAAAAACTGATGTGCATGATATTATTTTCATTTTCGGTAATTATGTTTGTTATTGTATTTTTATGCAAAAGCGGCCTGGCACCGCTTTCCATTTCGGCGTTGTTTTTGGCAAGCGCTGCAATGACAGGCGCATGCAACATGATATTCAGTATTTACGTTTTGCACTTTACAAGCACGGGACTTATATCTGGAATAACGGGATTTTTTGATTTTGCCTCCTACATATCCGCATCAGGCGCAAGCTTTCTGTTTCCCGTAATACTGAAAGCAGCGGGCTGGAGCGCTGTGGTCGCAGTCTGGACGGCAGTTACCGCCGCGGGTACGGTTTTTTCGCTGATTGCAATGAAAACAGACAAAGCACACCTGCTGGACTAAACAAAAAAAGCGGCTGATAATGATGAAGTGCCGTAGCGAAGGTTTTGAAAATAAGCTGTAAAGACAATCGGTACAGTATATTGCAGAAAATCTAATTAGAAATGCAAGGCATAACAGAAAGACTAAAAACTGAAAATACAATGGAATGAGTGCAACGAATGAATAGTATACAGGTGTGTGCAATGGAGATTGTCAATGAGGAAATTATATATGCTTAAAGCATTTTAACACATATAGCCGTAAAATAGTGGCGGGTAGGATAACA
>CABULU010000012.1 GCA_902492505.1 uncultured Eubacteriales bacterium
GCGTTTTTCTTTTTTAGGCCGCTGCGGCGGCGTATAGCCCTGGTATCCGCCGTAGGTATATTGTGTGCGTTCATATCCTGTTGTGCCGTTTTGTGAATTATTTTGTGCCGACTTTCCGTTTTCCGTGAAGTTATTGAAATCGTTATTCATGATTTTCGGCTCCTTTTTAAATATTGCTGACATTATTATACATGCTCAATATTGCAAAATCATGAATAAAAATCGCGGATTGCTTTAAAAAATCCGCTCTTTTATAAAAACCAAACCTTTGAGTTTGTGCTGGATACCGCGATTGCCCCTGCGCTCAATGCATTTACAACATCGTCCTTATCGCGGATAAGTCCGCCGGCGATAATCGGCTTGTCGCACTCGCTTACAATATGCGAAATTATTTTGGGCATAACTCCGGGGAGCACCTCAAACGCGTCTGCATCTGCAAGTGCGGACTGCTTGGATATTGTGTCCAGCGCAAGCGAATCGAGCAGAAAAAAGCGTCGTATCGTGATAAGACCAAGCGTTTTTGCATAGCGTATAAGACCCGCTTTGGTGGAAATAATTCCGTCCGCTTCCGTATGCTCCTTTATAAAATCAACGCCTACTTCACGCGCCGCAAGCCCTTCGATAAGATCGATATGTACGATTGCCAGCTTGCCGCTGTCTTTTATCTCTTTTACAAGCTGCGGGATATTGCATATATCTCCGAACAACAGAAAAACAACATTACTGTCACACATGAGACTTGCACTCAGTTCATTTTCGCTTTTAACCGCAGCTACTATCGGCACCTCGTCAAATAAGTCGGAAAACTGCATTTTTATCCCTCCCCTTGTACTTATGTTTATTATAATTGATTATATTATCTCTGTAAAGAGCAGGTGATAAAAATCTTATCTTTTGTCGAAAAATGCTTTACAAATAATTTTATTTGTGATAAAATTACTCAGGTTAAAAAGCCTTCGCATGCGATAGGGAAATTATCGCCACGGGTGACATGATTTCATCGGAATTTACTCTGCCGCATTACGGCAGAGTATTTTTATATGCAGTGGGGGACTGTTTACATAGTTATTATTTTTAGGAGGAAATATACAGTATGAACATGATTTACGATGTTGAAGACCGTCCGAGGTTTATGTCAAACCTTGTGTTTGCCGTCCAGCAGCTGCTTGCTATTATCGCGGCAACTCTGCTTGTTCCGACGCTTGTCAACGCTTCGCAGGATACTATTGTTATGGATCAGGCGGCGGCTTTGTTCGGTGCAGGAATGGGTACTCTTGTTTATGTTCTTTTCACCAAGCGCAGAAGCCCGGTTTTTCTTGGCTCGTCCTTTGCTTTTATCTCTCCGCTTATCGGCGCGGCCGGCTGCGGATTTCTGGGTTCTATTATAGGGACGGCGTTTGCAGCTGCGGTTTATGTTATAATTGCTGTCGTTATCAAGCTTATCGGCACGCGCTGGGTTGACAAACTGCTGCCGCCCGTCATTATCGGACCGACTGTCGCACTCATAGGACTCAGTCTTTGCGGCAGCGCTGTGAACAATCTCAATAATACGTCGGCAGGTGAATATAACCTTGTGGCAATACTTTGCGGTATTATCACATTTGCGGTAACTGTTATCGCTTCTGCACGCGGAAATAAAACAACAAAGCTCATTCCTTTTATTATAGGTATACTTTCCGGATATGTTGCGGCCTCCGTTTTCACTGTTATCGGAAATGCTGCCGATATCGATTATCTTAAGCTTATCGACTACACTCCGCTTACTACTATGGATGGCATATTCCGTTTGCCTGAATTTACCTTTGTGCAGGCGATTAACGGAAATGCAGGCATAGAGATTACTGCCACAATGGTTATCAATCTGCTTGTTTTGTTTGCACCCGTTGCGCTTGTGGTTTTTGCCGAGCACATTGCAGACCATAAAAATTTAAGCTCTGTTATCGGGCGCGACCTTATAAAAGACCCCGGTCTTGACAAAACCCTTTTGGGTGACGGCGTCGGTTCAATGGCGGGCGCTGTATTCGGCGGCTGTCCGAACACTACATACGGTGAGGCGATCGGCTGTGTAGCTATATCAGGAAACGCTTCGATATATACGATTATTACTACCGCGATTTTGTGTCTTATTGTTTCATTTTTAAATCCTATTGTTCAGTTTATTAACACCATTCCCGTATGTGTTGTCGGCGGTGTTTGTATTGCGCTTTATGGCTTTATTGCAGTCAGCGGTCTCAAAATGCTGCATGATGTTGACCTTGGAGATAATAACAACCTGTTCGTTGTCAGCGCTGTTTTGGTTCCGGGTATCGGCGGACTGACGCTCAATTTCGGATCGATTCAGATTTCATCTATCGCATCTGCGCTTATAATCGGAATCGTTGTAAACTTCATACTTAAAGTCGGTAAGAAAGCAAAGTAATCATTAATAATAAAAAGCCTCCTGTCGGAGGCTTTTTATTTTATCTGATCAGTCAAGATATCCCGCACGGGGTGTGAGATTAAACGCAACCGCAAGCTCGCGCAGCTCGTCGTCCGTGATGTGCGCTTTGATAGGCTTGTCGGCGATTTTCATGTATATTTCCGCTGCCTTTTCCACCGTTTCAATAAGTCCGAAGGCTTCGTCTATCGAGGTTCCTGTACCGAAGATACCGTGCATGCCCCAGACGCAAAGCCGTCTGTCCCGCATTTTTTCGGCGGTTGCAAGTCCGATTTCGTCTGTCCCGCAGACCATCCACGGCAAAACGCCTACGCCGTCCGGGAACACTACAAGACATTCAGTTATCATATACCACAGTGTTTTGGTAAACTCTTTTTCATCAAGTGAATGAACAAAGGTCATGGCGATAACGTTTGTGCAGTGCGAATGAATTACGATTTTGTGGTTGGGGTCTACCTTCAGGCGCTCAATGTGTGACATAAAATGCGCGGGCAGCTCGCTTGTCGGTCGTCCGCCGTCCTCATATCCCCAGAGAATTTCCATGGTTTTACCGTCGCTGCCGACGCGGATAATTCCGAGATTGTTTTCAGGGTCGCTCTCAACATTTTTAAAATATTTTCCGGTACCCGTTACAAGATACAGCTTACCGGCAAGGAAGGATGCGTCAAAAGTGATGGTGAAGGTGCGCTTAACATCGTTTAAGTTCAGATACTGTGCCGCTTCATCTTCGTCGATATTAAGGCTTATGTTTCCTCCGTTGCGCTCGTCCCAGCCGAGCCGGTACATATTGGATGCAAGAGCGCAGAAATCCTTTAAAAACGGAGCCGTTCTTATGTCTTTCATTTATTTTCTCTCCTCAAGTATTTTCTTTTCATATGTCTTTACTTCATCAAGCCAGCTCTCACGTACAGGCACTCCCATTATTTCGCAGTAATAATCCCATACTGCGCCGAATGGGTAGGTTTTGTATTCCTCTGTCAGAGCCAGGCGCGAGGTGTAGTCGCCGTTCAATTCCGCTTCCTTCAGTGCCTGCGTCGGCTCAAGCAAAGCGCGCAGCAGGGCTTTTATCATATTACGCGTTCCGATTGTCCATGCTGCAATACGGTTAATTGAGGCATCGAAGAAATCAAGACCGATATGTGTTCTTTCAACAAGCCCCGTGCGGACAAGAGACTGAGCGATGGCAAGCAGCTCGTCGTCCATTATGACTACGTGGTCGCTGTCCCAGCGTACAGGGCGGGAAACATGCAGCAAAAGCTCGTCTGTAAACAGCATTACCGTCGGGATTTTATCGGAGATAACCTCCGTCGGGTGGTAATGCCCTGCATCAAGACAGCATGCCTTACCGCGGGATACTGCGTATGCCACTGCAAATTCATTTGAAATTACGGTATAGCTTTCCGCACCGATGCCGAAAACCTTGCTTTCGATAGCGTCCAGGCTGTATTTTTCATCGTACTTTTCCGCAAATACCTCATCAAGTGCGCTCATCATACGTGCGCGGGGCGCTTCACGGTCTATTGGAATGTCCTTGTATCCGTCCGGAAACCAAAAATTCGTGACGCATTTTTCATTCAGCTCTCTGCCGAAATAGTCTGCTATTTTGCGGCAGCGCTTGCAGTGCTCAATCCAGAAGCTGCGTGTCTTTTTGTCCGCGCTTGACAGAGTAAAGCCGCTGTCAGCCATAGGATGTGAAAAGCATGTAGGGTTAAAGTCAAGTCCTATGCCTCTCTGCTTTGCCCAGTCAACCCAGCTCTTAAAATGCCGTGGCTCGATAGCGTCAAGGTCTACCTTTTCATCAGTGTCAGCATAAATTGCATGAAGGTTCAGCTTATGCTTGCCCGGAATCAGAGACATCGCCTTTTCAATGTCGGCGCGCAGCTGCGCCGGTGTTGTCGCCTTGCCGGGATAGTCGCCTGTTGTCTGTATTCCGCCGGACAGAGCAATGTCTTTAAACAGAAAACCGTTGACATCATCTCCCTGCCAGCAGTTGACAGAGATTTTAATGTTTTTGAGCTTTTCGAGCACACCGTCAGTATCCACGCCGATTGCGGCATAGCTTTCCTTGGCAAGCTCATATGCCTTGAGTATGGAGCTGTTCATTTATGTATCCTCCGTTTGTTTATTTGTTTATATTTTAGCACGTTGATAAAAAAATGTCTATATTTGTTTGTTATATTGCAAAACAGACAGATATAGGCTATAATATGAGCATAAACAATCATTATTGGACGGAGGACATAATATGAAAGAGCAATACGAAGAAATTAACAGAACAATTAAGGAAGAAATACGCAAAAAAGGATTTTTGATTGCCGCGCACCGCGGCACGCACATGGGTACATTTCCGGAAAACACTATAAATGCGTATAAGGCAAGTTTTGCATTTCATGCCGATATGGTGGAAATGGACGTTATACGCAATGCAAACGGCGAGTATTACTGTATTCATGACGGCACGGAGCGGCAAAATCTTGACGTTAAGCTCAACAGCCGCACAATGACTACGGCACAGATACAATCACTGGAAACGCGCAATTATTACGGTAAAAAAACAGGACGCTGTCTTGACAGGTTTGAGGATTTTCTGAAAGCATTTAAGGACACCGACGCACTTTTTAATCTTGACCGCTGCTGGGATAAAGGTTTTGAGGACTTTTCTTATACCGGCGGCGCACTGGAGCTTATAGAAAAGTACGGTATGCTGAACCGCTTTTTATTTAAAACGAGCTTTAACGAAAAATTCATGAGTGATTTGGAAAAGTCACGCATACCTGTTCCGTACCTTGCGATTGTAAACAGTTCCGAACAGATACGTGCAGCTGAAAAATATGACATTAACCTTGCGGGCTTTGAGCTTTTATTTTATTCTGAGGATGACGAGATAATTTCAGAAAAAAACATAAGATATTTGCGTGAAAAGGATTATATAATGCTCACCGGCTCGGAAATGATAGGTCCCGACTGGAATGTTTCGGCGCGGCATAACGACGATCGCGCGGTTTTGGAGGGACCGCATGCGGCATGGGACTTTTTTGTGAAAAAGGGATTCAATGTAATTCTTACCGACATACCGTGGTACATGTATGAGTACCGTACGTCGCTGAAGGGTTGAGTTATGCTTAAAAACGAGCGTCAGCATAAAATATCCGAGCTTGTTAAAACAAAAAAGAGTATAACGGTCGGTCAGCTTGCAAGTATGCTTTATGTTTCAGAGGCAACGGTCAGGCGCGACCTTAATGAGCTTGAAAAGTCAGGTATTCTGAAGCGCAGTCACGGCGGTGCATTTTTGCCGGAGGGCGGTGCGGTGGAAAGCCCCGGTATGATTAGGGAGATGCAGAGTGTCCATGAAAAACGGCTTATTGCGGGTTTGGTACGCGATTTTCTGCGTGCCGATACAACTGTATTTATGGATTCCAGCTCCAGTGCCGGAGCTGTCATTCCTTATCTCGGATCGCGATCGCCTGTATCTGTTATTACAAACGGTATCCGTAATTGTCTAAAGCTTATGGAGCAGGGCGGAGCAAGGGTGTATCTGTGTCCCGGCGTTGTCAACGGATATTCCGAAGCAGCGCTCGGTACGGACACCGTAAAGTATGCAGCAGGATTTTGCGCAGATTTGTGCGTTATATCCTGCGGCGGTATTTCAAAAATGCGGGGTGTAACGGAGGCCAGCCGTGAACAGGCACAGATAAAACGGCAGATGCTTAAAAATTCCGCTATGCGGCTTTTGCTGTGTGACAGCAGTAAGTTCGGGCGGGATTGTATGAGTATTCTCGGCGGGTTTGATATGTTTGACTATATACTGACGGATACGGCGCCGCCGCCGTCGCTTGCCGAGGCTATTAAAAGCGCAGGCTGCGAGATAATAACTGCGCAGTGATTTCAAAATAAACAATCTTAATGTTCAAGCTGCAGTTTTGCCGAATAAATCCCCGCCGGCTGTATTCAGCCGGCGGGGATTTATTTTAACGTATGGTATCGGTACCCTTTGCGGATTTTGATACTTTTTTCAGATTAGCGTTATGTTCTTCAAGCGTTGCGGCAAAATACGTTTTGTCTCCGTCGCTTACAAAATATTTGTTCGCACTTTCCTCCGGCTCAAGAACGGCATTTATTGCCGCAAGCGTCGGAGTGCACACAGGTCCTGTCGGAAGTCCCGCATAGATATATGTGTTATACTCACTGTCGGTTTTTTTGTCATCTAAAGTGAACTCTGTTTTTTTGGCGGCGAGCACATAGTTTATAGTGCTTGTCAGTTGTAGGAGTCCGTTTTCGTCGGCAAGGCGGTTGAGAAGCACGCGGGCAACACCCTTAAACGCGCCTTCGTCGCTGCATTCCGCAAAAACAAGTGACGACAATGTGACAATATCGTCCAGTGACATCCCGGATTGCTCTATTTTTGCCTTGTTTTCCTCGGTCAGAACCGTTTCCTCAAAGCGAGTCAGCATTTTTTCCACTATTGATACGGCGCTTTCACCAACGTAGAATTCGTATTCTCCCGCAGGAAGGTATCCCTCCAGCCTGCAGCGTCTGTCGGGCAAATCTGCAATAAACTCGAATTCTTCATATTCATATTCGTTCAGGGCGTGCTCTAATTCTGCGGCAGCAACCCGCTTTTCCGAAATCAGCTGTTCGGCTATCTCATCCTGGGACGCACCCTCTGGGATTGTCACCTTGTAGCTCTCCGCCTGAACGGACGGTTTTTTCAGCGCGGCAATAATCTGGTCATATGCAAGGTTGGAATTGAGCGTATAGTCTCCGTACTGATACTTTCCGTCTGCCTTCTTGAGCTTGCTGTACAACCTGAAAATGAGCGGATGCTCAATAACGCCTGCTTTTTTCAATGCCTTGGCGATAGCAGGTGTGCCGCCTCCCTGCTCTATGGTAACTATTATGCTTTCGTCGGGTTTTATAAATGCAAATATATCGTTGCTGACAGTGATTATACCGAAGGTTAAAAGCAGTGCCGCCAGCACAATAAGCCCGTAATAGCGCAGTTGCTTCAAAAAAGCCCGGTTATTCTCCTTGGAGAACCAAAGCTTGAAATCAAAGCCGCGTTTTTGCGCAACCTGCGCCTTATCTTCAGCTGCACCGCCGGCGCTGTTTCTTACAGTCTCGCTGCGTGCATTTACCGATTTGTGCTGCTGCGCGCCTGCTGACTGCGGCTTTCTTGCGCCGGACGCTGCGTTTGAGCTTGGATATGCCGAGTGCGGCTTATACGTACCCGTTATGCCCGGATAGCTTCCCGTCACATTCGGTTTGGCGCCGTGACGGGCATTTTGCTTCCCGTCTGAATGGTTGTTTTTATCAGCCATTTAGATTTCTTCCTTTACACAAATACCTTCGGCGGAGGATTTGAATGCAGCCTCCATAACCTTCATAGAGCGCATGGCCTCTTCGGGCTTTACTATAAGCTCGGCCTTGCCTTCGATTGTATCAAGAACATTTTCGTAAAAGAGATAAACAGACTTTTTCTCGTCTATATCTACGTGCTTTTCTTCAACCGTCTCCTTGGGACGGGGAGCCATTGTCCTGGTCGGACCTGCCGCCGTATAAATTATGCTGTTTTCCCATACCATCTCAACGTCTTTAGCGTACACGATATCAGCGCCGCTGCCCCAGTCGTCGATTTTCATTGTGCCCTTATCTCCGCAGACGTACCAGCGCGGCAGCGTAATCATGTTGTATGTTCCTACCTCTATCATGGCGCAGACGCCGTTTTTGAATTTCATATTGATTTTAAGGTTGTCGTCAACGTCGTTCTCGGGATTTTGATACTTGACGTTAAGCACCTGCGCATATATTTCGCTTACGGGACTGTCTATCATCATAAGCATTTGGTCGATGAGGTGAACGCCCCAGTCCAGCATCATACCGCCGCCTGCGACCCTGGTACAGCGCCAGTCACCGGGTATTCCGCGCGCGCCCTCAACACGGCTTTCTATAAAAAACGGTTTGCCCAGCGTGCCGCTTTCAAGCTCGCGCTTTACGAGCAGATAATCACGGTCCCAGCGTCTGTTCTGATGGACGGTAAATACCTTGCCGCACTGCTTTGCGGTTTCCATGACCTGCTCAAGTTCTTTGGAATTCATCATAACCGGCTTTTCGCAGATTACATTTTTACCCGCGCGCAGCGCCGCTTCAACATAGTGCTTATGCCAGTTATTGGGCGTTGCGACAAGAACAAGGTCAATTTCACCGTCGTTTAACAGCTCCTCGGCGCTGCCGTATGCCTGCATACCGAGCGACCGTGCATATTCCGCCCGCTCGTCTTTAATATCGTATACTCCCTTTACCGTAAGTCTGTCGATTTCTTGGGTTACGTGCTTATAGTGATGGTTACCCATGCCGCCGAAGCCGATAATTCCCATTGTATGTTTCATTGTTATAATACCCTTTCCGTCTTGAATTTATCCGAAACGCTAAGAAAAACTATGCCCAGAAAACGTCTCCGTTAAGCTTTTGCGTGGGGACCATTGTCTGAAGGAAGGCAACCGCTTTTTCAAGCCCCTCCTCGTTTGTCATCATTGCGTCCTCGTGCTCAATAGAGAGTATGCCGTCAAAGCCGGTAAGTCTAAGTGCTGAGATTATGTCTTTCCAAACCTTTTCATCGCTGCCGTAGCCAAGAGTTCTGAAATACCATGAACGGTTCTTAAGGTCTGCAAGGCTTGTTGTATCAAGTACGCCGTTTACAGCAACCTTATATTTATCAATATATGTATCCTTTGCATGGAAATGATAAATCATTCCCTCAAGGTCTTTGATTGCAGCAACGGGGTCGATGCCCTGCCAAAACAGATGCGACGGGTCGAAGTTTGCGCCGATAATATCACCGACAGCCGCGCGCAGTCTTTTGAGCGTTGCGGGATTGTATACGCAGAAGCCCGGATGCATCTCAAATGCTATTTTCTTTATTCCGTGAGCTTTTGCAAACTCTGCGGTTTCTTTCCAGTATTTAACGAGTACATCCCACTGATATTCGAGAATCTTGGCATAATCGGTCGGCCATGCGCATGTCACCCAGTTGGGATATTTTGCGCCGTCATGGTCGCCCGGACAGCCGGAAAAGCCGACTATTGTGTCAACGCCGAGCTTCTGGGCAAAGAGAATCGCATTTATAAAATCGTCATGATATTTCTTTGCGGTAGCTTTGTCGGGATGTACCGGATTTCCATGCGCCGAAACGGCTGAAATTTCCATGCCGTATTTGTCTATAACAGCTTTGATTTCATCAATCTTTTCGGGAGCTTTCAAAAGCTTTTCGGGATTTATGTGGTACTTGCCGGGATAGCCGCCCGACGCCAGCTCCACCGCCTGCACTCCGATGTCGTGCAGGTACTTTATCATGTCCTCAAAATCTCTGTCATGGCAGAATGCCGTAAGAACTCCGACTTTCATTTATTTTTCCTCCCCAAAGTAGTAGGGCTTTCCGGTTTTGGCGGAAACATAGATGCCCTCCAATATTTCAGATACTACAAGCGCCTGCTCGGGCAGCGTTATCGGCTTTGTGCCGGTTGCTATCGCGTTGTAGAAGCAGCGGGCTTCCGCCTCGGCAGGAGTTATGCTCTTGCCGTCGTAAAATGCAACGCCCTTGGCGTCAAGCTGCGGCATAATGTTTACCTGCTTGCCGTGCTTTATCGTGTTGAGCACCAGCCCGTCGTACATGTCCGCGCCGCCCCTGGTGCCGCAGACCGCAAATTTAGCCTCGCAGCTCTTGTGCGTATTGAGCGCCCATGAGGACTGAAGTATAATTGTGGCGCCGTTTTCCATAACAATGAATCCGAACGCCGAATCCTCAACGGTGAACTCGTCGGGATTCCAGTCACCCCACGCGTTTCCTGTATTTGTATCCTTGTTGAGCTTATGATATGTAGTACCCACGCAGTATTTGGGCTTGTAATTGTCCATTGTCCACAATGTCAAATCAAGCGCATGCGTGCCGATATCAATAAGAGGACCGCCGCCCTGCTCGTACTCATTCAGAAATACGCCCCATGTCGGGACGGCGCGGCGGCGTATCGCGTATGCGCGCGCCATATAGATATCTCCGAAAAATCCGCTCTCCGCCTCTGCCTTAACGTACTGGCTTTCAGGTGTGAATCTGTTCTGATATCCTATGGACAATGTGACGCCTGTCTTTTTTGAGGTCTCATACATTTTGCGAGCCTCGGCCGCATTTATAGCCATCGGCTTTTCACACAGTACGTGCTTGCCTGCCTCCATAGCGGCGCAGGAGATTTCGCAGTGCGAGCGGTTGGGCGTGCAGACATGAATAACGTCAACGTCGGAATTAACGACATCCATATAGTTTTCGGTAACCTTTGCGCCTTCGGCTCCGTATTTGGCGCACGCTTTTTCCGCGCGTTCCCTTACTATATCGCAGAAATATACGATTTCAACGTTTTTTATCGCATTGAGCGACGGGAGATGCTTTCCGTTTGCAATGCCGCCGCAGCCGACGATGCCTACGCGAAATGTTTTTGACATGTTTTTGTCCTCCGTAAAAATACTTTTTTCTCTATGCTTATTATATACTTATACGAAATAAAGTCAATATAAATGTTTAATTATTTATATTAATAATTTGTTCTGCTGCTTGACATTGAGGAGTTATTAAGATAATCTATATGTGTGCAAAATATATAAAAATGCCGCCGGAGGATTCAATGAAAAATTATATCGTGCATATTTGCGGGCGTTTGCAATTTCCCCGTACAGCTATCGATGAGTACGCGTCGGCATACAGCAGAATTCATGTATGCCGTCAGGCTTTGGAGCTGTTTGAAAAATGTGTGTCGGATTATGAAAATACGGGTTATGCCGATTTTGAAGTTCTTGACGCTGCGGCATATAAAATTGAGGCGGAGACCGGCGTTCATCGCTTCACCGTATCCATGCTTATGATGCTTGCGTTTACAAGGCATTTAAAAGAAATTTATGATGCAAAGGGTTTTGGCGAGCGCATGTATTTGGATATTTTGCAGGATCTGCGCTGTAAGAATACGGAATGCTTTCAGCTTCACGGCGTATACGGTTCGTTTGTAATGAAATGGGAGCTTAAAATTTTCAATATTTTGCTTTTCTGTTTTGGAAGACTGCAATTTGAGCCTAAATCGCTTGAAAACGATACTGAGACATCAGCGGGGGTTATAAAACGCGGGACGCCCGCTGTTAGTATACACATCCCATCAAACGGCAGACTGGATATCGGGCTTTGCATCGATTCTGTAAAGCATGCGAGGGTATTTTTCAAAAAGTATACGGTATTTTACTGTAATTCGTGGCTTTTATATCCTGAAAACCATGAAATAATAACGCCGCCGTCGAATATATTAAAATTTATGGATTTATTTGAAATAGTAAGCTGTGCCGAAAGCCGCGCGGACTTGTGGCGTATATTTGCCGTGAGCGATACGGAGGAGTTTGCAGCGCTGCCGGAGGATACCTCGCTTCGGCGCGATTTTAAACGCCGCTTGCTTTGCGGCGGCAGCGTCGGGGTGGGTTTCGGAATTCTGAAAAGCAATGTAGGCGTTTAAGGAGTGCTTGAAATGAAATGGATATCAAATTTTTTGGAACTGAGCGGGCTTCCGTTTGAAGATCCGCTTACCGCTGCAAAAATCTTTTTGGCGGTCGGGCTGCTTTTGGTGGCATATATTATTGTGCGCGCCGTTGTGTTTAACCGTGCTCTCACGCTGCATCGCGCGCCGACTGCCGTTGCTTTTGCATATGTTGCCGCAAGCCTTGCCAATATAGTTATTTGTATCTTTTTTCACTGGCAGGCGGCGTTGCCTCTCTGCCTGCTCATTTCCGTTATTTTCATGTTCACGACGGCGGGAGAGGTAAAAGATGCGAATACTGAGGAGCGTGCCGGAGTATGGGGGCTTAACCGTGATATTCGCCGTATCCGCGGTGAGCTCTTTAATGATATGACGCCGCAAGAACAGGTGGAATACAGAAATAATGTTAAGGAGTATCGATTTAATCGCTGGCTTTTTATTTTACTGACGCTGTTTGCCGCTGCGGTATTTGTTGCCGTATGTTACTTTTCCGGTATAGGATATAGGTTTAATTGACCATACTAAACTATTCATTTTTAGCTTAAAACCTCCTCTGCAAATTTTGCAGAGGAGGTTTTCGTTTTAGTCGTCAATTTCCTTATCGAAGTCAATAATTTTTCCGCTGTCGGCGTCAATTTCGTATTCGTACTCAATATTTTTTGCAACAAACTCAATGTCATAAATAAGTCTGCCGTCATCATAATCAAGCTCAGCTTTTATAAATGCGGCATCCGATGCCGTTATTTCGGCATGAGAGAGTGCAATTTCCTTTGCTTTATCAGCCGTAATTTTTGCCTGCGGCTGAGAAGTGTTTTGAGACTGAGCATTATCGGTAAAACTGCCGGTGCTGTTTTTGTCGTTGCTTTGCTGGGTTTGATTTTCAGACGGAGTTTGCACGGCGGTATAATCATTGTCCTTTTCCTTACTGTACTTTACGATATCGCCGGTAAGTGCGTTTATGTCATAATCGTACTCATATCCGTTGCACTTAAATTCAACTTCATATACCATAATTCCGTTTTCAGTGTCCATGTCCGTTTCAAAATATGAAACGTCCGAGGCTGACAGTCCGGCGTGTTCGGTTGCTGCGGCCTTTGCTTTTTCCTGTCCGATGTATGCCTTGTCGCTGGCACTTCCGACCGAGGAGACGTTATCCGGTGTGTAAGAGCCGGAATTCATCAGCAGATTAAGCTCGTTTATAGTAAGCTTTGCCAGGTCTTCAAAGGTGTGACGCGAGTCTTTTTTAAGAATTTCATTTATAAGCTGTGCCTTGCCCTCCGTTATACCGTATTTCTCGGTTTCGGCAGTCAGGCTTTCGGTTTTTGAAATGGTCTGACTCAGCACCGAGCCTGTAAAGCTTTCGGTTTGCAGCATTGCATTAACCTCGTCGGTCAGCCGTGCCTGAAGCTGTGAGCCTTCTGTCGGGTTTTTGTTGTCTACGCTTATTAAAATGGAGTTTGCCAGCTCATTCAGATATCCGTTTTTCAGCATGGAGCCTATCAGGGCGTTTACGGTGACGTCAATGCTGCTGCCCTTGAAATCCATATTCCCTATTACTTTTTTCCCGTCTTCGTTTAAAGGCGTTACGTCAAGAATACGTTCTTTCTGATTTACCTTTATCTCTATACTCGGATTTACGTCCAGAGATACGATGGACGCCACAGCGTAATTTATGTCATATACACGATAGCCGATAAAGCCTCCCAGCAGCAGTACAAGACATGCCGCTATACCGATTATCGCCTTTATTCTCCGTTTGCTTTTTTGATTTTCCGTCATATAAATTACCGTTCCTTTCTTTTGGCTGCAATCAGAGAGAACGGAGTTTAGGATATCGGGAGCGGCGTGGGAAAATGCTGTTTTAATTTTATCGTTTATTTCAGTGTCCTTCATCACATTGCTCTCCTTTACAAAATTTTTTTCAGTTTTTTCAGCGCTCTGCTGTATTTTGAAAGAACAGTTGACACGGGCAGCTCTGTGATTCTGGCAATTTCCCTGTGCTTCATGCCGGCTACGGCGTGCAGAATGATTATCTGTCGTTCGCTGTTAGAAAGCGTGTTCAAACACTCGGAAATTATTATATTGTCCTCTGCTGTCACGACTGACCTTTCGTCAGGGTACATTTCAAGCTCGTTTTCCGTGACGTATGTGTCTTTAGCGCGTTCTTTGAGCTTTTTAAGACACAGATTTTTTGTGACAGTCAAAATCCACGCCATAGGTTTTTTGTATGACACATAGCTTTCGGCAGATGAAAAAATTATCAAATAGCAGTCGTGAGCCGCGTCCTGCGCGTCATGTGTGTTCTTTAAAATTGAAAGAGCAAAGCTGTAAACAGACGTATAGGTTTTGCGGTACAGCTCTTCCAGCGCGCCTTTGTCTTTGTCAAGCGCAATGCGTGAAAGGCAGTCGTCTATTGATGTGCTGCCGATGTCTGTCGATATATGTTTTGCTGACGTCAGAGAAAACATTTTTCAGTTTTGCCCCCTTCATACAGTTAATCCGAAATCAGAGTATTTTATTGCATTAAAAATAAAAAAAACGGAATTTTTTTAAAAAGAGGCAGTTATATTAAAACCGCCTCCTTATCTGCGCTTTTTTCGCTTTGCACGGTTCTGTTTTTTTCCTGACCGTTAAGCTGCTCTTTTGCATTTGCAAGCATTAGCTTTATGCGGTTTATCTGATTGACTTTCGTCGCACCCGCGTCGTAGTCTACGGCGACGATGTTTATATCCGGCTTTTGTTCCTTTAAAGGACGCATCATGCCCTTGCCGCAGATGTGATTGGGCAGGCAGCCAAACGGCTGTGTGCATATTATATTTTTGGTGCCCGAGTCGTACAACTCCAGCATTTCCGCTGTTAGCAGCCACCCTTCGCCCATTTTGACTCCGAGGTTTATATAGCCTTGGCAGAGCGAAATTGTATGCTCAATCGGCGTCATCGGTTCAAAGCTGCTGTTTTGAACTACTGCGTCTATCATATCACGCTGCTTTTTCTTTGCAAAATTGAACGCAAATTTATAGATAAACAGCGGCAAGCGTATTCTGTTATACAGCTTTTTGTCCATTATGCTGTTATAGATGCAGTAAAAGCAGAAATCAAGAAATCCCGGTACACAGACCTGTGCGCCCTCATCTACTAAAAACTGCTCTAATCCGTTGTTGCCTAAACTTGAAAATTTCACGTATATTTCGCCGACAATTCCAACCCGTACAGGCTTCTCATCGCGTCTGGGCAGTTGGGCAAAGTCTTTTACTATCTCACGGTAGCACTCTTTGATTTTAGAGTATCTGAGAGGTCCTGCAGTGCGCATTTTATGCGCCACGCGCTCCGTCCACCGATCGAGCAGTGCTCGACTTTGTCCCCGGTTTATTTCGGTGGTGCGGCATTGGTTATAAAGCGACATCAGGAGATCTCCGCAGGTTACGGCGTACATGAGCTTATGCAGAAACGGTATCGTAAGCTTAAAGCCGGGGTGCTTTTCTATTCCCGTAAGGCTGAACGACACGACCGGAACATATCCGAAGCCCGCCTTTATCAGTGCCTTTCTCAGCAGCGAAACATAATTGGAGGCACGGCAGCCGCCGCCTGTCTGAAACAGCATGAGCGCCACTTTGCGGGTATCGTACTCTCCGCTTTTTAAGGCGTCGATAAACTGTCCGATAACAAGGATTGCGGGATAGCAGGTGTCGTTATGCACATATTTAAGTCCGTTTTCAACTACGCAGTGGCCCTCGTTGTTCAGCATCTTTGCTTTGTAGC
This sequence comes from uncultured Eubacteriales bacterium, assembly GCA_902492505.1. Lineage (GTDB taxonomy): Bacteria > Bacillota > Clostridia > Oscillospirales > QAKW01 > RGIG9041. The sequence goes on from CABULU010000012.1 coordinate 15,757, forward strand.
CGTAGCTTTCCATCACACGTATAACCATATTAAAATGTATCGGCAGCATGTTGGGGATGAGTATGGTATAATCCCTTTTCATTTGCTTTGTGAATTTGATATAATCTCTGTTTATTTTGGTCACCTCATGTCAAGCGCGCCCAGAAGACTGCGAAGGCGGATTCTGACTGCGCCGAGATTTGTAATTTCATCGATTTTTATTTGTGTGTAATATTTTCCGCCGTCCTCCAGTATTCGCCGCACCTCGTCGGTTGTTATTGCGTCAACTCCGCATCCGAATGATACGAGCTGAACAAGCTCCGTGTTCGGATTTTGTACTGCAAACTGTGCCGCACGGTAAAGCCGCGAGTGGTATGTCCATTGGTTCAGCACGCGCACCTGAGGAGCTTTTGCCAGATGACATATGCTGTCCTCGCTTACAACGACAAAGCCGAGCATTTGCGCAAGCTTGTTGATACCGTGGCAGATTTCACTGTCTATATGGTATGGTCTTCCCGCAAGTATCATAACCCGCCGACCCGTTTTATTTGCAAACTGCAGCGCGCGCTCCCCCTCCCTGCGTATATCTTCCATATACCGGTTATACTGTTCAAAGCCGAGCTTCACCGCCCGGCTGATTTCCTTTTTAGGTATATTTCCGAAGCGTTTAGAAAGACACCTGCGTAATCCGCGCACAAGCACGCGCCTGCTGTTTATATTAAGGTAGGGATACATAAACAGCCCGTTGCTTAGTCCGTCTATATTTCCGGAAAGCAGCTCGGGGTAGTATGCAACTACCGGACAGTTATAGTGGTTGTCTGACGATTTTTCGTCAATATTGTATGTAAGGCAGGGATAGAATATTGCGTCGACTCCCGCTTCTAAAAGATTCATAATGTGTCCGTGCATCAGCTTTGCGGGATAGCATGCTGTGTCGGACGGGATAGTAAACTGTCCTTTTTCGTATACGCGCCGCGTTGAGCCTCCGGAAAGCACCGTTTCAAAACCGAGTGCATTGAATATCCCGTGCCACAGCGGTAAAAGCTCGTACATACCCAGCGCCATTGGCAGACCGATTTTGCCGCGCTTTCCGCTGCCGCCCTGAAAAGTATTCAGCTTTTTGAGCTTATATTCGTAAAGGTCTGGCAGCGGTTCATGCTGTTTGAGATTTCCCAGCCCTTTTTCGCATCTGTTGCCCGAAATATATTTTTTTCCGTCGGCGAATGTGTTTACGGTAAGGGTACAGTGATTAGTGCAGCCGTTGCAGACCGACGTTTTTGATGTGTGCGAAAAGGTTTTAAGCTCTTGCTCGGAAATTATGGATGAGGTGGTGCATTTCATCGCAATAAGTGCTGCGCCGTATGCTCCCATAAGTCCCGATATTGCGGGGCGTATCACGCGGCGTCCCAGCTCTCTTTCAAAGGCACGAAGCACGGCGTCGTTTAGAAATGTTCCGCCCTGCACTATAATGTTTTCACCGAGCTCTGACACATCGGAGGCGCGTATAACCTTATATACCGCGTTTTTAACAACGCTTACGGAAAGTCCGGCGGATATATCTCCGACGCTGACTCCGTCCTTTTGCGCCTGTTTGACAGATGAGTTCATAAAAACGGTGCAGCGGCTGCCCAAGTCCACCGGCGCCTGTGCAAAAAGTCCCTTTTGGGCAAACTCGGGTACCTCATAGCCCATTGAACGCGCGAAGGTCTCGATAAACGAGCCGCAGCCGGATGAGCATGCCTCGTTCAGCATAATGCTGTCAATGGCGCCGTTTTGTATTTTAAAGCATTTTATGTCCTGACCGCCTATATCGAGTATGAAATCTACCTTGGGGCAGAAGTATTTTGCAGCGGTATAGTGTGCAATTGTCTCCACAACGCCTACATCCACACCGAAAGCATTTTTGACAAGCTCTTCGCCGTAGCCGGTGACGGCGCTGCCCGCAATTGTAATTCTGTTTTCGCACAGGCTGTAAATTCGGCAGAGCTGTTCTTTTACAATATCAACGGGATTGCCGTGATTGGAGGAGTAGTAGGTGTAGAGAATTTCCTTTCTGTCCGACAGCAGAACAAGCTTTGTCGTTGTACTTCCGCAGTCAATACCGATATATGCCTTGCCGGAATAGTCCTCTATGTTCAGCCGAGGTACGTCGGCGCTTGCATGGCGCTGCTTGAACATATCATATTCGCTTTTGGATTTAAAAAGCGGCGGCAGAGCTGAAATTATCGGTTTGTCACCCATACTGCGCTCTATTGATGCGCAAAGCTCATCAAAATTCAGCTTATCTGCGCACTCGGCGGCATATATGGCAGTTCCCAGTGCCACGGCGTACCGCGCATATTCCGGGAAAACCGCTTCGTCGTCTGACAGTCCCAGCGTTTCTTTAAAACGCTGCTGCAGACCCTTGCAGTAATACAGCGGCCCGCCCAAAAACAAAACCTTGCCGCTGATTTTTCTGCCCTGCGCAAGTCCTGCGATAGTCTGATTTACTACCGCCTGAAAAATTGAGGCGGCAATATCCGGCTTTGCAGCGCCCTGATTGAGCAGGGGCTGAATGTCTGTTTTGGCAAAAACACCGCAGCGTGAGGCAATGGGGTATATTTTTTTGTGCTTTAGCGCCAGCGCGTCCATTTCATCTACCGTTATATTCAAAAGCGACGCCATTTGGTCTATGAATGCGCCTGTGCCCCCGGCACAGCTTCCGTTCATGCGTTCGTCGGTGCCGCCGTCGAAGAATATTATTTTTGCGTCCTCACCGCCAAGCTCTATAACGGCTTTTGTATCCGGCTCCAGCGTACTGATTACCTTTCCTACCACAAAGACCTCCTGCACAAAGGCAAGACCTATGCTTTGAGCAAGACCGAAACCTGCCGAGCCTGATATGGCGGCGGTAAACTGCTCGCCGTCTAAGATATCTGATACTTCTTTGAGCATTTCGAGCAGTTTTTGGCGTACCTTTGAAAAATGGCGTTCGTATTTTTCGTAAATGACGTTGCCATCCCGCGTGATAATGAGCTTTGCAGTGGTGGAGCCTATATCTATGCCCAGCGACAGCGGACTTTTTTCTAAGCGCCGTGTGTCTTGATTATTGTAAAGTGTCATCTGTTGCTACCGTTTCATTATAATTAAAAAAATTCTCAAGTTCCCGTCTGTAACGTATCGGATCGGTGCGGCAGCTGCCGTTATGCTTTGCGCCGTCCACGATAACAAGCCGTTTTTTAGAGGCACAGCTTTCATAGCTTATGCGGCTCATGTATGTAGGAACAAATTTATCTTCGCTGCCATGGAAAAAAAGCAGCGGAATATCTGTGTTTTTAAGTGCCTGCACAGTTGAGCGGGTATCTCCGCGATAACCGGCTTTACGTATACAGCGAAGGTCTGACAGACAATAAAAGCTGCGGCTTCCGCGCCTTGCTTTTTGTTGTATGGCGTACCGCCAGATGTCGCCGGCGGAGGTGAAACCGCAGTCTGCAATAATACCGCGGACGCGACCGCTGCCGATAAGCTCGCTTGCCAGCATGACGGTGGTTGCGCCCATGGATATGCCGAAAAGGTAAACAGGCAGATTCTTTTGGTTGTGCGTTTCTATAAAATCCAGCCATTCGAGACAGTCAAAGCGCTCGGTAATGCCAAACCCGATATATTTTCCTTCGCTGCGACCGTGCGCACGCTGGTCGATAAACAATATGTCGCAGTTCAGCAATTCTAAAATTTCACATTGGCTGTGAAAATCGTGCTGCCAGGACGAACGCCAGCCGTGAACGGCAATGACTACTCTTTTCGGATTGTTTGCACGCAGAAAATGCCCTGTGAGCTTTAACCCGTCGCTGTTTTGGATTGTTACTTGCTTTGTGCGTTCACTCTGAGGCAGAGGCGTTTCGCCCGCGTGCCTGTCCGGAAACATTTTTGAACGTGCATTTATGGCATAGTCAGATATCGTACTGACCGTGAGCGCCGCCGCACTCGCCGCCGCAGCACCGACTGCGGCAAGGATTTTTGCGGTTTTGTTCATTTTTATCACCAAAGTTTTAGATTAGTACCATATATTATATCATATATATTTTAAATTGTCATGAATTTTTTAAAAAATCAAAAGTTCTTAAATGCGAAAAAGCGGACGCCTTCTTTACAGAGGGAGTCTGCTTTTTCAGCGATGCTTTGGTGTAAATATTTGCTGATTGCTAAATATAGATTATGTTGTGAAACGGATTTTTCTATTTTAAATCCTTTAACACTGACCGGATATCCGCGTTTATGCAAATTGACTGCTTTGCAATTTTTTGGGGCGCGAATGCTTCACCGTTGTTAATGCAGGCATAGATCGCGCGTGCGTTTTGCGCCGTCATTTGCCAAAACGGATATTTGATAATAGCAGGGGTATTTGAACCGACTCCGAGCTCTAAATATAAAATGCGCATATCCTGATGCTGTTTTATAAAATTATTATACCGTCGCGACGCGGTATACCATCCTTTATCCTGAATAAAATTATTGTCACACCTTAAATTCATTGTCATAGGTGCGCCGCAAATAGGGCATTTCGGGATTAATTCAGACGGGATTTTAAAATTTTCTTGCTCTGCCGCCATTTGCCGTACCGTCTTTTCGTTATCATAGGTTTTATCGTGACAGGCTTTGGAGCATTGCCATAATCCGTAATCGCCCTGCGTATAAAACAGCCGGTTTTTTGGAAATCCTGCAAGCCTAAATTGATGGTCTACATTGGTCGTTAATACAAAATAGTCTTTGTATTTTAATATTTTTAATAATAAGGTATACGGCTCTCCCACAGGTACATCGTAGCGATTTATGAGAACATGTCTTGACCACCACGCCCAATATTCTTCAAGTGTATTATAAGGATAAAAGCCGCCTGAATACATATCGGTGATTCCGTATTTGCTGTGAAAATCGGCAAAGTGCTTTTTAAACCTTTCTCCGTCATAAGCCATTCCTGCCGATACGGACATGCCGGCTCCGGCACCTATTACAACGGCATCGGCACTTTCCATTTCGTTTTTCAGCCTGTCAATCTGTGCAGAGTAAGTTTTTGTAGATGTTGTAATCGAGTTTTTTAAAAACATTAAAAATCACCTCAATTTTGCTGTGTGTTTGCAATTTAAATTCCTTTACTGTCTGAATTGCAATTTGTGCCGCTTTATCGTTTGGAAAATGAAATTCTCCCGTGGAGATACAGCAAAAAGCAATACTTTTTAAATCGTTTTGCTCTGCTGATTTTAGACATGAACGATAGCAGGATGCAAGCAAATTGCAGTCTTGATGTGTTACATGTCCTCGGATAATCGGACCTACTGTGTGAAGCACATAACGGCTTGGCAGATTAAAGGCGGGTGTAATTTCAGCCTTGCCTGCTTCCTCTGCCTGTCCTTGCGCGTTCATCAGCCTTGCACAAGCCAAACGAAGCTGAACCCCTGCATAGGTATGAATGGCATTGTCAATACACCGATGATTTGGGTAAAAGCAGCCGAGCAGTCCGCTGTTTGCGGCGTTTACAATGCCGTCGCATTGTAATGTGGTAATATCGCCCCGCCAAAGGTACAGGCCGTTTTGGAGCGGCTGTAAATCTTCAAGTCTTGTAATTCCCTTTTTTCGTATTTCCTCTTGTAGGTACGCATCCTGTATCGTTAGAAATTTATCGGTTACAGGCAAGGGTCTGCGAATGTTGAAAAGTGACCGAAGCAAAATTTTTTGCTCATGTTCATCGGAAGGAATTTCGATTTCGTGAAACTGTTGTTCTTTTAAAAGCGTTGTTATTAAATATTTTCTTCTTTCGGTTTGTATCATTTTATCACCTGAAAAAGCTGAGCAGGGCTGTCACACTGACAGCCCTTGCCGATATTATGTTAGGCGTAGAAGAATCCCGCCGTCATGTCAAGATAGTTGTGACCGCTGTATTCCGGATACTGTTTCTGTACCTCTTTTTTGAAGCTGTCAGCATCTGCACAAGAGTCAGCTATCTTTTTAAGATTTTCAATATAGTTGATTTTCGTTTGGGCGTCTTTTAAATCTTCCGGTGTGTAGTGAGAGGTTAGAATTAAATCATAATCCTTCTCGATATAACCGTTCAATTCTGCGATAATTCCTTCGGCGTGGTCTGTGCCTGCGACAATGGAATGGCAGTCGTGACCGAGCATGTGTGTGTAAACTGCGTTTATTTCGGGGATAGCAATGTCAAATGCTTCTGCGGTCTGCTTGATTTCAAAGTCAATGCCTCCGATCGTTAATTTGCCCTCTTGAATTATATTCGTAATCTTATGAATAGAATTATCGAAGATTTCCCCGAAAGCGTTTGTGAAATTATCTATCAACGCCTTACCGCCTCCATTTTCGGAATAGTCTGCTGCATTTTGCGTTGAATATTTTAAAACTTTCGGCAGGAAAGTGGCACCCGCTCCGTGATAGGCTATGAAAATGCCCTCAACCTCGATATCTTTCAGGTATTCCGTAAGCTCTTTAATGTTATCAAAGAAGCAAGGGGATTCAATGATAACGGCTTTGCCGTTCTTTTCGACAATAAAAACCTCATCATCTATGAAATCATTTGTTTTGTAAGCGTGCAGTTTAATGCCGCCAAAATCGTAAATGTTCATCTCACCTTTTTTGAGATTTACGGTTGTAAATGTATTTTTGTTCATTGGTATAGCCTCCTGAATGTGATTTTTGCTTGGAGCTTTGCATCGGCCGTTCTACAATACTCTTGACTACATTATATAAGCGTAGATTTAAACTGTAAAGTACGCACTTTATTGTGCCGTAGTTACCTTCTGGATACTATCAGGCAGTTGCATAAAATAAACGCATAATTATGAATTTAATGATTTATTTGGTTTTTGACGCGGATGTTGACTTCATCAGTCTTGTATGGTATGATTGGAAACAAAGTTACTTAAAGAAACTATGTATTGGAGGTTGCCGATATGAGTGAATCTAAAACAATAAAACAATTACCCGCCTGTCCTGTTGAAACAACGCTAATGTTAATAGGTGATAAGTGGAAGGTGTTGATTTTACGTGACTTGATGCAGGGAACAAAACGGTTTGGTGAACTTAAAAAATCGGTTGGTAATGTGTCACAAAAAGTTTTAACTGCACAGCTTCGGGCAATGGAGGAAAACGGTTTACTGACGCGTACTGTTTATGCCCAGGTGCCGCCGAAAGTGGAATATACTTTGATGGAGCTGGGGAAAAGCTTGCGCCCTATTCTTGATGCTATGTTGAACTGGGGCGAGCAGTACAAGGCTTCTTTAAACTGAAGCCGGTGGGAATTCTCAAAGAATTCCCACCGGTTTTTATTGTGATTTTTAATTGAGCGTTCAGCTAAAATTATCGTTTGGTGTAACGCAGAGCATGAATTATTTATTCGACGAATCTTTAACAAGCACGTCGTGTGCGCCGCCTTCTACAATGGAGGTGGCGCTGACAAGGGTCAGCTTTGCTTTCTGCTGAAGCTCCGGAATTGTAAGCGCGCCGCAGTTGCACATGGTATGTTTGATTTTGCTGAGAGTTACCGATAGGTTATCATGCAGCGAGCCGGCATACGGTACATAACAGTCAACGCCTTCTACAAAGGACAGCTTTCTGTCACCGCCGAGATCGTAGCGCTGCCAGTTGCGGGCACGCGCCGAGCCCTCGCCCCAGTACTCTTTCATATAGCTTCCGTTTACAAGTATTTTATTTGTCGGCGATTCGTCAAACCGCGAGAAGTATCTGCCCAGCATACAAAAGTCGCAGCCCATTGCAAGCGCCAGCGTAATATGATAGTCGTGAACTATTCCGCCGTCCGAGCAAATGGGTATGTATACGCCTGTTTCTTTGAGGTATTCGTCTCTTGCTTTGGCAACGTCTATGACTGCCGTTGCCTGTCCGCGCCCGATTCCTTTTGTTTCGCGCGTTATGCAAATGGAACCACCGCCGATGCCGATTTTTATAAAATCTGCGCCCGCGTCTGCCAAAAATCTAAATCCGTCGGCGTCTACGACGTTTCCGGCACCTACTTTTACGCTGTCACCGTAGCGTTCCCTGATCCATGCGATTGTACGGCTCTGCCATTCCGAAAAGCCCTCCGACGAGTCGATGCACAGCACGTCCGCACCTGCGTCAATCAGTGCGGGAACGCGCTCGGCGTAGTCGCGTGTATTTATTCCGGCTCCGACAATATACCGTTTTTGTGAGTCCAGCAGCTCACACGGGTTTTCTTTGTGCTGGTCGTAGTCCTTGCGGAAAACAAATGCATAAAGCGTACCGTCGTCATTGATGAGTGGCAGCGCGTTGAGCTTATGGTCCCATATTATATCGTTTGCCTCTTTAAGCGTAGTTGAGGCAGGAGCTGTAATCAGTTTTGAAAACGGGGTCATAAAGCTTTCGACACGCTCGGAAGTGTCCATGCGTGATACCCTGTAATCCCGGCTTGTGACCATGCCGAGAAGTTTGCCGTGCGCCGTACCGTCGTCGGTGACGGCAACGGTGGAAAAGCCGTTTTTGCTCTTAAGCTTTAGTATATCGGCAAGAGTAGCGTCCGGTTTGATGTTGGAGGCGGAGGTGACAAAGCCTGCCTTGTAATTTTTAACGCGGCGCACCATGTCCGCCTGTGCCTGTACCGTTTGAGATCCGTAAATAAACGATACACCGCCCTCTCTGGCAAGCGCTATCGCCATTGTGTCGTTGGATACCGACTGCATAATAGCCGAAACAAGCGGCGTGTTCAGCGTAAGCGCCGGCTGCTCTCCACTCTTATATTTTACAAGCGGTGCTTTAAGAGATACGTTTGCCGGTATACACTGAGCGCTGCTGTAACCGGGTACAAGAAGGTATTCACTGAAAGTATGCGACGGCTCATCATAATAAAACGCCATGAAAACACTCCTTTTTACATATTTTTATATTATCATTTATTATATAATAAACATTACAAAAATGTAAAGAAAAACTTTTAATTTTTATTTTCATCTTCATCTTCTATTACAATATCACCGCAATGTGTTTTGAGATATCTGTCGTGTGTAATTCTGACATAGTCCTCCGTATAAAAACCCCCCAGTCCCGCGGCGACGCCCGACCATTTCAATCCTTTTAAATAGCGCAGCTCAAAAATCTGACGTATAAGAGAATCGTCAATCGAATAAATGAACTGCTGGGTTTTAAGCAAAAGAGCCGTACACCGAAGCTTGTTGTTTTCTATCATCTCGTAAAGTTCGGATGTATCTTCGCCGCGTGCTTTCATTGCTGTCAGCCGCACGCTTTCTTTTTCAACCTCCCGGCAGAGCAGCAGATAACTGCGCAGTTCCTTTTTTGTTGCGCGCAGCGAACGTATTTCTTCAATACCATCGTATCCGCACGACGGGCATCCGTAAGTCCTTTGAAACTTTTCGGGTGCCGCAGTTGCGTGCCTGTTATGTATTACTATCGGGTTTTTAAAGCGCTTTTGACAATGTGTGCATATATATTCTGTTGTTTTCACTTTACATAAGTCTCCCTTTTATACATTTTCTGTTTTTTATATTTTACACTATCATTGTCGCTTTGTCAATTGAAAACAACAAATTTGTAAAAAATGCTTGACAAATCGTTGTTTGTGATTTACAATACGTGCAAAGGGGTGTAAGAAATGAGTAACAGTTTAGGCGAATATGTAAAAAGCCGGCGTCAGGGTATGGGAATGTCGCTCAGAGAATTTGCCGCACTTTGCGGTATCAGCCATACTCATATTGACAGTATTGAAAAGGGTTATGACGTGCGTTCGGGCAGAGAGGTAAACCCGACAAGCGCTACCATAAGAAAGCTTGCAAAGGCGCTGAACGTGCCGGAAAGCGAGCTTATCGAACTTAATCTCGGAAAGAGAACAAGCGATCCGTCAGCCGACGAGTCGCTCAAATTTGCGCTGTTCGGTGACGGGGATATCTCTGACGAGATGCTCGAAGAGGTGAAGAATTTTGCAAAATTCATTAAATCAAGAGGGGATAACGGAAATAGGTCAGCTTTATGAATTGGCGGATACGCTGGGCGTGGGCGTAGTGGGCTTTTGTATGCCCGAGAGCCGCGCAATGTCATTGATGGACGAGCACGGACGATGTGTGATAGGGCTTGACAACAGCAAAAATTACAGTCAGTCGGAACAAAAGACCATGCTTGCGCATGAGCTGGGGCACTGCAGGACAGGCGCGTTTTATAATCAGTACACGCCTTTGTCTTTGCGTGAAAAATGTGAGAAAAAAGCGGACGAGTGGGCAATTTTGCATTGTGTGCCCTTTGATACGCTTATTTTTGCATGTAAATCGGGAATTCGTACCCGGTATGAGCTTGCCGAGTATTTTGGAGTAAGCGAAAACTTTATGAAAAAAGCAATAGATTATTATCTGCAAAGGGGAAAGTGAAATGCATTTATCGGAAAAAACCTTATCGCGTAATATTATATATGAAGGAAAAGTTTTTACCATAGCGCTTGACAGCGTTGAGCTGGAGGACGGCAGCACTGCAAACCGCGAGCTTGTGCTGCATCCCGGCGGCGCCGGAATTTTGCCTGTGGACAGCGATGGCAACGTTATGCTTGTCCGCCAGTTTCGCGCGGGCGCGGGATGTGTTCTTACCGAAATATGTGCCGGTAAGCTGGAAAAGGGTGAAGACCCTGAGTCCTGCGCAGTGCGCGAGCTTTCGGAGGAGCTTGGGCTGGAGGCCGGGCGCGTGATATCACTGGGCTTTATGGAGGCGACTCCCGCATATGATTCGGAACGTACTTATATATATCTTGCATTAGAGCTTAAGCAGGTACAGCGTCATCCTGACGAGGGCGAATTTATCGATATTGTAAAAATACCGTATGAGAAAGCTCTCAATTTAGTGCATGACGGCACGCTTACCGACGGTAAAACGCAGCTCGCTTTGCTTAAAGCGGAAAGGATATTGCGTGGAAAGGCTTGATATTATATGCATCGGCAGCTTAAAGGAAAAATTTATGCGTGATATGTGCGGTGAATATATAAAGCGCCTTAGCAGATACTGTACTCTTAAAATAACCGAATTGCCTGAAAGCCGCTTGCCCCAAACTCCGTCGCATGCGGAGATTGCGCGTGCTCTTGAAAAAGAGGGTGAACATATGCTCGCCGCCGCCCCGTCCGACGCGTTTAAAATTGCACTGTGTATCGAGGGTGAACAGATGTCTTCCGAAAAGCTTTCCAAAACGCTTAATTACGCAATGGCATGCAGCGGCAAAACGGCTCTGTTTATCGGTTCATCATACGGTCTGTCGGAGCGCCTGAAGGGCGCATGCAGGCTGCGTATGTCAATGTCGCGTATGACATTTCCTCATCAGCTTGCCCGGTGTATGCTTCTCGAACAGCTTTACCGTTCATATAAAATCCGCAGAAATGAAGTTTATCACAAGTGATTTTAAATCCCGCACGTTATATGGAGCGGGATTTTTCAGTGTACATTTTCCACAAATTTCACAAGCTGTTTTCGGCATATTCTACAAACTTTTGCTTTTATTATTAATTTTTGAAAAAACTGCAACATTTTACTGTTGTTTTTACAAATATAATCACAAACGTTTATTGACAATTATTTTACAAATTTTATATACTTATTTATATAGATAAAATGTATGCGGTTTGAAAGGAGATTAACGTGAGCAAGCTCGTAAGATATATTGCTGTCGTTCTCATTTTACTTATGTTTGTTACCGTGACGTCCTGCCGGAAAAACAGCGCCGATTCGGAGCCGGGTTTTGTTGATACAACGGAGGACGAATCTGAAATCGGCGATACGGACGATACTAAAGACAGTGACAGTAATTACGAAGAATCGGCAAACGGCGCGGATAACGGCAATGCATCTCAGAAACAGGCGTATTATGCCGAGGATGAGGACGGTAATGTGGTGTCCACCGTACTTGATCAATACATTGACAAGGAATACCATCTGAATTCGGAATATTCGACGACGGGCGATTATTATGTTTCGGAAAAGGACCAGGGTCTTGCAAAGTCGGAGCGACGCGCGACGGAGCAGTCGAAATATGACTTTGACAAAAACCCGCTTATCAACCGCGACAGGGTGCCGAATAAAACGGCGCTTCCCTCTTTTGATATTGACGATACGGGTTTTGTCCGCTCCGGTACAAAGCTGTCGTCGCTGCGCGGTCATTCACTCACGTTTTTTACGGCCGATAACTTTGCTGCATGGTCTTATCGCAGCGAAAACGGCCAGCTTATTGACGAATGGGAATGGTTTAAGCTTTTAAGGGGTGAGCTGGGGCTTGATATAAAATATACGGTTAAGCAGCACTCCGCTTCCACCCAGGCGGCGCTTCAGGCGATGAACGCCGGAAAGGCCTGCGACATTATTTATTCAAATCATGTCGTTTTTCCGTCGGCACTGTGTATTTCCCGTGATATCACGGAGCTTATAAATATCAACAATCTCGGTTCCTCGCCCGGAGTGTGCAAAAAGACGATGGATCTGTGCAAGTGGGGAAATACGCTGCGGCTTGTTTCTCCTATCGGCTGTGTCGATGTACTGTGGTACAATCAGACTTTGGCGCAGGAGCTTGGGCTTTCCGACCCGCATGTGATGTGGGAAAAAGGAGTGTGGAACTGGGACTCGTTTAAAAACTTTCTGCTGTCCGCGCCGCGCGTCACAAAAACAGGGCAAAAGCTGACGGCGTTTGTGGAGTGGAGCCATAACGCTTCTTATATCTGGCCTTCTACCAACGGCTGCGTTTATATAAAGATAGACGCTCAAAACAGTGTTCCCGCCGTTTTGACCGCATGGGATAATCCCAAAACGCTTGAGGCGTGGGAATTTATCACCGGCGTTCACAATTCCGTTGAGTTTGGCAGCGATGCCAACGGCGGGGGCATGGAGGAGGCGCATTTAGGCCTGTACGAGGGTACAACCCTGATGTCGGCGACAATGTATACTCAGGTGTACCGCGATACGGAGTATTCAAAAAATATCCGAATTAACTGGGTGCCTTATCCGAGGTCGAATAATGAATTCGGTCAGGATATCTGCCAGTATTACGGCTTCGGTATGATGCTTCCCGAAAAGACGGCGCGTGAGTATAATGTGGATGTCGCACTTAAATTTATGGAGTTGTGGGCAACACGCTTTACGGAATCGCTGTTTGATAACCTGAATACATTTGAATATTATAATTTTAACTATAAGCAGAGAAAACAGTATTTTGATTTTGTGACTCAAAACGTCGTATTCGGCCTTGCGATGAACGATTTTGAAGGCTCTCCGGTCGTATCTGACACCAATTTCTTCCGCGCCTTTTACGGAAGCTCGGAATATAATGTAAAGACGGAGGCAGCAAAGGCATCAAAGCTTGTTCAGTCATATGTAGAGGAGAGCATGAAATTCGGAAGATAGGCTCTGCAAAAATATAAGCTTTAATAAATAAACTGAAATTTACCAAGTCTGTTGTTTTACTTTTTACAAAGAATATGCTCATGATAACATGGCATTTTGCACAAAAACGAAATTCAAAAATATACAAAATTAACAAAGTTCGATTTTGAATGTAAATTCTTCAAAAAAATGCAACATTTTTGAGTTTTAGTTACATATATAGGTGAAACAAAGAAAATACAGAGAAAACGTAAAGGGAATTTGTTTGGAAAGAGAGGTGAGGCGATGGAAAATCAAATTAAAGTCCGCTCTTTCGCTGAAAAGAGCGGCAAGTGCAAGAGAATTTTTGGTAACCGATAAAATTATCTAAAAATTCATTGACAAAGTATTGTGGAATTATGTATAATTTATAAAAAGCGGGCTTTTCCGCATTGAGTTATTACATAAGTCCGCAGTTGTCAGATGTACGTCTTTTATTGCCCAGAGCAATAAAATATAAAAATGTATTTAATTTTAAAAAGGAGAAGCAATATGAAAAAACTAAGCAGGTATCTTGCGGTACTTCTTATAGTTCTCATGTTCGCGTCGATGGCGGTTTCCTGTAAAAAGGGTCCGGCTGATGACGAGGGCGGCGTTGCCGATACAGACAGCGGCGAGGGCGGCGGTACCGAAGGCGGAAATACCGAAGGCGGAGACGACGGTAAAGGCGGTACCTCCACTGACGGTAAGGACAAAAACAACAACAACGGTTCCGGCGGCGGCAATAACGGTGGCGGCGGAGGCGGAAGCGGCCCTACCGATGATAATGGTAATAAAGTTGATGTATCTGATGATGAAAAAATTCATCATGACGGCTATTCAGAGGATAAGGACGGTAACGTTACCGATACCAAAACCGATGAAGCTTACGATGAGAACTTCCATTATGAAACAACCATCACAAACGACAACGGATTTATTCCTGACGAAGAGCAGGGTCTTGAGAAGTCTGAGCGCCGTGCGACAGAAGCTTCCAAGTACAACTTTGACCAGAACCCGCTCATCAACCGTGACAGACAGCAGAATAAGGGGCTTGCTCCGTCGTTCAACATTGACGACACCGGCTTTGTCCGCGCAGGAACAAAGATTGCCGACCTTAAAAACAAAACTCTTGCTTTCTACACGGCGGATAACTTCGCTGCATGGTCATACCGCAATGAAAAGGGTGTGACAATCGACGAGTGGGAGTGGTTCTCACAGCTCAAAAAAGAGTATGGTCTTACCATTAAGTATACAAAGAGCCAGCACATGAAATCGACTGAATCAGCTCTCCAGGCTATGAATGCCGGTAAACAGTGCGACATTATATACTCCAACCACGTTGTATTCCCTTCATCTCTCTGTATTACGCGTTCAATTACCGACGTTGTCAACATCAACAACCTCGGTTCTTCACCCGGCGTCTGCAAAAACACCATGGATACTGCCAAGTGGGGTAATACACTCCGTCTTATCGCACCTATCGGTGTTGTTGACGTTATTTGGTACAATCAGACACTGACTCAGGAGCTTGGTCTTTCCGACCCGCATCTTATGTGGGAGAAGGGCAAGTGGAGCTGGTCATCCTTCAGCGATTACATGAAGTCTGTTCCCGCGAAGAACAACCGCGGTGAGGATCTTGTCGCTTTCGTTCAGTGGCCTTCCAATGCTTCTTATATCTGGCCGTCAACAAACGGCTCTCCTCGTATCTACATTGATGCAGATGCTGACAAACCTGCGCTTATCAACAACTGGCTCAAGCCCGAGACTCTTGAAGCGTGGGAGTTTATAACAGGCGTATGTAACTCTATAAATTACGGCTGCAGCACCGAGACAACTCCGGGTAACCAGAAAGAGCACCTTGGTCTGTACAACGGCACGACAATCATGTCCGCTACCATGTACACTCAGGTATACCGCGATACAGAGTATTCCAAGAAGGTTCAGATAAACTGGGTACCTTATCCGAAGTCCGACAATGAAAACGGTAAGGAAATTTGCCAGTATTACGGTTTCGGTATGATGCTTCCCAAGAAGACATCTAAGCCGGACAACGTAAACATCGCTCTTAAGTTTATGGAGCTGTGGGCAACCAGATTTACCGAAACTATTTTCGATAACCTCAATACTTTCGAGTATTACAACTTTAACTACAAGCAGAGAAAACAGTACTTTGACTTCGTAACCAAGAACGTTGTATTTGCTCTTGCAATGAACGACTTCACCGGTTCGACTCTTAGTAGCGACACCAACTTCTTCAAGTGCTTTACAGGTGACCCGGCTTACAATGTAAGAACTGAGGCTACCAAGGGTGCTAACATTGTTCAGAACTACATCAAGGAAAGCATGAAGTTCGGTCAGTAATTTCAGCGCCGACGCAAGTCGTCGTTAACTGAATACTGCTTACACCCTGCGGGTTATACCCGCAGGGTGTTTTTTGTTTTTATAACTTGCAAAGATATTGCGTTTATCGTATAATAGTAAATGTAATTTATAAAAATCTTGGGGGGAGGATGCAATGCGCGGATTTGTTTTTGATTTGGACAACACGCTTTTTGACAGGTACGGTACCATAAGAGCTTTGATGATGAATGAGAGCGAACATATCATTCCGTATTTAAACGCTTCCTATGATATGGAACGTGCGGTATGCCATGCTATACATACAGAGCCGCTATATATCTGCGGAGGCTGGGAAGGCGTATATGACGCTCTTTGCAGGGAGCATTTCTTTAATGCGGAAAACATGCCGGAATATAAAAAGTTTGCCGACTTTGTACGCAGATGTTTTGAAAAATATGCTGTGCCGTTTCCGTTTACTGTCCGTTTACTTGAAAATTTGAAAAGTGCCGGCTATAAGCTCGGAATTATAACAAACGGCGACGGTAAGCTTCAGCGGCGTAAAATAGAGCTGTTGAAATTTGGCGGTTTTTTTGACGAGATAATCGTATCGGGTGAATTTGCCGATAAAATGTGCGGGGACGAAAGAAATTTTGGTTACTGGAAGCCAAACCGTGTAATATTTGATGAGATGGCACGTAGGCTTAACGTTCCTGCAAATGAGCTTTACTATGTAGGTGACAATCCGTTAAATGATGTGCGTGGATGTGTTGCGGCAGGTTTTGTACCTGTTTGGATAAAGTCTCTCAGCCCGTGGCCGTACGGTTCATGTGAAATGCCTGAATACAGCTTTGACAACATTGACGGTCTGCGGGAGCTTATATAAATTTGGGATTTAAGAGGACAGATGATTTGACGAAAAATAATATAGAAAAGCAAACGTATGCCGATTTTATTGATTTTAATGCCGAGCGCATGGATAAGCTTAATATAAACGGCTGGGAAATCAGGCAAAACGCAAAGCTTTTTTGCTTTGGAATAGACGCCGTGCTGTTGGCTGGCTTTGCGCGGTTTTCACCGTCTGACAGAGTTATTGACCTTTGCAGCGGCAGCGGAATTATTCCGTTTTTATATCTTGCCCGCGGGGATCTGCAAAAAATTACCGCAGTTGAATATTTTGATTACTTTTGTTCTCTCATGCGTAAAACGGCACGGTTTAACGGCTGTGAAGACCGTATAAATATTGTAAACTCCGATATAAAATATATTGACAGGGAGTTTCAAAGCGGCAGCTTCGATGTTCTGACAATAAATCCGCCGTATGAAAAAAACGGGCACGGTATCGACTGTCCGAATCCCGTCAAAAATGCAGCGCGCCGGGAGACGCTTTGCAATATAAATGATATCGCACGCGCCTGTGCGTATCTTTTAAAAACAGGCGGCACTATGTATATGATTCACCGTCCGTCGCGTATATGTGACGTTTTATGCGCTTTGCGTACAAACGGTTTGGAGCCGAGGGTTTTGAGGTTTGTCCAGTCTAAGGCGGCAGATGCTCCCAATCTTGTGCTGATAAGCGCCGTGAAAGGCGCGCCGCCTTATCTTAAAGTAGATAAAAATCTTGTTATTTATAATGAAGACGGCAGCTATACAGAGGACAGCAATAAAATTTATGATTATAAAAAATTATGAGAGAATTTGATTTTTATATAGTAGGAACACCGATAGGCAACCTTGGCGATATGTCACCGCGAGCTGTGGAAACGCTGCGTAAAGTTGATTTTATTGCGGCTGAGGATACCCGAAACACGCTCAAGCTGCTCAACCACTTCGGAATAAAAAAGCCGATGATAAGCTATTTTGAACACAATAAGCGCCGCAGGGGTGAGGAAATAGTCGCACTTATCAGGGAGGGTAAAGCAGGTGCGCTCGTGTCTGACGCGGGCATGCCTGCGATTTCCGATCCCGGGCAGGAACTTGTGATGCAGCTTTATGATGAGGGTATATCGATTACCGCAGTACCCGTCCGCTTTTACAACGGCGCTTGTACTGAGCGGGCTGGATACCTCAAGGTTTACGTTTGAGGGATTTTTGTCCACTACAAAGAAAAACAGGCTTGACCGGCTGCAAAAGCTTAAAAATGTTGACAGCACTCTGATTTTTTATGAGGGACCGACCAAGGTCTGCGGCACGCTTTCAGACCTTCTGAATGCGTTTGGTGACAGACGGTGCGCCGTAGTGCGCGAACTGACAAAACTGTATGAGCAGGTTCGGCGGTCTACCATAAGCGAACAGCTTAAATATTTTGAACAAAACGAGCCGCGCGGAGAATTTGTCATCGTTGTTGAAGGGCAGAGCAAAGCCTTGCAGCAGCCGCAGTTTTGGGAAAAGCTCAGTATTTTTGACCATGTCGAGTACTATGTGAAAACAGGTGAAACAAAAAAGGATGCGATAAAGCATGCGGCGGCTGACCGAAACGTACCTAAAAGCGAGGTTTACAACGCAGTGATGAGAAAGGATAATCAGGAGTAATAGAATTTTCTGTGTGACACTGATAATAAAGACTCACGGTATATTTATCTGCAAAATATACCGTGAGTCTTATTTTTATACTATTTTAGATAAATCGTATGGGGTGGTTTGGTATACAAAATAGTTAAGCCAGTTATAAAATAAAAGATTTGCATGGCTTCGCCAGCTTACAAGCGGCGGCTTTGTGTCGTCGTCATCGGGAAAGTAATTTTCCGGCACGGAAATATCAAGTCCTGCGTTTTTGTCCCGCAGGTATTCGCGTTTGAGTGTGTCGGGATCGTATTCTGAATGACCGAAAACAAAAATTTGACTTCCGCTTTTATTTTTGACTGCGAAAACGCCTGCCTGAGTTGATGACGCCAAAATTTTAAGTTCGGGCACAGACTCTATATCCTTTCGGGAAACTGTTGTGTGACGTGAGTGGGGAGCCATAAACACATCGTCAAATCCGCGGAACAGTATTGATTTTTTATGCTCTACCGTATGCGGATACACTCCAAACAGCTTTTTGTTCAGCTGCTGCTTGTCTATACCGTAGTGATAATACAGTGCCGCCTGAGCGCCCCAACAGATGTGGAATGTACTGTGTACGTTTGTTTTAGTCCATTCCATTATGCTGCAAAGCTCCTGCCAATAGTCCACCTGCTCAAAATTCAGTTTTTCGACCGGTGCGCCGGTGATAATCATGCCGTCAAATTTTAGATTTTTTATCTCGTCAAATGTCTTGTAAAACGAGAATAAATGCTCCTTTGATACATTTTTGGAACGATGGCTTTGAGTGTGTATCAGCTCCATTTCAATTTGCAGCGGAGTGTTGCCCAAAAGCCTGGAAAGCTGAGTCTCAGTTTCGATTTTTGTAGGCATCAGGTTCAGCACAAGCAGCTTGAGCGGACGGATATCCTGAGTAATAGCCCGTGTCTGAGTCATAACAAAGATATTTTCTTCTGCAAGAATTTTCACGGCCGGAAGCTTATCGGGAATTTTAATAGGCATTGTAAAACAGTCCTTTATATGTTTTTGAGAGCCTGAGAAATATCTGAAATCAGGTCCTCCGTGCCTTCTATTCCGCAGGAAAAGCGGATAAGGTCGGGAGTTACGCCTGCCGCGATCAGCTCGTCGTCGCTGAGCTGACGGTGCGTTGCGCTGGCAGGATGCAGACAGCAGCTGCGCGCATCCGCAACATGCGTTTCAATAGCCGCAATTTTAAGTCTCGCCATGAATTTCTCCGCTGCTGCTCTGCCACCCTTTACACCGAAGCTTACAACGCCGCAGGAGCCGTTGGGCAGATATTTTTTTGCAAGCTCATAGTCTCTGTCACTTTTTAGCCCGCAGTATTTAACCCATGCTATTTTTTCGTGGCCGTCAAGATACTCTGCTACCGCCTGGGCATTTTTGCAGTGCTGACGCATACGCAGATGCAGGCTTTCAATACCTAAATTAAGAAGATAGGCAGACTGAGGAGACTGAATAGACCCAAGATCACGCATGAGCTGAGCCGTAGCCTTTGTTATGTATGCGCCGCCCAGTCCGAAACGCTCGGTATAAGTCACGCCGTGATAGCTTTCATCAGGCGTGCAGAGCCCGGGGAACTTATCGGGGTATTTTGTCCAGTCGAACCTGCCCGAGTCAACTATACAGCCGCCGACAGCGGAGCCGTGACCGTCTAAATATTTTGTAGTGGAGTGTGTGACGATGTCCGCGCCCCACTCAAACGGACGGCAGTTTACCGGGGTTGCAAAGGTATTGTCAATAATCAGGGGACAGCTGTGTGCGTGTGCCGCTTTGGCAAATTTTTCTATATCCAGCACGATTAGTGCAGGGTTAGCCACTGTTTCGCCGAAAACCGCTTTTGTATTGGGCTTGAAAGCGGCGTTAAGCTCCTCTTCCGTACAATATGGAGATACAAACGTAAAGTCAATGCCCATGCGGCGCATCGTGACATTGAATAAGTTGAATGTGCCACCGTAAATGCTCGAGCAGCACACAATATGGTCTCCGGTCCCGGCAATATTGAAAACGGAGAAAAATGAAGCCGCCTGACCGGAGGAGGTGAGCATTGCGGCAGTTCCTCCCTCCAACTCGCATATTTTAGCCGCTACGGTGTCGCAGGTCGGATTTTGCAGGCGAGAATAAAAGTAACCGCTGGCCTCCAGGTCAAACAGTTTTGCCATATCTTCGCTTGACGTATATTTGAAGGTTGTACTCTGAATTATAGGGATCTGACGTGGTTCTCCATTACCCGGGGTATATCCGCCCTGTACGCATTTAGTTTCGATGTTGTGCATAAATTTATCTCCTTTTCAATTCATATAATAAAAAACCGTCTCAAAGTCATAAAAGACCTTGAGACGGAAATTATTTTCCGCGGTACCACTCAATTTGCGCTAATTGAAAACGCCTCTCATCAGGCTCAAACAAGCCCTTTACCTTAACGCGGCAGTACGGAAAACCCTAAAACTACTTTATACGCAGTTTTCAGGCTTTCGGCTCAAAAGCCATAGACCACTGGACTTATCTGCTATCGGCTCACACCGCCCGCCGACTCTCTGAAAGCGCCAAAGCCCGATCCTCTTTATCATCGCCTTTATTTATTCATTATAACACGGATTTTATGCTTGTCAATAGAGTTTTTATATTTTTTCGTCTTTTAAAAGCCTTAGCAGTGTATCTATTGCATATTCACACGATAGGGTGCGCACATTCTGTCTTCCGAGTGCACCGAACTGTTTTGTATATGTCGCTGTTTTGCCGTTTATATAAAATCCGAAGCATACCATGCCTTCCGGCTTATATTCGCTGCCGCCGGGACCTGCAATGCCGGAAATACCGACAGCCACCTGCGCGCCGGATACTTCTGCGGCGCCGTGCGCCATCTGTTCCGCCACCTGCTCGCTTACAACGCCGTAATGCTCGATGGTTTTAGCGTCCACGCCAAGCAATTTGATTTTTGCTTCATTTGCGTATGTTACAAACCCCATATCCAATGCGTCGGACGCACCGACGACGTTGACGAGCGTTGAGCTGAGCATACCGCCGGTACATGACTCCGCGCAGCAGATATGCAATCCTTTTTCCTTGAGCAGTGATATCAGTTCCTCTTCTCTCATAATCATCACCTCTTAAATAATTATACAGTATTTATTATCGCCTTGCAAGTTGTGTTTGATACATTCACTGAAAATGAAAAGCCGCGGGGAAATTCCCCCGCGGCTTTGTCCTTTAGATATTGATTACTATTTTGCTGTGGTTCCGTCAAGCATACTGTAAGATAGAACTTCGTTACCGTATTCGTCGATATAGACAATCCACATGAGCGTATAGGCTATATCCCCTGCGGGAATGTCTGAAAGCGTATACTTTGTACAGAACTTCTGTTCATCATCGTTCCAGTAAACGTCCGCGCTCGCAGTTGCAATTTCACCGGTTTCGTTCTTTAAATTGATACCGCTGAAATCTCCCTGTGCGTCAACTGCCGCCTTAAGCTCGGAGGTCAGCTGTGAAATTCCGTTTGTGTCACCGGAGGAAACGGCACCGACGCTTACAATTTCACCTACATTGCTGATGCCGTATTTTGAGAGTTCAAAGAAACCGTACCAGCCTATATCATAGTTGCCGCTGTCAAGAAGCAGATTCCCCGCGTCTTTTACAGAAGTATCCTTTTCAGGTATGACAGCATTTATAAGAACTGATTTTGTGCTGCGCGGTTTTCTTGCGTACCAGCTGGAGGTGGATGAGATTACGAGTCCGTCTGCGTCCGTTCCGCCGCGAAGCTGGTCGGAAAGCACCATCTCATCTCCGCCAAAGTCTATCAGTCTTCCGGCGTCGATAAAGTCAAAACTTGAATTTTCATCGGTAAATATACAGTTGTTGATATTTAATGTACCGATGCTGTCTGCGTCAACTGTACATTTGTTTTGTTCAGTGAGCAGAATCTCACAGTTTGAAAGGCTTATTTTAGTTTTTGCAATTGACGATTCAAGTCTGTCCGTCACCTTCATGCCGTCAAAGCTCATGCTGTCGGCAGAGCGGATGTCGTTTAACAACTCGCGTCCTATGAATGATGACATCTCAGCATATCCCTGTGCTGTCGGGTGAAGTTTATCGCCGAAGTACGTGGTTGTACCGTCAAGATAAGGCGCCATATGAGTATATGTGTCAATCACCTTGCCGCCGACTGCCTTTGCGACATGCTTTTGTATATCTGTAAGATTTTGTTCGACTCTGTCGTTCATCATCAGATTATCTGCGCGCTTTAATGCTGTTGTAATATAAATTGCCGGCTTGCTTGGCAGACCCTGATATGTTTTTATAAGCTCGATATACTCGTTTACGTAGTCTGAGTTGGAATCCCAGCGGGACGCATAGACGTCGTTTGTGCCAAGGGCAAATATTACCGCGTCCGGCTGATATGCAAGGCTTGCCTCATATTCCGCCTTTGCAAACTCTGTATATCCGCGCTCGGCGCTGCCGCCGATAATCTGTACGGTGGCCGCGCTTTTACCGAAGTTTTTAACCTCGAACTGCTCGGTTCCGAGATATTTTTGAAGCTGTGCAGGGTAAGAGGTCGACGCACTTGCACCGACGCCCTGGGTGATGGAATCGCCTACCGCTGCAATCTTCATTTTTCTTGTGCGTATTCCAGCAAGTACGGCATTGTCCGCACTGTGCAGTGATACTCCGCTTATAACGGTCTCGTTAAATTCCGTTATATTATCGGGAAGCAGGATTTCGCTGTTTGTCACTGCCATTGTTGCGGCGTTTGATGCAACACGGCTGCCTGTCGTAAAGCCGTAAGGTTTGCCGCCGTAGCGCGCGATAGCCACAATGCCGTCCGGTGCTCCGTAAAGCGACGGATAGTAAACGCTGGGAGCTTCTATTCCGTCCACTTGCTGCGGGTCAACCTCGGCTGAAATGTCCGCAATATTGTCCACGCCCATTATATAGAGTGTATAGACTGTGCCGACGCCTCCGTTTGTCGCCTTAATGTATGCAACAGACGCGCTGCCGTTTTCGACTGTAAGTGAGGTCACAGGCACTGTGCACGCTTTGTCGGAATAAACGGCGAAGCTTGTGCCGCTTGCGTTTGACAGTCCGAATTCTGTTATGCTGCTCTCGGCATAGCCGTAAGCTGTCTTTGTCTCTGCAAGAACCTTAAAGCCCGGAATGCTGTCCGACTGCGGCACGGTATCGCTGAGCTTTACGGTGCGCGCGTAATCAAGATAGTAATCGGCGTCTGTGTCTGCGGGTATATCACCGAGTGACGCTGTATCATAATCCGATGTGTACTTTGCAAAGTAGTTGCCTGACAGGTCAAGCTCGGTATCGGCATTGACGTATACTGACGGCATAACGCCTATCAGCCTGTTATCGGTAAATTCTATCCTGTCGGAGTAATCTCCCGAATTTACCGAATAGCTTATTGTTGCCCAGTCGATAAATTTGTAATCGCCGTCGGCGGGAGAAATCACATCGTTGCCTTTAATGTTTATGTCGTTGTATGACTGCGGGAAGATCTGAACGGCAAAGCGCTGTGTATCGCCGCCTGTCGATTCGTTGCCGCAGCTTACAAACTTGTTGTTTTCAAGATTCAGCGTTGACTTGTATCCGGCGCGGTCGGCGCTTTCCACATTCTGGTCATGCCCGCTGAAGGACGCGATAAATGCAAATCGTGCACTGCCTGCCGTCAGCTCCTTGAAATAGCTGTTTTTAAGTGTAAATGACGTTTCCTTTGCCGCCAATGTCACCTTGGGATAGCCGATTGTGGGGCAGCTTCCCGTAATGCATAGTCCGTCTATTGTCATAAACGGTGCTGCAAGCTCCTGGAACATTGCGTGCTGATTGGACGGATTGTCGTTTATATAGTGCATATTTACAATATTGAACTCGTCAATATTTGTAAACTCCGTGTTCTGGCACACGTTGTTTTCACAGCGCAGGTCAAACTCGCGGGCAGCGCCGGAGACATATTTGCGCTCATACACATTGTTTTTCAGCGTAACCGTTGTTTTGTACGGGCTTAAAGTTCTCTGTGCGTCGTTGATATATTTTGTAAGTCTTATACCCGCAACGGTAATTTTAGTACCGTCCTCAGTGGCCGGAGTTGCCTCCTTGCCGATGACAAGGTTTGCGTTTTCCAGCACCGTCTCGCCGTTTTTGCTCCAGCTTTCGTTAAAGCTCCAGTCTGTACCTTCGGTGTTGTTTGGATTTACGGCATACCCTTGACCGTAAACCTCCCACGGGCCGTAGACATAAATGTTTTTGGTATACTTGCCCGCAGGCAGTATGACTTGCAGCTTTTCAGAGGAGAATTTTTCGTAAATTGCCTCTGTTGAAGCGAATGCGTTTTGACCTGCAGTGAAGGAGTACAGCGTTCCGTTCCAGCGTGCTGTCAGCTGAGTGCCGTCCTCCAAACCGTCTGCTGCGGGTATCAGAGCGACAGCCGTGTTTTTAACGATGCCGTTTGTGTCGGTGTAGTTTTCCGCAAACGCCGGAGCCGAGCCCAGCAAAAATTCCAGTCTGTAAATTTTAGAAAATTCTCCGTAGCTTAGCTTTATCCAATAGGTTTTGTCCGTTTCATTCGCAGGAAGCTCAAAGCTGTTTGCGGGCTGCGTCATCTGTTCATCTGCAAAAATTTCTGTTTTTATATTTTTATTTTTGCAGGTTATGCTCATATCATTTATAACCTGACCGCCCGTAGCCGTGAGCGTTACGGTGTCGGCGGTTATTTCTGTTTTTTCGGCAAAAGCCGACGCGCCCAGCGCTACAATTTCAAGGTCGGTGTTTTTAACCGAGCGTATGAAGTCGGTATAGAAGTAGTCACTTTGACCGACAGATGGCGCCGTGCCCGCGATTTTATCCTTGTAATCGTCGGTATACTGAGCGACATATGAGCCTGTAAGGTCTGTACCAGGTGCAGTTACGCTGTTTAACGTTATGGGTGAATACTTTGAAATATCAGCCAGTACAAACGTGTTGTTTTTGGCGCTGTAATCGATAGTTTCGTTGTAATTTACCGTCTGGTCAGTGTGCGAGCTGTTGTTTGCAATAAAGTTTTTTGTTTCATCCGGCTGAATGAAGTAATTGTCTTCAATGGCAAACGCGGTATAGTATTTGGGGAAGGTAACTATCGCACCGCTGACGTTATAGAATACGTTGTTTTTGATTTCGTATACGCTGGGTATATTATTTGTAACGACGGCATTGTTTATAGGTGCCGTGTTAATTGAAACATTGTCGTTTCTGAAATTGGAATTGACAATGTACACGCCCGATTGCTTTGCGGCGGGTGCTGTCTGAATCCATCCGAACTGTGACAGCGGGTATTTTGTGCCGTTGAGCGTATTTCTGTCGCCGTTGTAATAAAATCCGTCAAGCGTTACGTTGTTTGGTCCGTAGGTTGCGAAAATACGGCTGTTTGAGCTTTTGTATATGTATTTTTCGATACGGAAATTTTTAAGCGTTATCGAATCGTTTAGCGCAAACGATGTGTTTGCTGCCTGTGATCGGGGGGAGTTCAGGTTGAACAGATAGCCGCCCGAGCCGCTAACGTCTGTGAAATCGACAAGCACGTTTTCGAAAATAAGGTCAAGATTGCGCGGATTTTCCTCTGTGCCCGCCTTTCTCTCCGAATTCCACACGATGTTGCGCA
>CABULU010000013.1 GCA_902492505.1 uncultured Eubacteriales bacterium
GTTATGCCGACTTACTTAAAGCAGTCAGGTTATCCTGACTGCTTTCTTTATTTTTATTTATAGAAATTAATTACAAATACGGGATAAAATGTTAGATATTTTATTTCAAATTATATATGTTGCATATTTTATAATAAAATATTAATTATTTATGAAAAACTATTGAACTTATATTTGCGGTTATGATATACTTTGGTAAATAGTTGTAATAAAAGTCAGATTACAGCTGAATTAACTGTGAAAACAGAAAAGAACGAGGAGGAATTATGAAAGCACTAAAGAGAACACTGGGTATATTACTCAGTATGCTGATCCTGATTTCGGCATTTTCGGGCATATCGCTGACGACCGCAGCCGAAACGGTGCAGTCGGAGGAGGAATTGGTGGATTCTTCGACAATATTCGGGGACGTAACCCCCGGCAGCTGGTATAAGAGCTATGTTGATTACGTAGTGACGCAAAAGTACATGAACGGAATGTCGGATAAAAAATTCGAGCCAAATACCTATCTGACCAGAGCCATGTTTGTGCAGGTGCTTGCAAACCTTGACGGTGCAGATACAAGTAATAAATATGTGAGCACAAAATATGACGATGTACCGTCGGGGAGATGGTACACCGGCGCTGTGAAGTGGGCAACTGACGCGGGCGTAGTAAACGGAATGAGTGAGACAGAGTTTGCACCTATGGAAAGCGTGGAGCGTCAGCAGATGTGTACAATGCTGATGAGATATGCGCAGTTTAAGGGCAAAGAGCTGGAGAAAGTGCGCGAGAAAAAGGATTTTGCGGATGATAATATGATAAAGCCGTATGCGAAAGAGGCAGTATACTACTGTCAGACGGCGGGAATAGTGGACGGCATGACGGAAACTACTTTTGAGCCGCGTTCTTTCGCTCGGCGCTCTCAGATTGCGGCTATTCTCTATCGTTTCTGTACTGCTTCGGGGTTCGATTCTGATTTACCGGAAAACCCCGATAATCCCGATAATCCTGACACACCTGACATTCCGGAGACTCCCGATAATCCGGAGACTCCCGATAATCCGGATAACCCGGAAAATCCCGATAACCCGGATATCCCCGGCGGCGATAAGTATGATTTTGATAAAAATCTGCTTATTAATAAAGATGGGCAGGCTAACAGAGTAGTCCTTCCGTCGTTTGACATCGACGGTACCGACTTTGTACGTGAGGTCACAAAGCTGTCTGACCTCAGAAATAAAACACTTGCGTTTTTTACGGCTGATAATCATGCTATGTGGTCATACCGCAATGAAAAGGGCGCAATAATAGACGAGTGGGAGTGGTTTACACTACTCAAAAGAGAGCTCGGTATTCAAGTTAAGTATACAAAGAGTCAGCACCAGAAATCGGTTGAATCTGCTCTTCAGGCGATGAATGCGGGCAAGCAGTGCGACATTATTTATTCAAATCACGTCGTATTTCCGTCTTCGCTTTGCATTTCACGCTCGCTGGACGATTTTATAAATGTGGATAAAATCTCAAACTCACCGGGCGTATGCAGCAATATAATGAATATGGTGCGTTGGGGAGAGGGTAATCGTGTTATTTCGCCGATAGGTAATGTTGACGTGCTTTGGTACAACCAGACGTTGACGCAGGAGCTTGGACTTTCCGATCCGCATAAGCTGTGGGAGGAAGGCAAGTGGAACTGGAACAGCTTTAAGGACTATCTGGATTCCGTTCCGGAAAGGAACCCAAGCGGCGAGGAGCTTGTAGCACTTGTTCAGTGGCCGACGACCGCGGCTGCTATCTGGCCCTCTACCAACGGTGACCCGGCGATTTGTCTTGATTCCAGTGCATCCATACCGATGATTTTAAATAATTGGAGCGCACCGAGTACGGTTGAGGCATGGGAGTTTATAACTAACGTATGTAATAATGTAAATTATGACAGCAGCGCTGAACCGTCGCCCGGTAACCAGCAGGCGCATTTGGGTCTGTACAACGGCACGACCATGATGTCCTCGACCATGTATCCGCAGATATACCGCGATACAGAGTATTCCAAGAAAATACAGATAAACTGGGTGCCGTATCCGAAATCCCTGAACGCGAACGGACGGGATATAGCACAGTGGCGCGGCGCAGCAATGATGCTGCCCAAAAGGACGTCAAAGCCGGACAATATACCCATAGCACTCAAATTCATGGAGCTTTGGGCGTCAAGATTTACGGAGTCTATTTTTGATAACCTTTATTTATTTGAGTATTATAACTTCAACTATGCTCAGAGAAAACAGTATTTTGACTTCGTAACGCAGAATACTGTGTTCGGACTTCCGATGAACGACTTTACAGGCTCGAATCTTAATACTGACACTAACTTTTTCAAATGCTTTACCGGCGATTCGAGATATAATGTCGCTGAAGAGGCAGGTAAGGCAAAAAATATTGTTATGATGTATATAATGGATTCTATGAGATTCGGACAGTAACATATATTTTCTATAAATAAAAAAGAGGGTTAAAACCCTCTTTTTTATTTGCTTTTTAGTTAGTACATAAGTGATGCGAACATTGTGCTGATAAATACCGTATACACTATTGTGAGCACAATTCCCGTTATCCAGCCGATAAGAGCCCATTTCCCGAGCGCCTTTGCCTTGACGGGATACTGATTTTTCTGTGTAAGATAAAGTATAAGTCCGACCAGCGGAATGAAAAATGACAGTATGTTGAGTCCTGTGCTTGGTTTATCATTTTCCGCCGATACTGTTCCGGGCATTTCCGCCACCGGTTTGCCGCATTTTACGCAGATAACCGCCTCGTCTGCAATTTCCGCGCCGCAATGTTTGCAAAACATTTCAAATCCTCCTCGATTAATCGTAATATATACTTATGTAAGTATATATTCATAATATCATTATAGTAAAATAAAGTCAATACAAAGTAAAAAAATTTGCCTCACATATCATGTATAAATTTATTAACCCGGCGAGAAATTTCTCGCCGGGTTTTGCTGATTGGCTTTATCTGTCAAAACAGCTGTGACAGCCGTATATTCACCGATTCGTCCAGAGCATGTGCTGTTTTTTTGACAAGCTCTTCGTCCTTGCCCTCAACCAGTATTCTGATATACGGTTCAGTGCCGGACGGACGCACGATTATCCGCCCCTTGCCGAAAAACTCGCTTTCGGCTTTTTTGATATCCTTTAAAAATATATCATCGTTCATCAGCTTTCGCTTTTGCAGATCGTCCGCCGTGACGTTTATCTGAACGTTCGGATAGGGCGTAAAGATATCGTGTACCTGCACGCTGTCCATGCTTAGCTCGCGCATGGCGCACAGCAGCATCATTGCGGTCAGCTGACCGTCTCCCGTCGTCGCCTTTTCAAGGAATATGATGTGTCCCGAATCTTCGCCGCCCAGCGAGTACCCGTCAGCCAGCATTTTCTCCAGTACATAGCGGTCGCCCACACCTGTCAGCGGAACGTCGATTCCGTTTTCCTGCATCAGATTTATAAGACCCATATTTGACATGACGGTTGCGACAAGCGCGTTGTTTTTCAGTCTGTTTTTCTGCTTGAGATACAGCGCGATAACCGCCATTATTTTGTCGCCGCCAATCGGTCTGCCCCGGCTGTCAACAGCAAGACAGCGGTCGGCGTCGCCGTCGAAGGCAAAACCGATATCCGCGCCCTTGCGCGCAACGATTTCTCCCAAGACCTCAATGTGTGTTGACCCGCAGTTTGCATTTATGTTAATACCGTTGGGATGATTTGAATATATTTTCGGTATTATCCCGAAGCTCTCGAAAATTTCCTGCGCCGTTTTGGAGGCGGCGCCGTTTGAACAGTCAAGAATAACGTTGTAGCCAGAAATGTCCGTTTCCAGCGCGTCCTTGATATGGCAGCAGTATATGTCCTTTGCGCTGAAATCATAACTCAGCCTGCCCATTTTTTCGCAGGGCTTTAACTCAAAATTATCCAGCAGCTTTTCAATTTCCTCCTCCTTCTCGTCGGGCAGCTTTATTCCGCCCTTGGAGATGACCTTCAGTCCGTTGTATTCGTATGGATTGTGTGATGCGGAAATCATTATTCCCGCCTCTGCGCCGAGTCTGTCTATTAAAAAAGCAAGCGCTGGCGTCGGCAGAACACCGATGTGCACAACGTCAATGCCGGAATAGCACAACCCCGATATCAGCGCGCCTGCCAGCATATCCTTTGATATTCTTGTGTCGCTGCCCACCAGCATACGCGCGTTGGGCGCATCCTTTTTTATGATGTATCCAGTGCTCGCGCCGACCCTGAAGGCAAGGTCGGCGGTGAGCGCTTTGTTTGCAATTCCCCGTATTCCGTCTGTTCCGAAATATCTTCCCATTGTAAAAAACCTCCTTACTCAACCGTTACGCTCTTTGCGAGGTTTCTCGGCTTGTCAACGTCATTGCCGCGTCCGTCGGCTATGTGGTATGCGTAAAGCTGAAGCGGTACATTTGCAATTATCGGAGCTAAAAGCTCGCCCGGTGCTTCAATTATAATTTTGTCATTGCAAAAATCACTGACGTCAACGTCGTCATAGGTCACGCATATGACCGCCGCTCCGCGTGAGGCAACCTCTTTAATGTTGGATACTGTTTTTGCAATCCGCGCCCGCTCGGTCATAACCGCAATGACCGGCGTTTTGTCAACCACAAGAGAGATGGTGCCGTGCTTGAGCTCGCCCGCGGCATAGCTTTCGCTGTGAACGTATGAAATTTCTTTGAGCTTTAGCGACGCTTCGGTGCATACGCAGTAGTCCTGC
This sequence comes from uncultured Eubacteriales bacterium, assembly GCA_902492505.1. Classification (GTDB taxonomy): domain Bacteria; phylum Bacillota; class Clostridia; order Oscillospirales; family QAKW01; genus RGIG9041. The sequence goes on from CABULU010000013.1 coordinate 4,765, forward strand.
CCGCGTCCTATATAAAACTGATGCTCCGCCTCGAGATTTTTTTGGGCAAGCGTACGGCAAACGCTGTCCAGCTCAAGCGCCTTTTCAATATAACTCGGCAGTTTATCAAAATACGAAACCTGCTTCTTATATTCGTTTTCACCGAGCTTTGACCTGCCGAGCTTCAGCGCCATCATTTCAAGCACCGCCGTCTGACAGAGATACGCTTTTGTTGTTGCAACGCAGATTTCCGGCCCGGCATAGGTGTAGATTACATCGTCTGCCTCGCGCGACAGTGTGCTACCCCATACGTTGACTATTCCGAGCGTGCGCACGCCTGCGGCTTTTGCAAGGCGCACCGCCGCAAGTGTGTCGGCGGTTTCGCCCGATTGGGAAATGGCGATTACCACATCGTCCTTGCTTAAAATCGGGTCGTCATACCTGAATTCACTTGCAATATCCACCGACACCGGTATTCGGGCCAGCTTTTCGATAGCAAACTTTCCCAAAAGCGCCGCATGCATAGCCGAGCCGCACGCGACAATGCGTATCTTGCCTTTGATGTCAAAATCAAACGAACAGCTTTCAAAAAGTTCCGTTCCGTTTTTGTATGCACCGACCGTAGCGCTGATTACGGCGGGCTGTTCGTAAATCTCTTTGAGCATAAAATGCTTGTAGCCGCCTTTTTGCGCGCTTTGTTCGTCCCATGTTGCGGTTAAGAGCTCTTTTTTCAGCTCTTGTCCGTCCTTTGAAAAAAAGCGTACGCTGTCCTTTGTTATTACCGCCGCCTCGTCCTCATCGGCAAGATAGTAGTTTTTTGTATATGGAAGTATAGCCGGAATATCCGAGGCGATAAAGTTTTCGTTTTCTCCCACGCCGATGATAAGCGGACTGTCCCGGCGCACGGCATAGATTGTGCCGGGGCGGTCTGAGAACAGTATTCCCAGTGCGAATGAACCGCGCATTTTTGAAATGGCGCCGTAGATTGCGCTCAGCGGGTCTCCCTCATACATGCTTTCAATCAGCATTGCGCCGATTTCCGTGTCTGTTTGTGACACGGGGAAAATCCCTTTAGAGGCAAGCTCTTCCTTAAGTTCAAGATAGTTCTCGATTATTCCGTTATGAACAAGCGTTACGCGCCGCCCTCCGCTGTGTGGATGCGAGTTTACATCGCTCGGCTCGCCGTGTGTTGCCCAGCGCGTATGTCCTATTCCGCAGTGAGCGTTTGAAAAATCAACGTTTTGTGCCTTCTTTTCAAGCTCCTCTACCTTTCCGCGTTTTTTGCATATTAGAGTTTTGTCGCCGCAGCTTACGGCGATTCCCGCCGAGTCATAACCGCGGTACTCTAATTTTTTCAGTCCCTGAATTAATATTTCGGGCGCATATCTGTCACCCGTGTAGCCTATAATTCCGCACATAAAAATTCCTCCGAGTAAATTATCACTTTTTTATCATGTCAGGCATTTTCTGCGCGACATAATTTTCCTTTGTAGTCTGTCTTTGCCTTGCAATAGCAAAGCTTTCGGGAGGTATTTCTTCGGTTATCGTGCTGCCGGCCGCAATAAAGGCGTTGTCCCCGACTGTGACGGGTGCCACAAGATTTGTGTTGCAGCCGATAAAAACGTTGTCGCCTATGACGGTGCGGTGTTTTTTGATTCCGTCGTAGTTGACGGTTACGGTGCCGCAGCCGAAGTTGACGCCGCCGCCCACGTCGCTGTCGCCGACATAGGTGAGATGAGATATCTTTGTCCCGTCGCCTATGACGGAGTTTTTGATTTCCACAAAATCGCCCACTCTTGCGCAATTTCCTATTTGTGAGCCGGGGCGCACGTACGCAAACGGTCCCACCGTGCAGTCACGTCCTATTTTGCTGTTTAATATAATGCCCGACGTTACGGCGGTGTTATCTGCGATGTTGCTGTCTTCGATACGCGAGGTCCCTGTCACTGTGCAGTTTTTTCCGATTACTGTTTCTCCCGCAATGCGCACACCGTTTCCGATAAAGCTGCCGCTGCCGATGTCGGCGAGCGGGGATATCATTACTCCGTCTGCGCTTTCCGTATATACATTATTTTTACAAAGCGCATTATATACCGCGGTTTTCCTCTCTCTTAAAATACATGAAAAGCTGTCCGGCGTTATTTTGCGCGCGTTGAGTACGCGCGTATTTTTTAATTCCGATATTTCATCAAATTCCATCGGAGACAGAATAAAAGCACCTGCAAATTCGCCGTTTTCGGTAACATACCGGATATTTTCGTGTACGCAAAAATCCGAAGACAGCCTTTGTCCTTCTGCTATCGCCGTATCCTCGGCAATGCACAAAAACGCTCCGTCTCCGTTATTATTTAATTCCGACATGCGCTCTGAAATCGAGCCGCCGTCAATTATCTCAACACTTTTAACATCGTTGTCAAATAGAGTCTTTTTCGCAAAATCGCGCAGCAACGCCTGTGACGCTGCGGCATGCGGCACACATGAAAAGACTCCGCTGAATATAAAACCCGTAACTGTCATAAAATACTCCCGTATAATATAACACTTTTCCACACAGGCAATACAGCTCACATATTTTACCGTTATTTGCCCGTATTGTCAAGTGTCAAATGTTTTTACGTTGTTAGTATTACCAAATATGACTCATGAAATTTATACATATTCAATAAATTTTCGGAATTGAAAGAGTTTTATTGTGAAAATTGCCATAATTCCATTGACTTTTAACAGCGGATAAAATATAATATCATTGTATTATACCTTGTATAACTACGTTTCTTAATTGACTGGGAGGTTTTATATCATGTCAAAAACTAAAAAGCTGACGTCGATATTCCTTGCGGCGGTAATGATTTTATCATTGCTCTCCGGCTTCTGCCTCACAAGCGCTGCCGACGCTTCGGATGTTGACAAACTCATTTATACGCCGTTTAGCGCGGTTGCCAATAATCCTGGTTACGGCAGCATCGCACCGTCCGGTGTTATTTTTGTAAGCCCTTCATGGAAAAGCGAAAGCATTGCTGACAACAGCTGGGTTTACATGGACTTTAACGGCGAGATCTATAAGGCCATTAAGGGCGTAAATGCATTCGGCACAATTAGTTCCGCTCTTGATAAGGCGGGCGTTGCCAATATGAAGATAAAGCTCGGCGCGGGTACATATACCGAGGATATTACGCTCAACCTGAACGGACTTAAATTTTACGGTAACTATGCCGGCGTAAATCCCAACGTAATGGGCGCCAACGCGTATACTATGAATCTCAACCCCGTGCGCGACCCTAATCTTGAGAGTATTATTAAGGATTCGCACTGGACATGGACTATAAACTCCAACAATATCACAATTGACGGCGTTACAGTTCAGACAACCTTAGGCGGTAAGTGCTTTGATATTGCCGTTTCGGGGCAGACCAGTGAATATTTCTATTTCTATAACAATATTGTAAAAGACTCTACCATAAGCCCCGTTTTCAATGCCAACCGCGGTATCAGTGTCGGTACTTACCTCAAGTATAACCGCTTTACAAATAATACGGGTACGATTTTCCAGGGCGGCGGCGCGATGAACGACACCGTTATGGACAATAACTACTTTGAGGGCAATAAAGGCATGCTCTATGCTTTTACCTCCTGCGGCGGCAACGGTCATGAGACGCTCAATTCCTTTTCAAATAATATAGTCAATAACTGTACTCAGGGTCTGAATTTCAATTACGACAACGCAAACTTCGGCGCCAACCTTGACTATAAGCGGATTGTCGGCAACATGTTCTATAATACCGGCAGCGGTTCAAAGTACATTATCCGCGGAAACTATACCCTGGAATACTTTAAAAATCCTGAGGATGAAGCTCCGATAGACTGTAACGACCCCGGATGTAAAACCTTTATCAGCGACAATATATTCCAGAATATCCAGGCCGGCGTGTCGCCGGTTAAGCTGGACGGCGGCGGAAACCTTACCGGCAGAACGGTAAACTTTGTTGCTTCCGTTATTAAGAATAAGTTTTTATATGCTGCCGCCAACACGTCCAACCGCCTTGCGGTTACATCTACGCTTATAGGCACGGTTGACGCATCAAATAACCTGTACGGTACTGTAAATGCAAACGGCACCGTCAAGGTAGAGACTCCGACGGATACCATGTTTAACATCAATGAGGATACACGCATTATAACGATGCCGTATTATCTTGATATCGATATGACCACGCTCAGCGGCGGTATAGAATTAAAGCCCGGTACTCCCCGTACGCTTATGGCTAACGGTTTTGAAACCAGAGATAAAGAAAAAGAGTTTTCGGTAGACAATTCTAAGACGAACATTACGGCGTGGGCTGCTGCCGGCAAAGAAACTGTTGACTTTACCAATGCGGTCAGCGGCGCCGACGGTCCTGCCGATTATGTAATGTACAGCGACTTTTTGCTTACAGAGCCGATACATGAAAATAAGCTTGATATTCTTGATACTACGACAAGAGCCTTTCTTGTCGCGACTGATGCGCTTACCGGAATGTCGGTTAAGTATAATGTAGTTGTGCAGGCGGACACCGATAAGACAAAGGCAGATCTCAGATACGTGATTGACGGATCCACAATGGCTGAGCTTGAGGGCTATACCATTGACGGCACCAATGTCGATATAGATCTTCCGTCAAAATACCTTTACTTCCCGTTCTCTCTCAGAGTTTCTCCCTCTGCAAATTATCAGCTGTTCACCGATGAGGCGATGACAACTCTGTATAACAATCCCACAAATTATATCGAGCCGGACAGAGAACTGGTGCTTTACGCTAAGGTTACCTCCGGAGACGGTTCTAATGTTAAGGTTTACAGACTGTCTATTACCAGACCCGGCACGTCGGATCACGACGCAAGAATTATTTCCATTATATCTCCCGAGCAGGATGTACTGATTTTCAACAACGAGAGAAAGTCTATTTCCTACCGTCCGTTTGCAATGGTAAATTCTGCAACGTTTGATTTTGTTGTTTCAACAAATGCGACATATGAAATTTATAAAAATTACAATCCTGAAACGGATGAGCTTTCTGAGCTGCTGTCAAGACAGGGCGATGTTAAGGAAATCCCCATCGGCGACGGTATTTCATATTTCTATGTAAAGGTAACAAGCAGCTTCGGATTTTCTCAGGTATACGACCTTGTTGTATATAACGATGTAAAATCATCAGATAACGTAATCACCGGTATTACCGGTATGACCGATGTCCCAATTGAGAACAATGTAATCTACCTTGAAATTTCTTCTACGCTTACCGCTGTAAATGCGCACTTTGAAACCAATGTATTTGCAGACGTTCGCGTATATGCCGATGAAGCGAAGACTTATGCGCTTAAACCTGCCGTTACTTACACGACGGTAAATAACAGAGAGGTTGAGGTTCGTACTTTCCGTATGGGCGCCACATGTCAGGTATCTTACTTCTATGTTGATGTAATAGCCGAAACGGGCGATGTGAACAGCTATAAGGTTATTATCACAAAAGGCGCGACCTCAGTTCCATTTACCGATATTGACAATCATTGGTCTAAGGAATATGTTTTAGAGGCTGCACGTATCGGTATTGTCGGCGGTTATCATGACGCTGAGACCGACACATATACGTTTGCGCCTAACAGATTTGCAACTCGTCAGGAGGTTGCGGCAATGTTCTGCCGTATGATGGGTATAGACCCATTGTCCTTTAATGGTGAAATTTTGACAGGTATTTATGAGGATGCTGACGATATTTCAGAGTGGGCTTACAACTATGTTAAGGCTGCTTACTTCCTTGGAATTATGACCGGTTCTAAGAACCTTGAGGGTAAACAGGTATTTAACTGCAAGGCAAACATCACCCGTCAGGAATTCTTCCAGGCGATGAGCAATCTGCTCAAGCTTGACACCGAAGCAGCCGCAAGTCAGGATCTTTCAGGCTTTAAGGATGCCGATAAGGTCAGCAACTGGGCGCTTCCCGCAACAAAGGCTGTCGTTAAGGCAGGCATCATTGAGGGTGCGGATGGATATCTTAATCCTAAGGACAATATCAAGCGCGGTGAGATTGCAAAAATTGTTTCGATGATAAACATTATTGCAGGTGATGTTAAATAATCGTCACCCACATATTGTTAAAATGAAATTTTAGCAGCTTATCAAATCCCCTGCTGCCGTAAAACGGCAGCAGGGGATTTTGTCTTTGTGCAGATTTATATTAAAAAATTCAGATTTCCTGTTGACAAATTTAAAAATAATGATATAATACATTTGAACAATAATTCAAATATAATATAATTAGGTGAATTATGAAAGATATAAATATAAATAAAAATGAAATACTTCCCAACTGTGAATATACGCATGCGCATACCGAACTTGTGGAACGGGTGAATAGAAGCATGCCCGATACTGACTCGCTGTATGACTTGGCAGAGCTCTTTAAAATTTTTGGTGACAGTACGCGGGTGCGCATACTTTTTGTATTATTAGAATCTGAGATGTGCGTGTGCGACCTTGCACAAATTCTCTGCATGACCGTTTCTGCGATTTCCCATCAGCTCCGTGTTTTAAAAGCTGCGGACCTTGTCAGATACCGGCGCGACGGAAAAACGGTATTCTATTCACTGGCAGATGACCATGTTAAAAGCATTTTAAGTCAGGGAATTGAACATATAAACGAATGAGCGGTGTAAAGCCTTGTTTGTTTTGCGCGGCGTTTTATCACCGCGCTCAAAGCACCGAGCACTGCTCAAATATTAACCGATGAGGAGAACATATTATGAAAAAAACTTACGCTTTGGACGAGATTGACTGCGCAAACTGTGCCTCAAAGCTGGAAAATGCCATTTCAAAAATTGACGGAGTGAATTTTGCCAGTATTAACTTTTTTGCGCAAAAGCTGACTGTAGATATAGATGATGAGCGGTTTGACGATGTGATGAAAAATGTGTTGAAAACAGCTAAGAGGCTTGAACCGGGTTGTAAAATAGAGGTTTGAGCCTATGAAACGTAAACATAAAATAATGCTGGCGCGAATAATAGTGTCATTATCGGTTTTTGTTGCCGCGATGATACTTACGGGCGCAAAAATTATAACAAATGAGTATATTTATGCAGGTCTTTTGCTTTTGTCCTATTTTATTGTCGGCTGGGATATTCTTTGGCGCGCTGTTTGCAATATTGTTCACGGTAAGGTTTTTGACGAGAACTTTTTGATGTCGCTTGCCACCGTCGGCGCTGTGATAACCGGTGAGTATCCTGAAGCGGTGTTTGTCATGATTTTTTATCAGGTCGGCGAGCTGTTTCAGAGCATTGCAGTCGGAAAAAGCCGTAAATCCATTGCGTCGCTTATGGAAATCCGTCCTGACAGCGCTGTTGTCGAACGTGACGGAAAAGCAGAGACGGTTGATCCGTTTGATGTGCGTATCGGCGAAATAATTGTCGTACGACCGGGGGAAAAAATACCGCTTGACGGTGTAATTATTGAAGGAAGCAGCAGCATAAACACCGTGGCATTGACAGGTGAGAGCGCACCGGGCGACGTGACGGTTGGGGACAGCGTAATGAGCGGCTGCGTCAATCTGACCGGGCTTTTACGAATAAGGGTAAGCAGAGAATTTCAGGAATCCACTGTGTCCAAGATTTTGGAGCTTGTTGAAAATTCCGGCGCCAATAAATCAAGAAGCGAAAATTTTATAACAAGGTTTGCTCGCGTATATACTCCTATTGTGGTTGTTGCGGCTTGCCTGCTTGCGGTCATACCACCTCTGATAACTGGGGCGGGGGACGCTGCTATATGGAAAAGCTGGATTTACCGCGCGATGTCCTTTCTTGTAGTATCCTGTCCCTGTGCACTTGTTATTTCCGTTCCCATGTCTTTTTTCGGCGGAGTAGGCGGTATGTCCCGCCGCGGGATTCTTGTAAAGGGTTCAAATTACCTGGAGGCTCTTGCAAAATGCGATACGGTTGTATTCGATAAAACAGGGACGCTTACGCAAGGCAGCTTTGAGGTGACAAAGGTATATCCCGCTAATGAACATTGTGAAAAATCCGAGCTGCTGAATTTAGGAGCATTGTGCGAGAGCGCGTCTACTCACCCTATTGCGCAGGCAATATGCAGCGCCGCAAAGGTGCAAAACGGAATAGATAAATCACGTATCGGAAATGTTGAGGAGCTTGCAGGATACGGAATACACGCCGTAATTGACGGTAGTGATATATATGCCGGTAATTTGCGGCTGATGGATAAGATAGGTGCAAAGGTTAATCCGGTAAATGAAATCGGCACTGTTGTTTACATCTCACGTACCGACGAATATTTGGGCTGTATACTGCTGAGCGATATATTGAAATCAGACTCAAAGGATGCAATAGCCGCACTGAGAGAACAGGGCGTGCGGCGCGTTGTAATGTTGACGGGAGATAAGAAGGATGTGGCTGCCAATGTTGCAGTGAAGCTTGGCATTACCGAGTATTATTCCCAGCTATTGCCTGCGGATAAAGTTTCCAAAGTGGAAAGGCTGCTGGACAGCGCGAACGGACAGCTTGCTTTTGTGGGTGACGGAATAAACGACGCTCCGGTACTGGCGCGGGCTGACGTGGGGATTGCCATGGGTGGGCTCGGCTCGGACGCCGCTATTGAAGCGGCTGATGTTGTGCTGATGGATGATAAGCCGTCAAAGATACCGCTGGCAATTAAAGCTGCAAAGCGCACGCTTGACATTGTTAAGCAGAATATCATTTTTGTGCTTGTCGTAAAGATTATCATACTTGTGCTTGTTGCGCTCGGTCTTGCTGGTATGTGGGCGGCGGTGTTTGCAGACGTCGGAGTTGCCGTAATCGCAATATTGAATGCTATGCGTGCGATGAAAATTAAGTGATAAAATTCCCCCGGCCGTAAATATGCGGTCGGGGGAATTGCTGCAATTTTACAAATATACAGCCGGCTAAAGAATAAGCGGCAAAACTGTTATAAAGTGCATTCAAGCTGGCAGTCGCAGGGTTCCTTTTGCACGAGCGCCATGTTGTATTCCTGCGCTTCGGTGCAGCCCATTGCACTGTAAAAGCTTTGACTTTCGACTGCCGAATGTGCAGAAATGTACAGCCGGTCGGCGCCGCGGTATTTTGCCCACTCTTTTGATTTTTCAAACAGTCTCTTTCCTATTCCGCTTCTGCGGAAATCTCTTGATACGAATATATTCGAAAGGTCAAGATATCTGCAAACGGTTCCGAAAAAATCAGGATCTACGCTGGCAAAGCCTTTTAGCTGTCCTTTTATAAAAGCACCGTATACAAAACCTCCGTTTTTTGCGTTTGTTTTCAGCTGCAAAATGAGCCGGAAAATGTCGTCGCCGCTCCAGTCGTCTGTAAATTCTATATTGCGCACCGTCCATATCCCGTCTGTTCTGCGCCAGCATTTTGTGACCTGCTGCGACCTGTCAAAATGCTCAAATAATGAAAATCCGATTTCCTCTTCTTTTATCTCTCTGTATACGGGCTCCATTTTACGTATCCTCAAACTGACTGTTGTAGAGCTTGGCATAAAATCCGTTTTTTTGCAGTAAGTCAACGTGATTTCCCTGCTCTATAATATTGCCGTCCCGCATGACCAAAATAACGTCAGCCTCTCGTATGGTTGAAAGTCTGTGTGCTACGATAAATGTCGTGCGGCCTTCCATCATGCGCGCAAATGCTTTTTGAATCCGAATTTCGGTTCTTGTGTCTATTGAGCTTGTCGCCTCATCCAATATCAGCATAGGCGGCAGGCAAAGCATAATCCGCGTTATGCACAGCAGCTGTCGCTGACCCTGAGAAAGTCCCTCGCCGCCCTCGGATATTACGGTGTCATAGCCGTTTGGCAGCCGTTTAATAAAACTGTGTGAGTGCGCCGCCTTTGCTGCGGCAATTACCTCTTCATCCGACGCATCCGGCTTGCCCATTACGATGTTTTCACGCACTGTGCCGGTTTTAAGCCATGTGTCCTGAAGTACCATGCCAAAGGAGCGGCGCAGACTCCGGCGGGTTAGTTTCTGAACGTTTTCACCGTCTACTGTGATTTTTCCGCCGTCAACATCGTAAAATCGCATGAGCAGATTGATTACCGTAGTTTTCCCGCAGCCTGTCGGTCCGACGATTGCGATGCGCTGGCCGCTTTTAACATTAAGATTTAGGTCTTTTATAAGCTCACGCTCAGGCGAGTAAGAAAAGCTGACATGTTGAAGCGTCACATTGCCGCAGATATTTTCCGCTGTAATAGAACCGTCGGCCGGCTGGGATTTTTCGTGTATAAGCTCAAAAAGTCTTGCCGCGCACGCCAAAGCGTTCTGAAACTCGGTTATGACTCCCGATATTTCGTTGAACGGCTTGGTGTACTGGTTGGCGTAGCTTAAAAAGCAGGTGAGAGAGCCGACAGAAATTCCGCCGCCGACGGCAATCAGCGCGCCGCCCAGCCCGACGCCCGTATAAACAAGACTGTTTATAAAACGTGTGCACGGGTTTGTCAGAGAGGAGTAGAAGGTTGCCTTTAGCGAGCATTTTTCCAAACGGTCGTTTATCTTATCAAATTTTTCAATGCTCGGCTTTTCACGCGAAAATGCCTTGACTGTTTTCTGGTTTCCGATTATTTCGTCAATAAATGCTGTTTGCTCGCCGCGAGTCTGAGATTGTTCGCGGAACATTGAATATGTGCGCTTTGCAATAAATTTTGCCATAAAAAAGGAAAGCGGTGTTAGAGCAACAACTATAAATGTTATGCCGACATGGATGGTGAGCATAAATATCAGTGTGCCGACAATACTTACAACGCCGGTGAAAAGCTGAGTAAATCCCAGCAGCAGTCCGTCTGCAAACTGGTCTGCATCAGCAATGACCCGGCTGACAATCTCCCCTGACGGATGCGAGTCAAGATAGGCAAAGGGCAGCTCCTGTATTTTGTTGAAGGCCGCGTTTCTGATATCTCTCACGGTTTTAAAGGTTATGCGGTTGTTAATAGTATTGACGAGCCACTGTAAAACAGCAGTGGCGCATGCAATAATAATCACCTCAAGTAATATCGGATTCAGCTGGGCGAAATCAACCTTGCCCGCACCGATAATGCAGTCGATTCCGTGTCCGATTAAAATTGGAATGTACAGCGTCATAACAACAGACGCTGCGGAAAACAGCACGGACAGAATAATCAAAAGAGTGTATGGCTTGAGGTATATGAAAATTTCTCTGAGGGTACTTTTGTTTTTCATGCGTTTGCGCCCTCCTTTTTATACTGAGAATCATAAATCTCCCGGTACACTTCGCAGCTCTCAAGCAGTTGGTTGTGTGTGCCCACGCCGACTGCAAATCCATCGTCCAGCACAATTATTATATCCGCGTGCTTTATGGAGGCAGTGCGTTGCGACACGATAAATACGGTAGGCTTGTTATGGATGTTTTTAAGCGCTGCTCTCAGCTTTGCGTCTGTTGCAAAATCAAGCGCCGACGAGCTGTCGTCAAGTATAAGGATATCGGCGTTTTTCGTAAGCGCGCGTGCGATTGTCAGGCGCTGTCTCTGTCCTCCCGACAGATTGCGCCCGCCCTGCTCGATAACGCTGTCCAGTCCGTTTTCCTTTGATGCTACGATATCTGTTGCCTGCGCTGTTTCAAGCGCCCTGCTGATTTCTTCATCCGTAGCCCCGGCATTGCCCCAGCGCAGATTGTCACGGATTGTGCCTGCAAACAGTACCGCCCGCTGCGGCACGACGGCAACGCTGTTTCGCAGAGATTCAATGTCTATATCATTTATATTTTGACCGTTTATTAATATTTCACCTGCGGTTGCGCGGTAAAACGCGGGTATCAGATTTATCAGCGAGCTTTTGCCGGAGCCGGTGCCGCCTATGATGCCGACGGTCTGACCGCTTTTGACTTTAAAGCTGATATTTGTCAGTGTGTTATCTCCCGCTTGGTCATAACGCAGCGATACGTTTTTGAATTCAATATCGCCGCCTTTTTTCATGGGCTTGCTGCCTGTGTGTTCCGCCCCTGAAATTTCGAGTATATCCCCGATTCGTTTTGCGCACGCGACCGATTTTGTAATGTTTATAATGAGTGAAGCAAATTTTATAAGCTCGACGAGGATTTGCGACATGTAGTTGTAGAGCGCCACAACCTCACCGGAGCTTAAAGAACCCGAATTTACACGCAGGGCGCCTGTGTATATGAGCCAAACCGTCGCGGCGTTTATAACAGCATATGTCAGCGGGTTCATAAGCGCCGATACGCGTCCGACAAATCGCTGCACTGCTGTCAGTTCGTCATTTTTGTTCTCAAACGCAGCCTTTTCTCGGCTTTCCAGTGCGAATGCGCGGATAACGCGTGCTCCGGTCAGATTTTCACGTGTTGTCTGTGTTACGCTGTCAAGACGCGACTGAACCTTTTTATACAGCGGAATGGATATCAGCATTATGCCGAAAACGATAACCGACAAAACGGGAATTGCCACCGCAAATATCAGCGCGCTTTTAATGTCAATTGTAAATGCCATCACCATAGCTCCGAGCACAACAAACGGCGAACGCAGCAGTAGGCGCAGCGTAAGGTTGACCCCCGTCTGAACCTGGTTCATGTCGCTTGTCATGCGGGTGATTACGGTAGCTGTGCCCAGCTTGTCCAGCTTTGTATATGAAAAGCTCTGAATCTTTTCAAACAGAGCGTGGCGCAGTCTTTTTGTAAAGCCGACTGCGGCGCGCGCTGCGAAATACTGTGCTGTTACTGAGCAGATTAGCCCAACAAGCCCCAAAGCCACCATAATAATGCACATTTTTATAATATACGGTTTATCTCCGTTTTTAATGCCGACGTCTATTATTGATGCGACAACGAGCGGCACAAGCAGCTCAAAGCTTGCCTCCAGCAGCTTGAAAAGCGGACCGAGTACGCACTGGGGCGTATATCCTTTAAAATATTTTAATAGCTTTTTCACGAATTTCTCCTTGATACATACTTATATAATCAATAATGTCCATTAGGTCATGCTATGCGGCTTCTCCGCACGGCTGAAATCTATTTTTATATCTGTTATTATTTTATCCGTATCCTGTGCGCGGCACACCGAAAACAGATATTTTTTATTCAGTTTGGAACTGTCGAACATATAGACGGTTTTTTCCGCGTTTTTCATCATGGCCTTTCGAAGCTGTGTCTCCGCCTCCGAAAAATCCGTTATTTCACCCGCCTCTGTAATTCCCTGGGTCGAAAAAAACATGATATCCGCGTTTAGCTTTGATACCGCCTCAACGGCAAGAGAGCCGACCAGCGCAAATGAGTTCTCAAGAAGCATGCCGCCTGTCGAATAGCAGCGTATATGTCTGTCCTTGAGCTGAATCAGCGCGCGGATGCTGTTTGTTATAAAGGTCAGGTTCTGCTCCGGATAAACAAAATCCACGATATGCAGTGCCGTTGAAGACGCATCCAAAAACACGGTATCGCCGTTTTTCAGCTCGCCCGCCGCACGGCGTGCAAGCGCGCCTTTTACACCTGTGTTGGAATTTTCACGAACCTCAAGCGGAACCTCACGGTTTAAATGGCGCGGTACAGACACTCCGCCGTAGCACCGGGTTACAAGCCCCTCTCCCTCAAGAGTGTCAAGGTCCCTGCGCACCGTAATCGGAGATACAAAAAGTGTTTCTGCTAAAAACTTTACTGTGCAATGCTTTCTTTGCGTTATTAAATCCAGTATTTTTCTCTGTCGTTCTGTTTTGAGCATTTTTGTTCTTTCTTGAATTATTTGATGTTATTTTTTGATTGTTTTTCAATGTAAGGTACATTGATTGACAATGATATGGTCTCAGGCGTATCATTATATACATAACGTGTTCATTGTAGCACTCAAACAATCAAAAGTCAATGAAAGGAATGCAGGCATTATGAAAATAATAGCAATAATCGGTGCGGGAATGATGGGTTCGGCAATGAGTTTTCCGGCAAGTGATAACGGATATGAGGTACATCTTGTCGGCACTCCGCTTGACCGTGGTATTATTTCACGCGCAAGAGAGGACGGATATCATGAAACGCTTAAATGTAATCTGCCCGAAAATGTAAAATGCTATCAGTTTGAGGAGTTATACGATGCCGTGCAGGGTGCGCGGCTGATAATCGGCGGAGTTTCCAGCTTCGGTATTGACTGGTTTGCTCAAAGCGTCCTTCCGTGCCTTAGCGACAGTGTGCCTTTGCTTTTTATTACAAAGGGTTTAAAATCGGACGAAAACGGCGCGCTTATTCCGTTTCCCGTCTGGCTAAAAAGCCTTGACGCAGGCAGAAATAAATCTATAAACGCGGTGGGCGGTCCGTGTATCAGCTTTGAGCTTGCCGGGCGTCAGCATACGGAGGTCGCATTCTGCGGCAGCGATTTAAATACGCTGAAAAGCATTAAGCAGATGCTGACAACAAGTTACTATCATATCACCGTTACTACGGATATATACGGTATAGAGACGGCGGTTGCCATGAAAAATGCGTATGCTATGGGTGTGTCGCTTGCTGTCGGTCTTGCCCAAAAGGATACGGACGGTGCGCCTGAAAAATATAATCCGCAGGCAGGGCTGTTTTATCAGAGCACAAAAGAAATGAGCGCTATAATAAAAAGAGCGGGCGGCGCCGAAAGCGCGGTGTTTTTCGGCGCCGGCGACTTATATGTCACGGTTTTCGGAGGCAGGACGCGCAGACTTGGTACGCTGTTTGGCAAGGGATATACATATAAACAGGCGTCCGAGGTGCTTTCCGGGGTGACTCTGGAGTCGGTTGCAATAATAAAGGTTGTGTGCGGAGCGCTTGAAAGAAGCAAAGATATGGAGAAATATCCTCTGCTGAGATATCTGTATTCACTCATAAATGATGAGCCGCGTACCGAAATTCCGTGGGACTCCTTTTGCGGTTAGCGGTTAAAATAAAAAATAAACCGGTCAGCGAGTGCACAGGTGTGCGTTCGCAGACCGGTTTTTATTAAGAAAAACCGCCGGATAAAAGGGGCGCGCGGCCGGAGAGGCGGCTGCGCAAAGGCGCTTGACCGGCAGGCACGGATATATCGCTGCAGGGACTGAAATGACAATGCCTGCGGCGAAGCTTTAATTGCCGGCCGTGTCCTGCTGTACTATGCTGCCTGCGGTTTTATCTTATCCGTAAATTTAGCTGCCGCGGTTTTTACATATCGGCAAACTGTATTAATATCCTGCCTTAAACATTCGCGGCGCGCTTTAAGAATCATTTTTATTGCACGCCGCATGTACTTGTCGTAGCATCCGTTTTGCAGCTCGCTTATAACCTTCAGCCCGTGACGGCGGACGTTAAATCCGTTTTCCGAAAATGTTTCTATCAGCATCGGGACAAAAAAGCCGGAGCGCAGGTTTGCGCCGTAAAGACTGCAATATCCCTCCAAAATTATTCCGAGCACACATTCTCCGATATCGTTTACCGCGTTTGGGTCGGCGCCCATGTCGAACAGCCTTTTAATTCTTGCAAATGAAGGTATGTCCTTGACACATTCGCTTATCAGCACTCTTTCTATGTTTCCTATTTTTTTTACAGCCATTTTTTGTTCCTCCGTTTTGTTTATGTCTGTATTTTACAGCATAATGTGTCCTTTATATAGTACACATTACAAAAAATTAAGTTGACATTGTAACCATTGTGATGTAAAATAGGTGACAATATATGCAATGCTGCGGAGGATATAGTAATGAAAGTAAAAAGAATATGCAAAATAGGGATACTCTCGGTGTTTATTGCGCTGTGCGCGTGGATAACAGTACCCGGGCCGGTACCGTTTACACTTCAGACATTTGCCGTGTTTTTGGCGATAATGCTGCTTGGCGGAAAAGACGGTTTTTTTGCCATTGCAGTTTATGTGGCGCTGGGTATAGCGGGCTTGCCCGTTTTTTCGGGGTTTCGTTCAGGCATAGGCGTCTTGCTTGGCGCCACGGGCGGATATATTGTCGGATTTTTGATTACTCCCTTTATCATGCTTCCGTTTGAAAAGAGGGGAAGGGCAGCGCGCATAATCTCCTCAGCCGCGGCGCTTGTCACATGCTATATATTCGGTACTCTTTGGTACGCATTTGTTTATATGTCCGGCAGAAAGGAGTTTGATTTTTTATCGGTTCTGCTTGCCTGTGTAGTGCCTTTTATTATTCCCGATATTATTAAGATAGCTCTTTCCTTTGTTGTTTCGGAAAGAATACGGGATAAAATATAGTTTTGTGCATAATATGCGCATAAACATGCAATGGCGCGGCAGTATAAATAAAAAATTTATGAATAATTTGTGGAAAAGCTATTGACAAACTGAATATTATGCACTATAATACATTCATTATTAAGAAAATATGCAAAAGGAGAATTTGGTATGAAAATCATGAAAAAGCTTATTGCCGCGGCTGCTCTTGTGACATTGACACTCAGTCTGCTTGCGGGATGTGCGGAAAAGGCGCCGGCAGGCGGAGATACCGGAGACGGCGATGAAAAACAGACACTTGTTATGGCAACGAACGCTCAGTTTCCTCCGTATGAATATTATGATGGTGACAATATTGTAGGCATCGACGCCGAGGTTGCGGCGCTTATTGCCGACAAGCTCGGGATGGAGCTGGAAATTGCGGATATTGAGTTTGACTCTATTGTTCCCGGTGTTCAGCAGGGTAAGTACGATATGGGAATGGCGGGAATGACCGTAAATGACGAGCGTCTTGAAAAGGTTAACTTTACATCTTCCTACGCCAAGGGCGTTCAGGTTGTTATCGTTAAAGAGGACAGCGAAATTAAATCTATCGACGACCTTGAGGGCAAGACAATCGGCGCTCAGCAGGGTACGACCGGCGCGATTTACGCGGCGGACGATTACGGTTCCGACAATGTTACAACATATGCCAGCGGCAACCTTGCGGTTGAGGGTCTCAAGACGGGCAAGGTAGACTGTGTTATTATCGATAACGAGCCGGCAAAAGCATACGTTAAGGCAAACACGGGTCTTAAAATTCTCGACACTGAATATGCAAACGAGGATTATGCAATCGCTATTGCCAAGGATAATACAGAGCTTATGGAAAAGGTCAACACGGCGCTTGAGGAGCTTATCGCAAACGGCGAGCTTCAGAAGATTGTTGATAAATATATCCCCGCAGAGTAATTTGCAGCACAATTCAAAGGGCGGTTTATTACCGCCCTTATTGTTGCTTTATACGCTGTACAAAGTGCGCTGAAAATTAATTAAGGAGAATATACAAATGTCAGCAATTTCGGCATGGTTTAACGGTCTTATTACCGATATAACTCTTTGGTTTGACGGATTTTCTGCTGATTTTTATACCGTTTTTATTAAAAAAGACCGTTATGAGCAGATGCTTACAGGTCTTCTGAATACGCTGAAAATCACTGCCGGCGCCCTGATTATCGGTATTGTAATCGGTATTGTAGTTGCGGCTGTCCGTTCGTCATACGATAAAAATAAAGAGTCGCTCAGGCAGCACGGGGGCGTAGGCTATCGCTTGCTCGCGTTTTTAAACTTTATCTGCAAGGTATACCTTACGGTTATCCGCGGCACGCCTGTCGTCGTTCAGCTTATGATATCATATTTTTTGATTTTTGCATCGGTAAAGGACGGTGTTCCGGTCGGCATTTTTGCTTTCGGAATAAATTCCGGCGCATATGTTGCGGAGATATTCCGCGGCGGCATTATGTCGGTTGACAACGGTCAGTTTGAGGCGGGCAGGTCGCTGGGCTTTAACTACATACAGACAATGTGGTATATAGTTATTCCGCAGATGTTCAAGTCGGTGCTGCCGACGCTGTGCAATGAGTTTATCGCTCTGCTCAAGGAGACCTCCGTTGCGGGTTACGTCGGGGTTATTGAGCTAACCAAGGCGGGCAATTCCATAGCAGGGGTGACCTTTAACTATTTTCTGCCGCTGCTTACCGTTGCGGCTGTCTATCTTGTGATAGTTATGATTTTGTCCTGGCTTGTGGGCAAGCTCGAAAGGAGGCTGCGCGTAAGTGAACGATAACGGCGAGATACTTATACAGGTAAAAGGTTTATGCAAATATTATAATGGCGGTAAAATTAAAGCGCTGGACGGTGTGGATATTGATATTCACAGCGGTGAGGTTGTTGTCGTTATCGGTCCGTCGGGCAGCGGAAAGTCCACACTTTTGCGCTCGCTTAACCTTTTGGAACTCCCCAGTGCGGGCGAAATTGTGTTTGACGGAGTAAATATCAGCGATAAAAAAGTAAATATTAATGTACACCGTCAGAAAATGGGAATGGTGTTTCAGCACTTCAATCTATTCCCGCATATGACCGTACTGGATAATATGACTATAGCTCCCGTGCGGCTTTTAAAGGCGCCCAGGGCGCAGGCGGAAAAGCAGGCAATGGAGCTGCTGTCACGTGTCGGCCTTGCAGACCGTGCAAAAAACTATCCGTCTCAGCTGTCCGGCGGACAGAAGCAGCGTGTGGCTATTGTGCGCGCACTGTGCATGAATCCTGAGGTGATGCTGTTTGACGAGCCGACAAGCGCGCTTGATCCTGAAATGGTCGGCGAGGTGCTGGAGGTCATGAAACGCCTTGCAGCGGATGGCATGACAATGGCGGTGGTAACTCACGAAATGGGCTTTGCCCGCGAGGTAGGAAGCCGCGTTGTGTTTATGGACGGCGGAAAGATTATCGAGCAGGGCACGCCTTTTGAAATTTTTGACAGTCCCAAAAGTCTCAGACTCAAAGAATTTCTAAGCAAGGTTTTGTAAAAATACAGTCTCCTATGCAGTCAATTTGACTGCATAGGAGACTTTTCTTTACTGCACCGCTGTGGCAAAGCCAACCGCTGCCTCTTTTCATTTTAATCCCCCCGTTTTACGAATAAACCTCGATTACAGTATCATATGCGCAGTATAATTTCAAGTCCGGCGTGCGTGTGGAAGAGGCAAATTATTAATATTTTTGTACTGTTTTTTAATATTGACTTTTGGGTGTGCTGCGCTATAATAATGTTAATAAATACCGAAGAAGGAGAAAAAGTATGAACAAACTCGGAATACAGCTTTACAGCGTCCGCGACAGAATGACAACGGAGACGGGCATTATCAAAACATTTAATGAGCTTGCCAAAATCGGATATACACAGGCGCAGACCGCGGGTGATTTTGTTATTTTACCGGACAGATTTGCAAAGTATGCTCATGACGCGGGCATTGAAATTATCGGTACTCACTATGATTGGGAAGCAATTAAAAACGACACCGAAAATACCGTGCGCATACATGAGACACTCGGCACGACAAACGTCGGTATCGGCGGCATGCCGGGAAAAGCAAGAGAGAGCCTTGATTCCCTTAAAGAATTTATCGAGGATATGAACAATACCGCAGTAAAGCTTAAAAAGTACGGATGCAAGCTCACTTATCATAATCACAGCTTTGAGTTTAAGAAGTTTGACGGAAAAACAATGATGGATTATATGATAGAGGGTTTTACAGAGGATAATATCAGCTTTGTTCTGGATACATACTGGGTTCAGCACGGCGGCGCGGATATTCGCCGCATGATTGAGCGTCTTGCGGGCAGGATAGATATTCTGCACCTTAAGGATATGGCGGCATGCGGCGGCGAAAAAGGAAAAGAACCGTATATAACCGACGTGGGCTACGGCAATATCGACTTTTCGGATATTGTACCCCTGGCGGAAAAGACGGGCGTTAAATATTTCTGTGTCGAGCAGGACGGAAATTATGAGGTTGACTCCATGACCAGTGCCAAAACCTGTTTTGACTATCTGAAGAAAAATGTAATGAGATAACCGACAGAAAGGATATAACGTATGGATTTTCCAAAGAGTTTTATACGAGCGGGTTCTGCTTTCAACACACTTGAAAATCATGTTCCGTCACCTTACTTTCGTAAGACAATTCACGTCGGTAAAACGACGGAGGCACGTTTGCTTATAACCGCGTGCGGTTTTTATGAGTTATATTTAAACGGTGTGAATGTTACTAAGGGTCCTCTGGCTCCGTATATCAGCAATCCCGATGATATTATATATTATGACAGCTATGAGCTGACTCTTAAAGACGGAGACAATACGATAGGCGTATGGCTGGGCAACGGATTTCAAAATAATCCGGGTGGATATATATGGGATCTTGATAAGGCGGTGTTCCGCGGCGCGCCTTCATTTGCAATGTCGGTGACATGGCATGATGATGCCGGTAATACTGTAACTGTCATGTCTGATGAGACCTTTCGTACTGCGCCTTCTCCTATTACGTTTGATGATTACCGCTTTGGGGAACACTATGACGCCCGCCTTGAAGCCGATGGCTGGGCACTTTCGGAATTTGATGATTCCGGTTGGAGTTTTGCTGTTTCAGCTCCTATGCCGAGAGGAGAAGCAAGACTTTGCGAGGCTGAACCTATTGCGGTTAGGCGTGAGATAAAGCCACTGTCTATCACCCCGTCGGGTGACGGCTTTTTGTATGATTTCGGGGAGAACTGCGCAGGCGTTTGCCGTCTTACGGTAAACGGTACGGCAGGGCAGCGAATAGAGCTGCTTCACGGTGAGTGGGTTAAAGAGGACGGCACTCTTGATATTGAGCGGATATGGTTCCATAGGGATGAAAATTTGTGGCAGCGTGATAAAAAAATCGTTCACCGCGATGTATACACCTGCCATGGAGGTGGGACTGAGACTTATACGCCAAGATTTACATATCACGGATTTCGGTATGTTTTTGTGAGCGGAGTTACCTCGGCTCAGGCAATTCCGGAGCTTCTCACTTATGTTGTTATGAACTCCGATATTAAAGAAAAGGGTGGGTTTATCTGCTCCGATAAAACGGTTAATAAGCTGTTTGAATGTACCCGGCGTTCCGACCTTGCCAATTTCTATTATTTTCCCACCGACTGTCCGCACCGTGAAAAACACGGCTGGACAGCGGATGCGGCACTGTCCGCCGAGCATATGCTTATTAACCTTGACGTGAAAAACAGTTACCGTGAATGGATGCGCAATATCTGTAAAGCTCAGGCGGACGACGGCAGTCTGCCCGGCATCATTCCGACCGGAGGCTGGGGATTTAAGTGGGGTAACGGTCCTGCGTGGGACTGTGTTTTGGCTTATCTGCCTTATTATGTATATGTCTATTGCGGAGAGACTGAAATGATAAAGGAGTCTGCCGGCGCATTTATGTCGTACCTGCATTATCTAACGACTCGTGTTGACAGAAACGGTCTTTTGAAAATCGGGCTCGGCGACTGGTGCCATGTTGATCGCAAAGGCGATGCGTATGTATCACCGCTGGAATTTACCGATACCGTAATGGCGTTTGATATTGCCCGAAAAATGGAGGTTATGTTTGACGCTGTCGGTATGACCGCACAGCGGGATTTTGCACACGCTGTGGCACTGCGGTTTAAAAATACCGTTCGTGAACAGCTTATCGACTGGGGAACCTATACCGCCGCGGGAAGCTGCCAGACTTCTCAGGCAATGGCGATTTTCTATGATATTTTTGAACCGGGCGAAAAAAGCGCGGCATTTTCAAGGCTTATGTCGCTTATAGACGAAAAGGACGGTCGGTTTGACGTGGGTGTCTTGGGTGCGCGGGTGCTGTTTCATGTTCTGGCGCAGTTCGGGCAGGCAGAGCTTGCGCTTAAAATGATTGTCGGTCCCGAATTTCCGTCCTACGGATTTTGGATTGAAAACGGAGCTACCAGCCTTTGGGAGAACTTCAGACACAACGGCAGGACTGCCTCGCGCAATCATCATTTCTGGGGCGATATCAGCAGCTGGTTTATACAGTATCTGTCCGGAATTCGAATTAATCCTTTACGCCGTGATGTTAACATGGTGGATATTGCGCCCTGCTTTGTAGATACGCTGAATTTTGCACAGGGATTTCACATAGCGCCCGCCGGGAAAATATCCTCACGGTGGGAGCGTGCCGGCGACGGGCGGATTTTACTTACGGTCGAGGCGCCTGCCGGTATGGCGGGTTATATCCGCTTGGAAAACGGCTGCTCGTTTGACGACGGACTTCGTATTAAACCCCTTTGCAGCGGTAAATATAACGTTATAAAAAATAATAAATAGTCTTTAAATTTTAAAAGCATCGGGTCAAAAGCCCGATGCTTTTAATTTTGTCATGAAATGTACGCGTATTTCGTCTTTGCGGTTAACCGTCAGATGTCGAAAATTCCCATGATAACAATTCCTATTACCGTTACCGCTATCGCAAGGTAGTGCTTCCACGACATTCTCTCCTTCAGAAAAATGCGCGACCAAACGACCGATGCTGCACAGTATGCCGAAATTATAGGCGCCGCAAGCATTACATGCTCGCTGTCTCCTATAGCGTAAATATATGCGAATTGTCCCGCTGTCTCGCAAACCGCTCCGATATACTTGGGCAGCGTTCGTTTCAGGACAGGCTTCTCTTTTTTGATAATCAGAGTGTAAATCAGCGTACATATGCCCGCTGCGAAAAAAGTCAGCTCATACGCGACGTTGGCGGAGTCCTCCGACAGCTTTTCAAGCACAAGGCTGTCGGCAAACGTACCCGCCGCATCAAGAAGGCAGTAAGCCAAAGGAAGAATAATAGCCAGTGCGGACTTTGAGTATTTGCGATTTCCCTTTTGCTGGCGTGCTGCACGTTTTTCCTCGTCCTCGTAGGCTTCGGCAAAGCCAAGTCCCACAACGCCTATGCAGATAATTGCTGTTGCGACGAGCTGTCCCGGGCTTGTCTGACCGATTCCGCCGGTTATAAGACACATTATTGCGACAAGTGCGCCGGAAGAATTGCAAATCGGCGATGATACAGACAGTTCAATATAGCGCAGAGAGATATATCCCAGCGCCATGGAGCCTATGTACAGAAGCGAAACGGGGAGGTATGTCAGTATAATGTCAAATGAAATTTCCGTTTTACCGATAAAGATTTCATAAGCCGCATGCAGTCCCATAACCATACCGACTGCCGTGACCATTTTGAGGTGCGAGCGCTTGTCGGAAGGATCGGAGCACCCGATTTTTGAAAACAGGTCGGAGCCCGACCAGCATATAAGTGCCGCTATTGATAACCAAAACCACATATTACTTTCTCCTTTTCAAGCAATTTTATTCTATCGTTCCCCCGCCGACGACAGCGTCGCCCTGATAGACAACGGCTGCCTGACCTCGGGTTATAGCTCTCTGCGGTGTGTCAAAAACAATTTTTACGCGTCCGCCGCCAAGCGGAATTACGGTAGCATCTGCCGCCTTTGCCTTGTAGCGTATTTTGACAGTGCCGCGGAATTCCCATCCCGGGTCTTCGAATAAAATCCAGTTAAAATCATGTGCCGTGAGCGTGTCGGTATACAGTCCGCTGTCGGGCGACAGCACCACACGGTTGTTTTCGGTATCCTTATATTTTACATACATCGGTTCCGGCAGAGCAAGTCCGAGTCCGCGCCTCTGTCCGATGGTATATCGTATCATTCCTCGGTGAGTTCCTAAAACCCTGCCGTTTTCGTCGGTAAACTTGCCCGGAGGATAAGTCTTTTGCGTATACCTTTCTATAAACGCCGCATAGTCTCCGTCCGGAACAAAGCAGATGTCCTGACTGTCCGGCTTGTTTGCATTTGTAAACCCGAGTCTGTCGGCAATTTCACGAACCGTTTCCTTGTGAAGGTTTCCAAGGGGCAGCAGAGTATGCTCAAGCGCTTGCTGTGACAGCGAATAAAGCACATAGCTCTGATCCTTAGACTCATCCATCCCTTTTTTCAGTATATACCTGCCGCCGCTTTGCTCAATTCTTGCATAGTGCCCCGTCGCAATAAAGTCGCATCCAAGCTTTTCAGCCTGAGTATACAGTGCCGAAAATTTTATGTATCTGTTGCAGTAGACGCACGGATTGGGCGTAAGCCCGTTTTCGTATGCACAAATAAAGCGGGAGATGACCTCCCGCTCAAATTCGTCGTGAAAATCAAATACTAAGTGTTTAAATCCGAGCCTTCGCGCGCATTCTCGTGCGTCCTGTGCCGCTGTGCCGGCGTCTGTCAAAAGGGACATTGTCGCACCGACGCAGTCAAACCCCGCATCCTTTATGAGCGCCGCTGTGACCGAGCTGTCCACGCCTCCGCTCATCGCTATAAGCGCCTTTTTATTTTTCATATTCTGCGTATTATTCCCATCGGCGTCTGCTGATTGGACTGACCGAGCGGGTTGTCCTTCAGCACACGTGCAAAGAGTCCGCGGTCAAGTCCGCTGTCCGAACTCCCCAGTATTGACCCGTCAAGGTCGTTTATGTCTACAATCAGTGTGTCAAAGCCGATACGCTCTTTTATGGACGCTGCCACCTCGTCCGGGTTTTCCGGTCCGAGCACTACATAGTGATTGTACGGAGGAATGGTGCAGTCACACGGTCCGTCAATGGACTTTGCCTTTTCACCGGCAATATCATAGAATATTCCGCGTTTGCCGAACAGTTTGCCAAACGCCGAACAGAATGCCGCAAACAGTATTTTCAGCGTTCCGCACTCGCGCAGAGCCATTTCCATTGTTTGCGGAATTGAAAGCCCTATGCCGTATGGTGATTTGTATACAAATTTGCATAACAGCTTTGCCAGCGGACGTGGCTTTATATCCTCCATCGGTATCGCACGCTTTTGCGTGCAAGCGACGCATTTTTCGGAAATAAAAAGCAGATCTCCCTCCTGCATGTTTTCCTTTGCGTATTTTTCTGCCACGTCGCGTATGTCGTCCGCATCGGTAACAACGTGCGTCTTTATCGGGTATCTTTCGTATGTGACGCCGTCTACCTCTATGGTAAGGCTTTTGTTTTCGTTTGCCTGCATTTTTAACGTCTCCCTTAAATTTCAATAACAATATTGTATGTAAATTTTCACCGTTTTGTCAATATTTTTAAAAAATATTTTACAGCCGTCTTCTCATTTAATCGCAAGCTCATAGCTTATGTCGATTCGGCGGCAGATTTCTTCGACCGGCACCGAACCGTCTATACATACGGTATACCAGTGTTTTTTACTCATATGATAGCCGGGAAAGTACCGTTTATTGTCCAAAAGAGCGCCGATTTGCCCGCTTTTGATGCGCAGGTCGAGTATATCTACGGTCTCGTCTGAGTCAAGCCCCAGTTTTCTTTTAGACAGCCGCATAAGTACGCCGTACCACTTAACTGTATCTTTGCGCCGAAAGACGGCGTATTCGGGAAACTGTTTCCATAAAAACTCCGGCCGGTCGCCGTAAGTGTTCTTTATATATTCCGTCACGGTTCGGGTGAGCTCGCCTTTAAATAAATCGCTTACAAAGCAGCCGGCGGCAACAGCCTTCAAAATGTCATAAAAGTTTGAGCGGACCATGCCCACGAACGCACCTTCTGCCTGCGGATTTCTGTGTAAAACATACTCGCTGTCCGATTCCGGGTCTACTACCTTTGCATGAACGCAGCCGCTTTTTGTTATGCTTATTTCCATCTGTAATTGCCTTTCGGCAATAAGTGTTTTGTAGGTAAATATTCCGTTGCGTTCACGAAATCCGAATGCCCTGAGCTTTTCAAAATCGGGCAGTCTGTGTTTAAATATCTCTTTTTCCATTTTAAATACTATGCCTAAGCGGTGACCACCGCAGTCTTTGCTTCCGGAAGCTTGACCCTTTTCTTTTGCTTGCTGTACAGTATAAAGAAAGTTATAAGCTGTGCAATAAATGTGATTGCCCATGATATGGCGTAGGAAATAAACAATGATTCAAGCGTGTGATACTGCGGCATTTGGAAAATGGTATAAATCCACAGTATTCTCAGTCCGCAGACTCCGGCGATTGTGATAATCATAGGCGCCATGCTTGAACCCAGTCCGCGTATTGCTCCGGTTGTGGTGTCCATAAGCCCGCAAATAAAATACGGCAGACAGATAAACGCGATTCTCGTAACGCCGTAGCCTATCGCTTCGGCTGAATCCGTTATATAAATGCTTAAAAGCTGATGAGACAGCAGATACGCCGTTGTCCCGAACAATACCCCGGTCACGACTACACATGCAAGACAGGTCCAAACAACGCGGCGCACACGGTCGTATTTTTTCGCGCCTACGTTCTGCCCGACAAAGTTTATGGCGGTCTGGCTGAATGAATTAATTGTAATCCAGACAAAGCCCTCTATGTTTGCCGCCGCCGCGCTTCCCGCCATGACCACGTCGCCGAACGAGTTGACGGACGACTGGATAATGACGTTTGAAAGTGAGAAAAGCGAGCTTTGAATTCCTGCCGGTATTCCGATTGTCAGCATTTTTATAAGCTGGCGCTTGTGGAAGCGCATCTTTCTGAACGAGAATTTACATGCGTCGGTGCGTTTTCTCAGCGCTAAGATGATAAGCACTGCCGATATGGTCTGGGAAATCGCGGTTGCAAGCGCGACGCCCGCCACGTTCATTTCAAAAACAGTGACAAAGAAAATGTTCAGCACAACGTTTATAACGCCTGCGACCGTAAGGAAAATCAGGGGACCTTTTGTGTCGCCCGCCGCGCGCAGAATTGCCGCGCCATAGTTGTATACAATAGTGGAGGTTATACCTAAAAAGTAAATTTTAATATAGGTTGCGGATAGTGCATGTACATTTTCGGGGGTATCCATCATACGCAAAAATGTATCGGCTCCGAAAATTCCGACAAATGTGAGGAAAATTCCCGATACGAGCGCGATGGGGATAGCGGTGTGTACCGTTCTTTGCACGCCTTTGTCGTCGTGCCCGCCAAGCGCGTGCGCAACAGTGACGCCGGCGCCGACGGAAAGACCTAAAAACAGGTTGGTTATAAGATTTATCAGTGAACCGGTGGCACCGACCGCAGCTATGGATTTTTCGCCGCAGTACTGACCGACTACTATAAGGTCTGCTGCGTTGAACAAAAGCTGCAAAAGCCCCGTTGCAATTATCGGCAGAGTGTAGACGACTATCTTTTTAAAAATCGGTCCCTCGCACATGTCCATACTGTTTTTACTCATAACGCGCCTCCAGTGTCCCCTGAAAAATAAATATCAGCTATAATACAAAGTAATTATAGCTGATTTATTTTTAATTGCAATAGAAATAATAAATAAAATTAAGATTTTATTAAATTAAAATCACGCCGGTTTTCCCGGAAAAAATTAAAACCGAACTGACATTATGTCCACCTGTTCTCCGTTGTCCGAAATGTATTCAAACGCGCAGACCGCCTTTTCGGGATGCGGATTTTTAAACGCCGTGCGGTTTATTGCTCTCGGTACCGTCGAGTACGACACCTCGCCCAGCGCCGACTCCGCGACCGACAGCTCGGGGTTTTGCTCTGTGCCGTCATACCCCAGCGTACACTTTATACTGTCGCTTGCAATATTGGTACCGTATTTTACCTCAAACTCCGCTGTTTCTCCGTCTGAGTATGTCAGAACGTACCTTCCCATATGATATTTTTCGTCCTCGATAAACACTCCGTCGTAAAATACCTTGTATGGGATATGCTGCTTTGTGGTGTGTGTAACCTCGATGTATCCGCCGCTTTGCGTGTCACCGAAATGCAGCCGGTACGCTTCGTCAAACGCCCGCGTCATGACGCGGTTAACGTCGCTTGTGTCATAGGTTTTGCTCCACATAACATATGCGCCTACAATAATGTTCAGATACTGGTTGTTGCGCTGCATGTATTCGGGGTGGTTGGAGCCCCAGTTTGAGCAGCTGCCGCCGCGCATTCCAAAATTTCTGCGCAGCCGCCAGTTATCCACCTTGTCGGCAGCCATGTTTCCGAAAATCATCGGATATCCGTGAGTGTGGAACATAAGGTCGTACTGCATTCCGAACCCATAGTACCAATGTATCATCATTATGTCGCGCGGCAGCATGCTTTGGCACTGGAATGTCGGCGGGAAGACGCGGCGCCTTCCGCTTTTGCTTATGCTGTCATCGCCCGCGCCGCCGTAGGTGCGCGTTTTTGTTACTACCGGCAGCAGCTTGTCGCCCCACATACAGGTGGTGATTCCGCGTTCCTTTAAAAAATCGTGAATTTTTGTAACGTCCTGCGTAAATATGTCCTGCGGGCGTTTGTCCCGGCAGCGCGGGCAAAGACACATAGAGTAATATTCGTCGTGACCTATGTTTATGAGCTTCGGCTTAAATACATCAATGACTTCCTCTAAAATATCAAACACGATTTTATATGTATCGGGATGATTGGGACAGTATGCGTCGGGATACGGATCCTCTGAGCGCTCGGCAAGCTCGGGATGTGCCATGCAGATATAGTCGCTGTGTGACAGGGTGGGCACCTCCGGGTATACCTCCAGCCCTCGGTAGCGGCAGTAGCTTATCAGCTCCCGCACCTCGTCCTGCGTCAATATATCCCCCTCGCCGTTGTCGGTGTGTATCGAATTTTTTGCCCAGTCATATGCGTTCTGTATTTCATGTGTGCGGTCGGAGTATCTGTGCGTGTCCGCTGTAAACTCTGCCCACTTCTCGTTTATTTCGGGGTGGCGCTTGTATTCCATTGCTCCGCCTATTTCAAATGAGATATAGTTGTATTTATAGTATACAATCATGTCTATCATGTCGAAAAACTCGCGAAATGACTGCTTTCCGGGCAAATATACGCGGTAGCCGCGAAATTCACAGTCCGGCGCGTCGTTAATAACGCCGGTAAACAGCTCGTCCGATATGATGAGCTGCTTTACTGTCAGCGCAGCATATATCAGCCCTCGCTGATTTGAATGACTGATGGTAATAGCGTCTTCGTCGATTGCTATTTTATATCCGTCCTGCGGCAGTGACGCGTCCTTTTCCGCCGTAATGGTGCAAACGGCGCCGCTCTCTCTTCCGTACTCCCTGCAAAGCCCGTCTATTACGTCTGCTGCGTAACCGGTGAGTCCCGCAGTCACAGCGCTGCTGTGCAGCGCTGTTTTCTCCTCGCTCTTTTCCCAATGCCACGGTTCAAAATACATGTGATCCTGCCTGCCTTTCGCTGTTTTTCCTTATCATACCATGCGCACCGTACCCTGTCAATTTAAAAACGGTTCTGTTTTGTATGTTTTTTCGCTTTATATAATAATGTAAAAATAATTTTTCTCCGTCCATTTTGTGAAAACCTTCTTATGCTGCGTATCGGCATTTTTGGCGTATGCGTAGAAGTTTTTTTCTTAAATATGTGCAACTTTAACAAAAAAATAAATTTATTGTACTCAAAACGTAAAAAAAAGTCTGCATCAAGTCAAATTTGTGCTTTTTTGTAAGTTCGGGCAGATATTTGCGTCCTAATTTTTATTGACTTGCGGGTTTTAAACCTATATAATGAAGATACCCATAATTGCAAGCTATAACTTTGCAAATATTAAAAAGGAGTGAAGAAAATGGGCAAGACATCTAAGCGCGTTATATCGCTTGTTCTTTCCGTCTTGATGGTACTTTCCATGGTATCAGTTTTTTGCCTGCCTACAATGGCGGCATCAAAGATTGACGCTGAGAATATCGATTATGACGAAGTGCGCACCGATGCTTATATAATCAACGGTGCGTGGACAGAAGCCGACCTTGTGGCGGATGCCGAAGTAAGCTATTATTACAGAGGCCAGACCTACAAGGAAACTTATGATGCGGCGCGTCATTTCAGCTCGTTTGATGCTGCATATGAAGCGTATATCGCAACAAATCCGGATATTATCAACGATGTCCCGGTATTTATTTTTGCCCCGGGTACATACTCTGAGAAGATCCAGGTTAGATTCAGCGGTCTTATCCTTGGTGCAAACGCGGGTATTAACCCCAATGCCTCGGTAGACAACTGGACGCTTGACGGCATGAAGGACGGCTGGGCTGCAAACGAAGCCTGGGATGCGTCCAATGAAACCGTATTTACAGGCGGTGTTGCTCGTGCCACAAGACTTAATGCCAACGGAGGCTGCCCTGCAAACGACGCAGCCGAGAACAGATGGGCATATATGCTTGAGGACGCCGAAGCAAAGGCGAGCGCATCTGTCGAGTTTGACCTCACCGTAGACGGTGTTAAGTTCACCGGCAAGGGCGGCGATGATTCGAACCTGCATGTTCAGCTTCAGGACTATGACGTAGGTGTGTCCGTAACGGATGGTGCCGGCGGCACATATGTTACAAAGTCCGGCCGCAATGCCTATACGAATATACAGAACTCCGTTCTTACGGATTCTTCTTCTGTATTCCTGAATTCTCAGGATCTTGCCGCCAATAAGGATACCGTTGTTCTCAAAAACATGAGAGTGACAAATTACAGCGGCTATTTCTTCAAGAAATATCTTGAGGATGTAACAGTTGACGGATTGTATTTTGCTGAGTCCTCCGGCAGAGTTTTCGGTTACAATGAGAACGATTCCGCTTTCGGTGCGGGCGGCGGCGCTTCCGCTGAGTATGACCAGAAGGTTGTCATGAAAAACAGCATGATTTACCGCAATACTCAGCCCTATCCTATAACAATCGGTAACAAGGCGTCCCGCGGTTCCTTCACCAAGCAGGAATTCAGCTTTGACAACAACATTTTCTATGATGCGGTTGTCGGCGCCACATGGGGCGCTTACGGTATTTTCTGCTTCTATAACCAGAATCCGAACTATACCTTTAACGTATCCATTACAAACAACCAGTTCCATCAGTCGACATTTGTTGAGAATACGTTCATTAACATGAACTATGCTTATAACCTGTCGCCGATGTATCTGACAATTAAAGAAAATATCATCACCGGTTCCTGCGGCGCGCTTTATCCCAACCTGGGCGATTTTGAGCCTAATGCTCCCGGATACATTAGTGCCAGCTTGAACTGGGATATTGCCGATAACTATCAGGCAGCGGCGTTCGGTGATACCGGTATTGCTCCCGCGTTTTCGTCTGACAGCCAGGCACCGGGCGTTCCGCTTGCAAACGGTTTTGATCCGTTTAATACCTCTTATTACTACGACGCGGCTAAGACCGTTAAAAACACCGACCTTGCCATAACCGGAGTTACCGGCTTGGGCGATAGCGTTAATATCAGCGGCAGTACTATTTTGGCAAACTGCGGCGGTATGTCAGGTAAGGTTACCCCAGTATTTACTCTTAGCAGTGAGGATGCAGCTGCTGCGGTTTACTCCGACAGTACGTTTGAAACTCCCGTAACCGAGATTGACCTGGATGCAATCGAAGACAGACAGGTATTCTATGTTCGTGTTACCAAGGGCGGGTATACAAGAGATTATACTCTTGATGTAAGCACAGCCGTTGCCGTTGAGTTTGCCGATGCGCTTGCAGACGGCTCTCTCGGTGAAGAGTTTACTCTTCAGAATACCGTGGCGTATGTCCCCGGTCTTGAAAACGGGCAGTCCGTTTCGGCTTACTGGAACGGCGAGTATTATAACTTTACGGCAGATACTCTGACAGTTTACGGCAACATGAACGACCTGACTACCGACAGCGATGTGTTTGAGGACCTTAAAGTTGTCATGCCTGTCGGCGAGTACGGTGCATTCACTGTCAGCTTTGCTGCGGACTTCTACGGTGCAAACTATATGGTAGACCCTGTTGACAAGGCTGATAAAGCTCTCGGCTCGGCATGGGATCTCAGCTCTGCATGGGGCACTTTAGGCGAAACTGTTGTCGGTGCCGTTAATATTGCAGATAATGTTGAGGGTAAGGTAAGCCTTCAGGGTTTCACCTTCAGCAATGTTTTAAATGACACTAAGAGAACTACACAGAGCGGCAACCTTGACCTTACGGTTAAAAACTCCGTATTTGATTTCAAGGGCGCATCTGGCGGTCAGAATTACACAATTTCACTTGAAAACCCCCGTACAACTTCCGGCGATGCTTCTTGGGCGGCAAACTATGCCGATACCTTCACTCTTGAAAATATCTATTTCAAGGATATCGGTTCCGACGGAAACAGACGTTTCTTAGGCGAAGGCAACCCGACCAAGACCCACATTAAAAACGTGTTCTGGAACGGTGCGCTCGGCGGCACAAGCTCAGTGTTCGGCTGGGTTAAGAACAAAGGTAAGGTATCGTCTGTTGACCTTATCGTTGAAGACTCTCAGTTCAGAGACATTCAGGCAGGTGCTTTCTTCCAGCTGGAGCCGCTGGCTGCAACCGGCTATAAGGCAACCTTCCGCAACAACCAGTTTGTAAACTCGGCTGCAACAACAGCCGCGACTACATTTATCAGCATCAATGCGGATATCGACATATTCAGCGGTCTTGTTATTGATAACAACACCTTTATGAATCTCGGCGGCAATGCTACCGCAATCAATGAAAACAACGCCGGCAGAATTCATGCGCTGGGTGAAAGCAGCGCTATGACCGCCGACGCCGTAAGCTTTGCAAACAACAACTTTATCAACTGTATCAACGATACATTTGCCGTCGGCGTTATCAAGAAGCTTGAAAACAGCTTCTTTACAAAGACTGCCGACTATGCTTCAAGCCTCACCGGCAGCTCAACCGGCGCCGAGGCGCAGGAATTCTACTGGCTTGATTTTGAAAGAACTGTCAAGAACACTGATTTTGACATTCAGGAAATGGAAGCCGGTACAACCGCAATCGAAAATATTGCGCTTAACAATTTCGAAAGAACAATCAGCTTTACCATGTCCTCCGGTTCTACCGACGGTATGGTAATCACTCTGCCGGATGGTATTACCGGCAAGTGGTATAACTCCGATATGAGTCAGGAGCTTGAAAGCATCAGCTCTGAAGACTTTGTCGGCGAGGCAGATTACCTTTACGTAGTAACAAACGGCGAAAAGAACCGTATTTACTCCGTACACATTATCGGCTACACTCCCGATAGCTTTGCGGATACCTATGAGCAGCCCGACGGCTTGATTTCAAGCAGCGCTCTGATGGTAACGCCCAAGGCGGCAAACGCTGTGACAGGCACTCCTGTTACCGAGAGATGGGATAATATGCTTTATCTCTTTAATGTCGGCGTAAACGCCTTTGCAACTATTGACGACGCTATTGCATATGCGACTGCGAATGAAATCGCCGTTCCCGAAATTCTTATACCTTCGTGGGACAGCACAAAGGATATTTCTATCAGCCGCGCGGCAAAAGTCTTCGCTCCAAACTATAATACAAAGCCTTATGTTGACGACGGTTACGGTCTTGATTCCGAATCCCGCGGCGAGGCATGGGCAGAGAACCAGGATTATTTCGATAATCAGATAATAGTTAAAAATATCGTTGTCGGCTCCGGCGTATCGGGCACTGCCGAGTTCTACGGCTTTACCTTTACCGAGTATGTCAAGGATACCGACAGATTGGCAAGCGAGGTTTCAACCAAGGTTAAGTTAGCCAACATCGTGCGTGAAAGCACGTTAAACGGCTACAGCTTCCAGGTCGGCAACGCCAACTGCGACAACGTCGATAACACCGACGAGCTCTATGTCCTCAACTTCTACGCAAGAAGCGGCGGCAAAGACTCACGTCTTATCGGTGAAAAGACTCCGTCCAAGGTGACCTTTGACGGTATGTACATTGACGCAAAGCAGGCAAACTTTACCTATCCGGCGTATATTAAGTCACCTGCAAACACATGGATATTCACCATCAAGAATTCCAACCTCAGAACATGGCATAATCTTGGCGGCAGCGCAAACGGTCCGCTCCAGTTTGAGGGCGATAAGGAAGACGCCAACGGCAGAAACCGTCAGCTCATTTACCAGAACAACATTCTGCATGAGTACGGTAACCAGACCGGTACGAGCGGTAAAGGCCCCTGGTACATGATTCGCTGGTTCGCAAATACCTTCAGCGGCTTTACCTTTGAAAACAACTATGTTGATGCAGGTCTCAACACGTTTGCAACAAGCGAGACCGACAAGCACACCATGAACTTCTTCCATACAAGCGGCGTTACCGTCACAAACTATGATAAGCTTGTGGGTGACATCAACATCAAGAACAACATCTTCAACGGTGTACGCACAGACTTCCTTGTTGACGGTGAGAACATGGGTGCTCAGTTCACCTTTAACGTTGAAAATAACTTTGGAGTACACGTAAGAACAGACGACCTTGACAATGCAATCGGCGTTGCACCTTATGTAAACGGCAAACACCTGAAACAGAACATCGGCAACTTCTGGCTTGACGCTGCGATGACCAAGCCTTCTAACGTTATTTACGATATGACCTTCGCAAATGACGGCAAGTACATGTCAAACGGCGCAACCAAGGTGCTCAAGTACAAACTTGACGCTGAAGATGCAAATGTTACTGTAACACCTGTTGAAAATGAAGACGGCACCACATATAACTACTCTGTAAATATGGGCGGCTTCATTACAGAAAATCTTTACAACAATATAGTTACGATTTCTTACGGAGATGCAAGCACGAAAATCGATAAAGCACTCAGCTTTACGCTTGCCGAGCAGCCCGAGGAGCTTGAGCTTAAGGTAACCGTTGCGTCACCTGACGGCAAAACCTCCGAGGATTACAGACTCCTTATCGCTGAGGAATTCAACGATGCCGGTATCGAAAACATTACGGTAGGCGATGTAAACGCTGCCTATGATGCAGCTTCCGGCAAATACAGTGTAACTCTTCCGGCTGGCGGTTCTGCCGAGGCTATCACGGTTACTCCGTCATCCGGCGCCACAGCTGAAGTAACGGATGCAGAGGGCGCACCGGTAACAAATGTTGACGTTACCTGTGAGGCTGCTGTTGAGTATACAATCAAGGTTACAAACACATCTGCTGATGCTGAGGAAACCTATACTCTTACAGTAAGCAGAGAGCATAGCTGGAATGCGGGCGAAGAGACCAAAGCTCCGACTTGCTCCGAAGTAGGCACTATGACCTATACCTGCTCTGTATGTCAGCAGACAAAGACAGAGGATATCGCTATTAACCCTGATAACCATGTTAATACAACAGAGGTTGAGGCTGCTGCAAGCACCTGTACTGTTGCAGGACACGGCGCTTACACTGTCTGTGACGACTGTAAAAAGGTTATAAAGGGCAGCGACGCAGAACTCCCGCTTGATCCTGAGAATCACGTTAATACAACAGAGGTTGAAGCTGTTGCAAGCACCTGCACCGAAGCAGGACACGGCGCTTACACTGTTTGTGACGACTGTAAAGAGGTTACAGAGGGCAGCGACGCAGAACTCCCGCTTGATCCCAATAATCATGGCACATATGGTGTAACTCACCATGATGCGAAAGATCCCACCTGCACCGAGCCCGGACACGGCGCATATGACGAGTGTAACGGCTGTCATAAGGCAACTGTTGAGGGTGCTGATGCGGAAATCCCGGTAAATCCCGATAACCATGTTAATACAACAGAGGTCGAAGCTGCTGCAAGCACCTGTACCGTAGCGGGACACGGCGCTTACACTGTCTGTGACGACTGTAAAAAGGTTATAAAGGGCAGCGACGCAGAACTCCCGCTTGATCCTGAGAATCACGTTAATACAACAGAGGTTGAAGCTGTTGCAAGCACCTGCACCGAAGCAGGACACGGCGCTTACACTGTTTGTGACGACTGTAAAGAGGTTACAGAGGGCAGCGACGCAGAACTCCCGCTTGATCCCAATAATCATGGCACATATGGTGTAACTCACCATGATGCGAAAGATCCCACCTGCACCGAGCCCGGACACGGCGCATATGACGAGTGTAACGGCTGTCATAAGGCAAC
>CABULU010000014.1 GCA_902492505.1 uncultured Eubacteriales bacterium
CTCCTATTCCGCACCGCTGTACAATACCGACAACAGAGTTTGCGGCACCGTTCGAATGCTGTCGTCGCTGAAAAACATGGATGAGCTGCTCGGCTCGATATATCTCATAATAGGTCTTGTCGGTTTTTTCATTATCGCACTGACGGCATTTTCGGGAATTTATTTTATAAAATCCATAGTTTTGCCGGTTCGACAGATAAATAAGGTAGCTCTCGATATTGCAAAGGGCAACCTCAACAACGCTAACACCCTGAATTACAGTTCGGGAGACGAGATAGGTCAGCTTTGCCGCAATATTAATATGATGGCAAACGAGCTGTCCGACAGTCAAAAGGTGAAAAATGACTTTATATCTCAAATTTCACATGAACTGCGCACACCGATAACGGCAATACGCGGCTGGAGCGAAACCATGATGGCGGACGACAGCTTAAACGAGCTGACTCGCCGCGGAGTCGGGATTATCAACGACGAGACAGAGCGGCTGTCAAAAATGGTGGAGGAAATGCTGGACATGTCTCGCATGCAGAGCGGCAGGCTGAGCATTTCCGTCTCCCCCGTCGACATAATAGCGGAATTTGAAAACACCGTTTTTATGATGGGCGAACGCGCAAAGGGCGAAAGCATAAGCATTGTATACAATATGACGGGCGAAGAGTGCATGCTAAGCTGTGACAAGGACAGAATGAAGCAGGGATTTTTCAATATTATCGACAATGCAATAAAGCACTCAAATCCCGGCTCGCAGATAACGGCATCAGTAAAACGCGAGAAAAATTCCATACAGTTTATTATAGAGGATTTCGGCGCCGGAATCAGCCGCGAGGACCTGCCATATGTTAAGGAGATGTTTTATAAGGGATCGTCTCAAAAACGCGGCTCCGGCATAGGTCTTGGCGTATCGGACGAGATTGTGCGCCTGCACGGCGGAAGCCTTGACATTGAAAGCGAGCTTGGGATAGGAACAAAGGTCACTGTCACACTGCCCGTATCGGAGGAACTGCAAAATGATAACACAGATTGATTTTCAGGTGCTTGAATTCTTACAGGCACATTCAAATCCCGTAACTGATGTGCTGTTTGCGGGAATAACACATTTGGGAGACGGCGGGATTTTTTGGATACTGCTGACTGTTGTGCTGCTGTTTTTCAAAAAGACTCGAAAATGCGCGCTGATGATGGCTGCGGCGCTGGTCATAGGACTGCTCACGGGAAACCTTGCGCTTAAAAATCTCATTGCGAGGGAGCGCCCGTTTATTCAAGACCCGGTGATGCAGAATTTTATGCTTGTTTCCCCGCCGAGCGGTTTTTCCTGTCCGTCGGGACACACGCTTGCATCGTTTGAGTGTGCAACGGTAATTTTCCTATGCAACAAAAAATGGGGTATTCCCGCACTTATTTTAGCGGCTCTTATCGGGTTTTCGAGGATTTATCTTTACGTGCATTTTCCAAGCGACGTACTGTTCGGGCTGGTGCTGGGCGTTTTGATAGGCGTTTTTGTGTATTTTATGTACAGAAAATTTATCGAAAACTCAAAGCTCGAACAAAAGTTAGGGTTATAAAAAACACCGTGAGATATTTCTCACGGCGTTTTTTAAGAAATAAAAGATTTCAGATTTTTCAAAAATTGCTCCATACGGTCGATAACCGGCACGCCGTCACGCGGGCGCAGAGTTATATACGGCTTTTCGCCTGCGGTAAAAAGCATCTCGCCTTTGTATATTTCCGAAAGGCTGTTAACCGCATCCGGCGACAGCTGCTCAAAGAAAAATACAAGATTATGCGTTTTCTGCCGCACTTCGGTAACGCCCAAGCCGCGCGCCAAATTCCGAATCAGAGATATCCGCATAAGATTGATAACGCTCTCCGGCGGCGGGGAAAAACGGTCGCTCAGCTCGTCAAGAGTATCCTCAAAGTCGCCTTCATCTTCAACGGCGGCTATCTTTTTATAAATATCTATTCTTGTGCGCTCGCTTGTAATGTAATTCTCCGGTATATAAGCGCTTATCGAAATATCAACGGCACAATCCGTTTTTTTCTTTTCCTGTATTCCCTGCTCGGAGAGAATGACGCTTTTCAGTATCTCCATATATGTGTCATAGCCTACAACATTCATGCTTCCGTGCTGCTTTTCACCCAAAAGACTGCCGGCACCCCGTATTTCCAAATCGCGCATGGCGATTTTCAGCCCTGCTCCGAACTCCGTAAACTCCTTTATAGTGACAAGCCGCTTTGCGGCAACCTCTGAGGGTGTTTTATCCCGGCGGTAAGTCAAATACGCATAGGCTCTGCGGCTGCTGCGGCCTATCCTTCCCCGTATCTGGTGCAGCTGAGCAAGACCCATACAGTCAGCGTCCTCGATTATAAGCGTATTGGCAAACGAAACGTCTATACCAGTTTCGATTATAGTTGTACATAGCAAAACATCCACACCGTGAGTCATCACCTGCTCCCAGGCATTTTCAATCTCGGTCGGACTCATCTGACCGTGAACAACAAGCACTCTTGCACCCGGTATCGCAGCGGTTATCCTTGCCGCAATTACGTCCAGCGCCTCAATATTATTTTTAAGATAAAATGTACACCCGCTGCGGCGCATCTCTCTAAGTATCGCCTGCTGAACAATATCGAAATTATATTCCAGCACATATGTCATGACAGGCAGACGGTCTAAAGGCGCCTCCTCTATAATCGAGATATCGCGTATTCCCGACATAGCCATATTCAGAGTGCGCGGAATTGGCGTCGCACTCATCGTCAGCACGTCGACACCGATTGCAAGTTCCTTGATTTTTTCTTTGTGCTTAACGCCGAAGCGCTGTTCCTCATCAACAATAAGCAGTCCCAAATCATGAAATGCGATGTCCTTCTGCAAAAGTCTGTGAGTTCCGACAACAATATCCACCTCACCGTTTTTTATCGCCTTTACGGTTTCCTGCTGTTCCTTACGGTTTTTAAAGCGGGATAGAACCGCCACCTTTACCGGAAAGCCATGAAAGCGCCTGACAATAGTATTAAAATGCTGGCTCGCAAGTATTGTTGTAGGCACAAGCACAGCCACCTGCTTGCTATCGGAAACGGCTTTAAACGCTGCGCGCAGAGCAACCTCCGTTTTACCGACGCCGACATCGCCGCAAAGCAGGCGGTCCATAGGATACGGACGCTCCATATCGGCTTTAATCTCACGGGTACACTCGAGCTGATCCTGCGTCTCCTCATATTCAAACCGCTCCTCAAACTCTTTCTGCCACTCACTGTCGGGTGAAAAGGCAAAGCCCTGTGTATTAAGACGGCGTGCGTACAGTTCGATAAGCTCGCGGGCAAGCTCGCGCGACTCATCGCGGACCTTGCTCTTTGCCTTTTCCCATGCGGGGGAGCCCATGCGTGACAGTTTAACTCTGGCGGGGTCTGCACCGATATATTTTGATATAAGGTCAAGCTGCGGACACGGAACATACAGCATATCTCCTTTATCAAACGCTATGGCAATATAGTCCTTTGTAACGCCGTCAACCGTCATCTGCTTGATGCCCCGGTAAACGCCGATGCCGTGCGCATGATGAACAACAAGGTCTCCCGGAGTTATATCGGAAAATGACTTTATCTTCTCGCCCTCGCCGCGGCGGCGGGCGCGGACAGCACGTTTTTTTACAGCGGCGTCTGCCACAAGCAGAATTTTTGACGCATTAAATGCAATGCCGACCGACACCGCGCTTTGCACAATGCACACGGCACCCGGCACGACCTTTCCCACCGACACGGGCGCGTCCCTTTCGGTAAGCAGCTTTTTGACCGCCGCTTCGCGCTCGCCGTCACGCACCGTAACGATACATCTATACCCCTTTTCAACAAATGACAATATCTCGTCTACCGCCTCACCGCCGTCAAGCGACGGGACGACCGACTCGTTTATATCCGCCTCTGCAAGCGCAGACAGCTTAAAACTATAATTGACCGACAAACGCGACAGCAAAAATGTTCTTCCGTCGAAATGCTTTTCAAGCTCTGCAAGGCTTAAATAATACCCGCCGTCTTTACAAATAAATCGTCCGTGAGAAATACTCTGTTCAACATTTTCATTAAACTGCCAGTCAATAAACTCATAGCGTTTTTTTAAGTTCGCATACTCACAGACAAAAAGCAAGGACGCGTCGACATAGTCAAATAACGTAAAAATTTTAGGATAAACAAGCGGGATATACTTATCTGCCGCAATCTTCAGCCCGCTTGACAAAAGCTCAATATCACGCAAGATATCCTTATGTCCTGTTTTTTCATACTCCTTTTGCAGTATCTGCAAAAGCTCAGACGGATTTTGATACGCCGCGCTGCGGTTGCCTATCAACTTGATTTGAGGGCACTCGTCCTCACGACGCTGAGAAATCACGTCAAAATAGCTTATACGTTCTATACTGTCACCGAAAAATTCAATGCGAACAGGTCGCCTCTGACCGGGGACAAATACATCAAGTATACCTCCGCGCTTTGAGAAAGAGCCCTCTCCCTCAACCATATCAAACATAGAATAACCGTTTTCGGCAAGATATGCACAGATTTTATCTATATCCGCATCATCGCCGATACTCAAAACAGGCATTTCAGTGCTGACGCCCTTCGGACGAGGCAAAGGCATACAGAGTGCATCTGCCGTTGTTATTACAACATCATATTCGCCCGCATTTATCTTTTCAAGTGCAGCAGACCGTGCACGGTCTGCCGTGCCCGAAAGCGCATCCGCCGAGTCAAACGAAAACTCACATTCCGGCAACACAACCTGCTCCCGCCCGAAAAGAGCGCAAAAAAGCGAGGAAATTTTCAAAATGTCAGAATTGTTATCCATGACGAAAATTCCCTTTTTATTATCGCGCTTCATTGCGCAGTATGAAGCAATTACAGCGGCACTATCAGACAGACTCGTCACGGCAAACGGATACTTTTGCGATGCACCCGCCTGCGGCAACCAGTCTGCGCCGATAAGTGAATATATATCAAAATCAGACAAGTTTGTTTTGTTTAAATCAGCCATTATATTTATTTCTCGCACTGTCCAACTGCCCGTCCATCAGCATTTTGCATATATCTCCGGTCTTTTGTGCAGCTTTACTTATCTTATTCATATCTTCGGCGGACGGCTGTCCCAGCACCCAGTCTTTGAGGTCATACTCCGGATGGGGCTTTTTTCCCACACCGATTTTAATGCGCAAGAACTCCTCACTGTTTACGTTTTTTATAATATCCCAAATCCCGTTATGCCCGCCGTCCGAGCCTTTGGGACGAATACGTATTTTTCCTGCGTCAAGAGACACATCGTCATAGATAACAATAAGGTTTTCAAGCGGTATTCTGTAATAGTGCATAACGCTTGACACCGCCGTGCCGCTGAGATTCATAAAGGTCTGCGGCTTTATTATATAGACATCCCGCTCCCTGTCTTTGGCGCGCCAGATGAGTGAGTTTCCCTTGGATGAAAGCGGCTGCGCGCCAAAATATTCAACAAGGATGTCAACGCAGATAAACCCCACATTATGACGGGTATTTTCATATTTATGACCGGGGTTTCCGAGACCTGCGATTAGATAGCGTTTTTTCGTGCCGAAAAGCATATTTTTGCCCCCTTTGCATGAGAACATGCGCAAAGAAAAAACTTTGCGCTGTTATCTTAATTAATTATAACACAAAAAGCCAAAAAATAAAAGGCGGAAAATCCGCCTTTTACCGATAAATTCATGCTTTTTTCTAAATTTCTTTTTCGAGTTCACCTATAAGAGCCTTTGCATACATACAAAAACCCAAGGCATTGGGGTGAACATGGTCATAAAAGAATTCACTAAAATGAGGAACAAGCTTCATTCCGTCTATTGGCTTTATGCCGTGCTTCAGCGCCGCCTCACGTATTACATCACAACAGCTTGCGAAAGAGCTGTATTTCGGATATTTGTGAATGTCACTGCGCCAAAGCGGAAGAATACAAAAGACATGCTTATCACCGTAAGCGTGCTTTACAAGCTCAAGATATCCGTTAACATGAGGACAAAGCTCATCAATAGAATTATAGCGCCCGAAATCGTTTGTGCCATATGCAATAATTACGATATCCGGGTCAAAATCGGGCTTATCAAAGGTACATTCACTGAAAAAACCGCCACCGACACCGTTTATAACACAGTCCGCATTAAAATGCAGCGCGGTCTGCCAGGCATATGACAGGCTGTCAAAGCCCGAATTCCAGCCCTGTGTTATAGAATCCCCGATAAACAGCATTTTACGTGAATATTCATGCGGCGTAACATATGCGCCGTCACTCAGCTCTATATACTCAAGCACGGTCTGCACATCATGACTCGGAAAAATCAGCGTAACCCGCCTGCCCGCGTCGCTGTGCTTTACACCCTCGGCAAGCCCTATATCAAATA
This sequence comes from uncultured Eubacteriales bacterium, assembly GCA_902492505.1. Classification (GTDB taxonomy): domain Bacteria; phylum Bacillota; class Clostridia; order Oscillospirales; family QAKW01; genus RGIG9041. Next base: position 6,414 of record CABULU010000014.1, read on the forward strand.
TACGGCTTTTGCCCTGCTTGTCAAAATCATCATCAGACAAAGAGCAAAAGAGCATACCGTCCAAAAGCAGATCAAACTTGCGCCCGCTGATTGCACGAAACGCAAAGGTCTCGGAATCCGTATGAAAATCAAGGCGAACGCCTGTTGACACTTTCGAGCGTGCATAAAGCATGTCGCTTAAAGATTTCCAGCCAAAACGCTGTTTTTCTGTTGTCTTATAAAACGCGGCGGTGCCGTCTGAATACACGGTTTCCACCGCACCGAAAACAATATTTTCAAACGCGTTGGTATAAAGGCGCATAAAATTCATCTCCGATTAATTGAATTTCGGAAGCCAGCTTCCGTGAGTCTCAATAAGATCATCGCACATCTTGACGATAGTGTCGATATCAAGCTCGCTGCCCGTATGCGGGTCGAGCATTGCCGCCTGATAAATATGCTCCTTTTTCTTTGTCACAAACGCCTCGATTGTAAGAAGCTGCGGGTTTACATTTGTCATGTTCATAGCGGCGCACTGTACGGGCAGCGCACCTACATATGTCGGGTGAATACCCTGACCGTCTACAAGGCAGGGAACCTCAACGCAAGCCTCTGCGGGCAGATTGGAGATAAGATGATTTTTATTTATAACGTTACCTCCGATTTTATAAGGCGTATCCGTAACCATAGACTCCATGATATGCGACGCATACTCTTTTGAACGCTTGTGCTCCTTAACGCCCTGAGCCTTGATTTCCTCGAATTCCTTTTTCCACCCCTCGATCTGGTTTACACAGCGGCGAGGATACTCGTCCAGTGGAATTTTATATTTTTCAATAAGCTCGGGATACTTTGATTTTATGTAGAACATATTGTACTCAGCGTTATGCTCTGAGGACTCTGTACAATAATAACCGAATTTATCTATATAGTCAAGTCTTACCCTGTCCTTGCAGTCCTCTTCAAAGATTCGCTGCCTTGCGCGTTCCTTGATCATGGGGTACAGGTCGTTTCCGTCCTTATCCTTACATTCAAGCAGCCACGCCATATGGTTTATACCTGCGATAAGCTCCTTGCCGCCCTCAAGATAATCCTCCATCTTAAGTTCCTTGAACAGCGCCTTGCGGCAGACCTGAACAGAGTGGCAAAGACCGATAGTCTTGATACCTGTGTATCTTTGCATATAACCCGCAAGCATTGCCATGGGGTTTGTGTAGTTCAAAAACCAAGCATCGGGGCAAACCTCTTCCATATCGCGTGCAAAGTCTTCCAGCACGGGCATAGTGCGCAGCGCGCGCATGATACCGCCTATGCCGAGGGTGTCGGCGATTGTCTGTCTGAGACCGTACTTTTTGGGAACCTCAAAGTCTATAATGGTGCAGGGGTCATATAAACCGACCTGAATGGCGTTTATGACAAATTTTGCGTCACGAAGCGCGTCTTTGCGGTTTTCGACGCCAAGATACGTTGTGATTTTAGCCTTGCCTCCCATCGTCTTGTTCATGGCGTTAAGAATAGTCTCGCTCTCCTTAAGGCGGTCGCCGTCGATATCGTACAGCGCAAACTCGCTGTCGCGCAGACTTTCGCTGCACATACAGTCGCCGATAACGTTTCTGGCAAAAACAGTACTGCCGGCACCCATAAATGTGATTTTCATACTTTCGTCTCCTTACTGCCGTTTATAAAACGGTTGATTTGCTTGTATTTTACTATATACAAACGATGTTGTATATGCTATAATTGTTGTATAAATATATAATTTTGTTGTTTTTACGAGGTGTTTAAATTGAGCGACAACTATTCGCTGCGCCTGACAGGCTGCACGAAATACTTTCCCGGCGAAACCTACGCCTGGGGGCCAGGGATACACCGTGATTTCGTAATCCACTATATTGTAAGCGGGCGCGGCTACTATGTAACGGACGGTAAAAAATACAGCGTAAAGACGGGCGAAAGCTTTATCATTTTGCCGGGCAAAACGGTGCATTATTATCCTGACAGCAAGGAGCCGTGGGTGTACATTTGGGTTAATTTCACAGGCGCCGAGGCAAAAAATCTTTTAGCCATGACGGCATTTTTTGAGTCGCCGGTGGCGCCCGCATCAGCAGAGCTTGCTGCGCTGTACGGAGCATTTTCAGACGAGGTGCATACCAAGCATGTGCGGCTTAAAAACGCAGGGCTTTTACAGGTGCTTTTATCGGAGTACATACGGCTGTATCCGGCAAGCCAGGGCCAAAGCGTGACGGACTATCTCTACTTTGCAAAGCAGTATATTGCGGCCAACAGCTATCGTCAGAACTTCGGGGTAGCAGAGCTTGCGCAGGCAGTCGGGCTGGAGCGCTCATACCTATATCGTCTGTTTATGGAGGGAGAGGGAATGTCGCCTATGAAATATATAATAAATACACGGCTGGAAAACGCAAGGCAGATGCTAAGCGACGGCGCCCAGCAAATAAAGCTTGTATCCTATTCATCCGGCTACGACAACCCGCTGTATTTTTCAAACTGCTTCAAGAAGAAATACGGTATGTCGCCGAGGGAATACTTAAAAAGCATTAAGAAAAATTAATCAAGCCCCGCTGTTTTTAAAATACAACAGCGGGGCTTGATTACCAATTTTATTTATCATGTCTTGCAAAAAAGTCGGCAACTGCCGCTTTATATCCGTCGGGATCTTTAAAATAGCTCATGCCGTGACCGGCTCCCGGGACTATAAACATTGTCTTGTCCGCCGTACACGCGGCATAATTCTCATACGTCATCTGCACCGGCACAAATCTGTCATCATCACCGTGAACAAAAAGCACGGGAAGACTGTTTTTACGCAGCGCATCCACGGTAGACATCTCGTCTCCGTCAAAGCTTGCCTTTTTATTCACAAAATAATTGGCGATCGGATAACCGATTTTATCGCTTATATGAAGATTATTTTTCAAAACATGTGACCATATTGCGCGCGGAGATGTAAAGCCACAGTCACTGATTATTCCCTTTACACACGCAGGAAACTCAAATTCAGATGCCATAAGCACGGTAGTAGCACCCATTGAAATTCCACAAAGATAAATCGGAAGCTCGCTTCCAAATCGCTCAATAACATATTTTACCCAGTCAAAGCAGTCATATCTTTCTAAAACTCCGAATCCTATATGTTCGCCTCCGCTCTCGCCCTGTGAGCGCTGATCGGGATAAAGCACGCTGCACCCCATGTCGTGCATAAACCGGGCAGAGGTTCCAAAATCCGCATACCAGCTTGAACGCCAGCCGTGCATAGCCACCACTATGCGTTTTGCATTCTCGGCAGGATACCAATGCCCGACAAGCGTAAGCCCGTCGTGGCTCTGGATTGCAACCCGCTCGGTCACGGTTCTTTTCAAAAGCTCGCCGTTTTCGTTTATCATATTCAAAATTTCTTTATCGGTGCCGCCGCCCGAAAGCTTATCCTGCATTTTATAAACTCTCTTGGGCAGAGTTTTATTAACCGCGACATCGGCAAGCAGTTTAAAAGACGTGACTGCCGCCGCAGCGGTTGCAGCGGCAGTTGCGGCAACCGTCGCCAGCAGAGCCACTTTAATGTCCCTTTTTATTTTTGCTTCTTTTGTGATTTTTTTAGTCCTTGACATTTATTCTTCCTTAACCGATCCTTCCATCCTTTTTCTCAGAGGAGATACTTTTGAATACACAATAGCCCAAACGACGACACTGAGTGCAATTCCCGCAAAAACATCCACAATCGAATGCTGCTTTATAAACACGGTTGACAGGGCAATTAACGCTGCCGATACAACAATTATCACTTTAAGCGACCATGAACACAGCTTTTTTGAGTGAAAGACCCCGAAAACTGCCGCGAAAGAACCGATAACATGCAGGCTGGGACACACATTGGTGTTGGTATCGCATGAGTAAAGATACTGCACAAAATCAGTAAGCAGATTTGGATTTTCAAAAGTTGTAACGCGCAGCTCCTGACCGTTGGGATATATCACATAAATCAGAAGTGTGGATAAAAACGAAATTCCGACATAAGTCATATACAGCTTGTAGCCCGCGGTATCATTATACAAAAGATATAACGCCGCGGCAATAAGCATCGGCATCCACAATATATACGGCAGCGAGAACCACTCACAAAACGGAATTTTATCATCAAGAGGCATATACATTACGTGATAATTCTCCGTAACGAAATATTCCACCGTATAAAAGCAAATAAGATAAACAGGCAGCACAAGCGTATAAGCCCAAAGATGATTTTTCTTAAGCCTTTCAATCATCTGCCATGCCTCCCGATTATATAATTATATACATTTTCAGCCCCGTTTTTTACTATTTTTTCACGTCCCTTCAAAAATACCTTCAAAGCCTTTTCCTTGTCCTTCAAAATATCACAGGTAAGAGCAGCGATTCCCTCAACACTGTCCGCTGTTACCGCACAGCCGTTTTCGGTCATAAACGAAAGGTTATAGCTCTCACAGCCCGGCACAGCATCCATAAAAATGAGCGGCACACCCACGGTCACAGCTTCCGTTGTACTGAGACCGCCCGCCTTTGTTATATACACATCGGCACTGTTCATATAATCGAACATTTTCGGAGTAAAGCCGGCAAGACTCAGGCGCTTATCCTTTGTCAGCGGTTCAAGCTCGGCATAAAGCCTGCGGTTGCTGCCGCATACTACACACAGCTGCGCATTGCTGCTCAAAGACCGAAGCAGGCAACGTGCAAGCTCATCCATGGGACCGCAGCCCATGCTGCCGCTGCTTAGCAGCACGACGTCGGCATTTTCGGAAATATTTAGCTCACGGCGGGAAAGTTCCTTTGGTTTTTTTGAAAAAAAGCGCTGGGATACGGGAATCCCACTCGGCACGACCCGCGCCGTGTCAACGCCATTGTCCGCAAACTTCGCGCAAAGCAGCTCATGAGGAATAAAGTAAGCATCCATATCAAGCATATTAACGCCGGGCGAACAGGTATAATCCGTTATGAGCAAATAAGCCAAAACATCTGCGGCAAACTGCCGTTTACACTCAGTCAGCATCATTGCCGCAAAAATGTGGGAACAAACAACAGTATCATAACCGCCGCTTTGTATAAAATCATATAACCCGGGCGCGCCCTTTGCCATTTTTTTATAAAAGGATTTCGGAGGATATTTTTCTTCCAGCCTGTAACCTGCTCCAAAAAGACGCGGCATGTTCCTGTAAACAAAAACATGCCCATGAGACAAAACCTTTGCAGTCATATCCGACACAAAGGAAAAAGCGTTTATCATATCACACGGCACATTTTTATTAGTAAAATACTCCAATACGGCATTGCCCGCAGAGTTATGCCCCTCACCCGTACTACATGACAGGACCAGTACCTTCATGAAGACGCTTGCACTCCCTTCTTTTCAGCTTACCCGAAACTCTGATAAGCTGCGGGCGATTATATCGCTGTATTATAATAAACGGTACGTTTCCGACCAAAATATAAAGAATGACAAAAAGCACTCCGTATTGGTTTTTCCAAAATGACAGTATCGCAAGAGATAAAAATGAAAGGGAGATATGCACAAACTCCGCAACACAGGTTTCTTTCACAAGCGCGTCGATATCCTCGGAGGTAACTGCTCCCGCGTTTATACGCTTTGGAATCATCCGCTTTGAAATACGGCTCATATCCGGAACAAGCGTTTTCCACCGGCGCACGCGCAGCGCCTTGTATATACGTCCGTCCGTTTCAAAGGCAAAGGCGGCATACGGAAACTTTCCCGCATCAAACCACCGGCGCGGAAGACGAACACCGATTATTTGCGCGGTTATACCCAAAAATGCGACGTAAACGACACTGAGTCCGAACTCTCTCAAAGCGGCACCTCCTTTTTTTCATTAGTCTATGTTTTTTATCACTACTTATTATTTAGTTTTTTCAGTTCTTCCTCTTCAAGCTCACGGTAGGCGACCTTTCCGACAAGAGTTGTAGGCAGACTGTCGCGGAATTCGATTTCATACGGAAGCGCATATTTTGCAATATTCTTTTTGCAGTAATTCATGAGTATTTCACGATACTCGTCGCTGGGCGTCAGTCCCGCCTTGAGCATGACAAACGCCTTGACCTTCTGCATTTTATACTCATCGGGCACGCCTATAACGCAGCTCATCTGCACAAGGTCGTGCGCATCGATTATATTCTCAAGCTGTGAAGGATACACATTATAGCCGCTTGTTACTATCATACGCTTGATGCGCTGACGAAAGTACACAAATCCTTCATCATCCATAACACCCAGATCGCCCGTATGCACCCATGTAAGCCCGTCGGCATGAGTGCGCATAGTATCAGCCGTTTCCTCCGGCCTGTCAAGGTATCCCAGCATTACAGTGGGACCGCTGATACAGATTTCACCCTCTTCACCGTAGGGCTGTTCTTCGGTTGTACCCACCTTTACGATTTTATAGAAAGTATCGGGAAACGGCTGACCGATACTGCCCTCCTTTGCCATATGTATGGGAGTAAGACAACTCGCCGTAACGCACTCTGTCGTGCCGTAGCCCTCGCGTATCTGTACGGACGCATTATGGTCGTAAAGAAACTTATCAAACTTCTTTTTAAGCTCAATTGACAGAGAATCGCCGCCGCTGAAAACACCCTTGAGACAGGATAAATCGACTCCGTTCATAACCGGCTGACGGATAAGCGCCTCATACAAGGTGGGAACACCCGCAATAAAATTGCATTTGTATTTTTTGATAAGCTTGGCGTAGCTTGCCGCAGTAAATCGCGGAACAAGAATACACCGTCCTCCGTTCACCAGCATGGAATGAATGCTGACTCCCAGTCCGAAGCCGTGAAACATCGGCATCACCGCAAGCATTTTATCACCGGGCCGAAACATCGGGTTTGTAGCAATAATCTGAGCGCCAAGCGCGTTGAAATTTTTATTTGAAAGCAGTATTCCCTTTGTTGTGCCTGTCGTGCCGCCGCTGTAAAGTATGACGGCGGGGTCGTTTGCAGCGCGCTCAACGCGGTATTTCCAATGATACCTGTCACCCAAGCGTATAAAATAATTCCATGTCATGATAGGCGCGTCTTTGGGGATTTTTTCTATCTTTCTGCCCTCGGTCAGCATGTACCCCGCCTTTATCGGCTGAGAAAGCTCGTCCTTAATGCTGGCTATAATAACATTTGACAGCTCAACTTTATGCCGAATTGCCTCAAATTTATGATAAAACTGGTCAAGCGTTATCGCAAGAATACTTTTTGATTCGCGAATATAAAATTCAATTTCGTTTTCGCTCGAAAGCGGATGTACCATATTTGCGACAGCGCCGACAACGTTCACGGCATAGAACATAATCACAGTCTGAGGACAATTGGGCATACAGATAGTTACACGGTCCCCTGCGCGTATACCTATCGCGCGAAGGGCGCGGGCGCAGCGCTCAACACTTTTCATGAACGCTTTATAAGTCGTTTTCCTGCCCATAAAATCATAAACTATATACTGAGGATACCTTTTGGCAATTATATCCACGGCGTCGTACATCGTACCCTCAAAATATTCAAGTGTAGGCGGCACATTGCCGTAATTATCCAGCCACGGCGCCTTTACATTATTTTTATTATTCATAGCTTACCTCTTCCCCTGCAGGCTTATCCAAAAGCTCTGGATTTTCAAGCAGATATTTTAACAGTTTAACTGTTTTAGAATAGTAGTAGCCGTCGGCAAGCCGCTCATCTATCGTAATTCCGATATCGACGCTCTGACGCATATGCGGTATGCCGTCGTTGTCATAAAACGGGCGCACCTTTTTCTCACCTATTGCGGCAAAAAGTGAATTTGTACCCCAGTTAGTGAGGTGATGATACCCGCTGTGCATGCCGATCGACCCAAGATTGGTGAGCACGATTGACGAATAGTACGGGTCGGTCTCGATAAGAGAGCGCGGAACCTTGCCGTGCCTGTCAAGAACGCATATAATATTGATAAGCGCTTTGGCAAGAAAACGAGGCATCCTCTTAAACATATCCATGGCATCTGACGTTGAATCCTGCTTCCCGCTTCGGCATGAGGTGACCTGCCTGTAAATTTCATCGTGTACCTCATCAAGCGTCGTATTGTCTGTTGCATGAATAAATGCCAGCCCTTCCTTTGCTTCGTCCGCAAATTGCTTTTTTATTACAAAGGACGCACTGACCTCATTTCTCTGATATATATTTTTATTGGCGATAAAGCGGTTCATTTTTGGTCTGAGCGTCACTGTTTTTATAAGCGCCGTCACTATGAGCTGGAAAAATGTATATTTATATTCCGGATTTGCCGCGTTCTTCTCCTCAAGAAAACGCTCCGCCGCGGTAAGGTCAATTCGCTCCGAGATAAACGCCTCGTTATCGCACCGATTAGGATATATTATCGGCATTATAAAATGCATACTGTCAATATCGCGTATCAGTCTGCCGTCTTTTCTATCCCCCAAACGTCGTTTTTCCGACATATTTATATTTCCCCTTTTAATGTATTTTCACTCGATTATTTCAATATCGATGCTTTCATCCTCAGCCTTTTTAGAGCGCACGGTATACAGAACCATCCAAAGGTTTTGAACGCCGTCAACAACAAGGGTTACCCCCAAAAGCACCGTCAGAATTTTATTGCCCTCAAACGGATCTAAAATAAGGCAGACGCCTATTATACCGGCAATAATACCGAAGGCAAGGCTAATCCACCACTTTTTAAGCCCGAAGCGTTTCGAGTCAAGCGCTGTCTGAATTTTGAAAAGTCCGTCAACTAAAACTATAATTCCCAAAACCACCGGCAGCAGACCAAGCAGCAGGCGTGGCCTTATAACCTCGACCGCACCGAGCACAATCATCGCGATGCCAAGCGCCAAATCAAACTGGAACGCAAGCCGGTAAACGTCCTTTGAGAAATAACCCATAAGCTTGATTATTCCGAAAACAATGCTGACAGCTCCCACACAGTAGCAAATAGTGAGTGCGGAAATCTCAGGCAGAAATATAAAGCACAAGCCCATAACTATAAGTCCTACCGAGATAACACTGTAAGCGATTTTAACACGTGATATGAATTTCACTTCAACACTTCCTTTTCTTCATTAACACAAAACTTCAGTATAATGATACAGCATTTACACATCAATGGAAAGATACAAAAAAGGCTGTGTATACAAAATTGATACACACAGCCTAATCTGTACTAAAATTCCGGGACGCCTGTTCAAGAGCACGGCGCATGCTTCCGTCAAATATTTTATCAAGCCTTGCGGCAATATCGTCAACCGGCACCCGCATTTTATCATCCAGCCACTCGAGAACAAGTCCTTTCAGCGCGCCGCCGTAAAATCTGACGATAATTCCGGTGTCCTCTGAGGACACCGAAAGTCCCGCTTCCTTAACGGTTGCATCCGCAGCCTGTTCCATACATCGATATATAATCCTGCCTATCTGGTTTTCGAGAAAATCACGGCGTGAGGAATTGTACATGCTGTATACCGCGCCTTTATATTCGTACAAGAATCCGCAGATATCGGAAAAGGTCTGATTCCATGTCTGGCTGACGCTTTGGGTACCGAGCATGGCTGCAAGCTCCATCTCAAACAGTTCTTCAATAACAGCGTAAATATCCTGATAGTTATAATAAAAGGTATTGCGGCTGATATCGCAGTCATCAACAATATCCTTAACAGTAATTTTGTCAAGCGGCATTTTTGACATAAGCCGTATCAGAGAAGCCGTAATTGCATTTTTGGTAAGCTTTGAGATAAGTCCTCACCTCCCCCGTAAAGGCCTTAGCACCTATTTTTAAAGACTTTCTATCAGCTTTTTGAAAAGCGGCAGAGAGCGCCTTATCATATTTGTGTCAACACAGTAAGAAATGCGCACAAATCCGCTGCATCCAAAGCTGTCTGACGGCACAAGCAGAAGGTCGAGTGCTTTTGCCCGTTCGCAAAATTCCTTTGCATCGGCTATCGGCGAGCGCACAAACAGATAAAATGCGCCGTCCGGGTACACGCAGTCATAGCCGAAGGAACACAGCGCATTATACAGAATATCCCGGTTTTGCCTATAAGCCGAAATATCCGAAACAGCATGCGGATTTTTCGCAACGGCATACTGCATAAGCGACGGTGCGCATACAAACCCGAGTTTTCTGCCGGCACCGCATACCGCGGCATAAACATCGCGGCTGCCGGTTACAGCGGGATTTACAAATATATAGCCGATGCGCTCACCCGCAAGAGACAGCGACTTGCTGTACGAATAACACACAATAGTATTTTCATAGTACTCGGGAAAATACAATACATTTTTGCCGTCATATACAAGCTCCCTGTACGGCTCGTCCGATATAAGGTAAACAGTTTTTCCTGTTTTATCGCAAAATTCCTTTAAAACGGAGCAAAGACGCAAAACCGTACTCTCAGTCAGTACGGCACCCGACGGATTATTCGGTGAATTAACAATAACAGCACGGGTCTTTAAACTGAGCTTGCGCTCAAGGTCGTCAAAATTTATCTGAAAATTATCCGTATCCGGTAAAACGGCAACAAACGTGGCGCCGGCGCCCTCGGCAAAGACTTTATATTCCGGAAAGAAAGGCGCAAAGGCAATCACCTCGTCTCCCGCATTGCAAACTGCGTTGAGCGTGATGGTAAGCGACGCCGCAGCACCGCATGTAACGTAAATATCGTCTGCCGACGCCGGAACCCGAAAACGCTCGTTTATGCTGCGCGCAATGCTCTCCCTCACAGCAGGGGCACCCTGAGCGGAGGTATAGCCGTGAACATTGAAGCCACTGTCACTCACAAGCTCCCTTATCGCATCATTTATACATTCCGGAGTCGCAACGGCCGGATTACCGAGACTGAAATCATACACATTTTCACGCCCGACAAGCTGCGCGCGGGCATTGCCGTATTCAAATATTTCCCTAATAACCGAGCGTTCGCTGCCCAGTGCAAGGCTTTCTCCGTTTATTGCTGAGTTTTTATCCGACGGCACTTTCTCTCACCTCTGAAAATATAACGCAGATTTAATATATTGCATTTCTTTACATGATATTTATTATATATCTATTTCAGCTTAAAGTCAAATGACACAAACGTAATATTTGAAAAACCCGTGCGCAAATCCGCACGGGCATAGTAATTTTTAATTCAATTACAGTCTCAGATTTTGTTTAAAAGCCACGCACCGTTTGTGAAATCCGGAAAATCCACCGGCGCGCCGCCCAGTGAAATCGAATTTTCGCTGAGCGCAGTCACACACATCCAGCTTGCCATATCATAAACATCAATCGGGCACGGGCGCTTTTCAATAAGACTGTCCACAAAATCATTCATTACAAGCCAGTCAATACCGCCGTGACCGCCCTGGACACCGTCGCTTAAGTATTTCTTCCAAATTTCATGGTCGTACTTTTCCGCATAGGTTTTGCCGTTGCCCCATTCCTCTTTCCATTTGAAGTGCTTGCCGTCTCCGTTAAGATACACCGAATCGGTGACCTCCTCGTACATGCCCTTTGTACCGCGCACCGTAAACTGGCGGCTGTAATAGCGCGGAAGCGTAGTATCAAGAGTCAGCCTTATCGTCTGCCCGCCCGCGCAGGTAATGACTGTTGTTACAACGTCGCCCTGAGCAAAATGCGCGTTTTTCAGCTTATCATTTTCAGGCATATTAGCGTTTATATATTCGTTAAGTCCCGCAGATTTAGACGCAAAGGAGGCAAGCTTTACAAACCTGTTGCCGCGGTTGATATCCAGCACCTTGGCAATCGGGCCGAGCTCATGAGTCGGGTAATTTTCGCAGTTACGCGCCAAATAATTGCGCAGACGGTAGTGCCTGTTTTGCTCACCCTCCGAAATTTCATCACGCAGGTCATGGCAGTAACCGCCCTCACAGTGAACAATCTCACCGAACAGTCCCTGCCGCACCATATTAAGCACCATAAGCTCTCTGCGGTCGTAGCAGCAGTTTTCAAGCAGCATTATAGGAGTCCCGGTCTTTTCATAAGTATGTACAAGCTCCCAGCACTGTTCAACACTGTATGCGCCGCCCACCTCAACGCCGACCGGCTTTGAGGCTTTCATACACTCTATGGCAAGAGGAATATGCGACTCCCACGCTGAATAAATAAATACCGCTTCAACGTCGGGTCTATTAATAAGCTCAAGAGCGTCAGTTGTGCCGTAAACAGCATTTCCCGACGCCTTTTTTACAATGTCAATGCCCTCCTGTACCCTGTCCTCATACAGGTCGCACACCGCTGTCACCTCGACAGTCGGCATATTCATTAAAATAACCTTCAGCAGTCCCTTGCCGCGATGTCCCAGACCTATAACGCCGAATTTAATTTTTTTCATAGTCATTGCCTCCGTAAGCCTTATGTGATACAATAGCATTATATACCTGCAAAAATCATATGTCTATCAGAAAAAGAGGCATTTTTATATGAAAAAAGCTCATTTCACTCATAGTGAAAAATACATCAGCAAAGTAATTGAAATAGAGTCGCTCGTATCGATATTTGAAGCAAATTACGATGGAGCATACTATTTTCCGGGAGAATTTCACCCGTTCTGGGAACTTGTATATGTTATGAAAGGGGAGGTATGCGTTTCCGGCGACGAAAAGGTATATACGCTCAGGGCGGGAGAGATGATATTCCATAAACCAATGGAATTTCACAGGCTGTGGAGTGCAAACGGAAAAGAATTTCACGTATTCATAACGGCATTTCGAGCGGGCGGACCGCTCACCGGCGCATTTGAAAATTTGGCTTTAAGTCTGTCAAAAGGGCAAAAATCGGAGATTGAACGGCTGCGCAGCTTTGTCCGGCGGCATTTTCCAAACAGGAACGGAAACTACCACACTGCAATATTTCGAGAGTGGAACGAAAGGCGCAGTGAAGTTCAGCTTGTTTTTAACATGCTCGAAAGGTTTTTGCTCTCAGTTTCGGGCGGCAGTGAAATTGAGGTAAAAAGCACAGACAGCAGCGGTGTTTCTGAGCTGTACAGGCAAATAATAAGCAAACTGAATGAAAACGTTTACGGACAGATTACGCTAAGAGAGCTGGCTGAGCAGTGCAACTTCAGCACGGCACAGCTCAAAAGAGCATTTTCGGTATACTCGGACATCGGCATACACAAATATTTTCTGAAGCTGAAAATAGCAATGTCAATACGTCTGCTCGGAAAGGGCATGCCGATAAGCGAGATAAGCCGCACACTCTCCTTTTCCAATCAGAACTACTTTTCTGCAGTGTTCAGGCGGGAAACCGGATTGCCGCCGACCGAATACAAACGCACGGTTCTTGGAATAAAGTAAAACATCGTTTGAAAATTTAAAGTTAGATATAAAAGCGACACAAATCGACACTATTCGTCACACTGCGCAATTAAAATTTAATCACAAAATAATTATTTTGCCATTTAAGAAAGAGAGGACGGTGACTTTTTCTTTCCCCTTAGCAAATTTTAAGAAATACGATACAAAATTCTAATTTTTAATGTGAGGAATAATCCGAACACCGAATGTTATTGTACTTATCACCGTCTGTACAACAACTTTACACCGTACACAGGCGCCTGTGTACGGCAAACAGCTCCCGGCAGTCTCTGTTTCGGGAGTCTGTTTAATTATAAAAGCTCCGCCACAATGGGCGGAGCTTTTATAATTATTTACTCTTTCAGTGCATTTGATTTCAAAACCTTAAAAGGTTCTTTTCCGTTTACAAAATCCTTTGTGATTATAACCTTTTCCACGTCATTCATACTTGGTACGTCAAACATAACCTGCTGCATGGTTTTTTCGATAATTGCACGAAGTCCGCGCGCTCCTGTTTTATTGGCAATAGTCAGCGCAGCTATCTCGGACAGTGCGTTATCCTCAAACTCAAGCTCTATACCGTCATAATCAAACAGCTTTTTATACTGCTTGACAATAGCGTTTTTCGGCTCGGTCAGAATTTTCAGCATTGCCTTGTCGTCCAGCTCGTCAAGCGATACAAGAACGGGAAGTCTGCCGACAATCTCCGGAATGAGACCGTATTTCACAATGTCATAGCTCTCAACATTTTTATAAATCTCACTTAGATTATTTCCGCCAGATTTAAGCTCGGAACCGAAGCCTATTCCGCCGTTGCCCTTCATACGCTTTTCAACGGTTTTCTGTATACCGTCAAAAGACCCGCCGCAGATAAACAGAATATTTTTCGTATCGATATGGATAAACTCCTGATTAGGATGCTTTCTGCCGCCCTGCGGCGGCACGTTGGAAACAGTGCCCTCCAATATTTTGAGCAACGCCTGCTGTACACCCTCTCCGCTTACGTCGCGGGTGATGGACATATTCTCGCTCTTGCGGGAAATCTTATCAATTTCATCAATATAGATTATTCCCTTTTCCGCCCTTTCAATGTCAAAATCCGCAGCCTGAATGAGCTTTAAAAGAATATTTTCAACGTCTTCTCCGACATAACCCGCCTCTGTCAGCGTCGTCGCGTCAGCGATTGCAAAAGGCACGCCCAAAATTTTTGCCAGAGTCTGAGCAAGGTAGGTCTTACCGCTGCCCGTGGGGCCTATAAGCAAAATATTGCTTTTCTGGATTTCCACTCCGTCATCGTTGTCGTCAAGATTCATAATTCGTTTATAGTGATTATAAACCGCGACGCTCAGCGCAACCTTTGCCCTGTCCTGACCAATGATATAATCGTCTAAAAAATGTTTTATCTCATGCGGGGTATACAGCTTTATATCAAGTGCCTGAGACGGAGCTTCTTCGGGCACAGTCATATTGAGTCCGAGCATCTGTGCGCCGAACTCTATGCAGTCGCTGCAAATATATGCGTTATTGCCCGCAAGCATTTTATCAACCGCATCCTCTGCGCGGCCGCAAAACGAGCAGCGGCGTTTATTCGTGTCCTGAATATCCGACATTTTTACCTCGATTTGATAACTTTGTCTATTAAACCGTAATCACATGCCTGCTGCGCTGTCATAAAGTTATCCCTCTCTGTATCACGTTCGATAACCTCAAGCGGCTGACCCGTCGCTTCGGCAAGCATGGTATTCAGCTTTTTCTTAATATTTACAATACGCTGCGCATGAATCTGAATATCGGTTGCCTGACCCTGCGCGCCTCCGAGCGGCTGATGAATCATAATTTCACTGTTAGGGAGCGCCAAACGCTTGCCCTTTGTGCCGGCGGAAAGCAAAAATGCGCCCATGCTGGCAGCCATACCGATGCATATAGTGGATACGTCGCATTTTATATACTGCATCGTATCATAAATTGCCATACCGGAGGTTATAGAGCCGCCGGGTGAATTAATATAAAAGCTGATATCCTTTTCACTGTCCTGGGCTTCAAGATACAAAAGCTGCGCAACCACAAGACTTGCCGTAACATCGTTGACCTCCTCGGACAAAAACACGATACGGTCGTTCAAAAGGCGCGAGTAGATATCATACGAGCGCTCGCCGCGGCTCGTCTGCTCTACAACCATAGGTACTAAGCTCATAGCAAAATCTCCTGACAATAAATTTACTCCGCTTCCTCTTCGTCAGCGGGCTTTTTGGCCGCAGTCTTTTTTGCTGCGGTTTTTTTAGCCGCCTGCTTCTGCTCGGTTATTTGCGCATTGTTCTTAATTAATTCAACAGCCTTGCCGACGGCAACATCCATAGTGATTTCCTCGGCAGGAACAAAGCGCTTTACATCCTCAAGCTTCATCTTATAAGCATCGGCTATCATCTGATATTCTTTATCTGTATCTTCATCGGAAACAACAATCTTTTCAAGCTCAACAATCTTTTCAAGAGCAAGACGGGTTTTCACCTGCTTTTCAGCTTCAGGCTCATAGTTCTTTTTAAAGGATTCAAGGTCGGTGCCCATATACTGAATATAAGTATTAAGATTAAGCCCGGAGCCTGCCAAGCGCTGCTCAAACTCAGCCATCATGCTGTCAACCTTTCGTGAAATCATAACGGCGGGTATCTCTACCTCGGTATTTTCAAGAAGCTTATCAACAAGCGCACTTTCCAGCTCAGACTCGGACTGCGCGTTCTTCTGTTCCTTAAGCTTCTTTTTGATATCCGCTTTAAGCTCCGCAAGCGTATCAAACTCGCTGACGTCCTTTGCAAACTCATCGTCCGCATCCGGCAGCTGGATTTCCTTTACATTGTTTACCTTAACCTTGAATACTGCCGCCT
Source organism: uncultured Eubacteriales bacterium (assembly GCA_902492505.1). Classification (GTDB taxonomy): domain Bacteria; phylum Bacillota; class Clostridia; order Oscillospirales; family QAKW01; genus RGIG9041. The sequence goes on from CABULU010000014.1 coordinate 22,610, forward strand.
TGCCCTTCAGCTCCTCAGCGTGATACTCCTCCGGGAAGGTAACGTTTACATCACACTCGTCCCCTGCCTTTTTACCGATAAGCTGATCCTCAAAGCCCGGAATAAAAGTGTTGGAGCCGAGACTCAAATCATAGCCCTGTGCCTTACCGCCGTCAAACGGCACGCCGTCCACGGAGCCCTCGTAATCGATATTTACCGTATCCCCGCTCTTTGCCTCACGGTCAACATCCACGATTCTCTGGTTTTGTTTGCGCAGCGCCTCTATTTCGCCCTTGACCATTGTTTCTGTTACATTATAGACGTTCTTTACGGCTTTTATACCTTTATAGTCCTTAACCTCAACCTCAGGCTTTACAGTAACCTTTGCCTTAAATTCAAAGCCCTCGGAATCAACCGACGTCACCTCGACGGCAGGGTTGTCCACGGGAGAAATTCCCGCCTGCGCCACAGCCGCGTCATAGGCTGCCGGATACAGCGCATTTATGGCGTCATCATAGAATACGCCCTCGCCGTACAGCTTCTCAACCATCTTTCTGGGTGCCTTGCCCTTTCGAAAGCCCGGAACCGTCATCTTTGCAATATTCTTTTTAAACGCCGCGTCCACCGCAGCCTTAAACTCGTCGCCCTTTACCTCGACAACAAGCTCGACGGTATTTTTATCCGTTTTGTTGTTTTCCTTTAAATTCATTTATGTATACCTCCGTTTTTCTAACTGATATATTTTATATTTTAAGCGGCAAAAAGTCAATAGCATCGGCGGAAACAAGGAAAAATTCTATGCCAAAGTGAGTGCCGCGCACAGCATTTTTGATTGATGCTGCGTGAAGATGACCGTAAAAACAGCGTTTGACGCCGTATTTTTGCATAACCGACACAAACTCCTCAATGCAACCGCCGTCAAAAACCGGAGGATAATGCATAAAAACAACCTTTTCAAGCCCATTTGGCGCGCACATAAGAGAGCGTTCGAGTCTGCCCGCCTCACGCATGATAATCTTATCATCCTGCTCGCTTTTTTTCTCACACCAGCCGCGGGTTGCACACAGAGCATAGTTTTCAACCGAAACGCAGCTGTTATAAATAAACTCAAAGTTACAAATACCGCGTTTATTCAATATCCGCGTCATTTTTGAAACAGTGTCCCACCAATAATCGTGATTTCCCTTTACAATTACCTTTCTGCCGGGAAGCCGGGCAAGAAGCTCAAAGTCGCAAAGAGCCTCTTCAAAAGACATACCCCATGAAACATCGCCTGCAATGACAACAGTGTCTGTGTCCGACACGTTTTTTTCCCAGTTGATTTTCAGTTTTTCGATATAATTATCCCATGCGCCGCCGAACACGTCCATAGGTTTGTTGGCAGCGCCCGGCAAATGCGTATCGCCGATTGCAAAAACTGACAAATTTATTTTTTCCTTCCGTAATTTTACATGTTTATTTTAAATTTCGCGGATAAAATAATGCTTGAAAGGAGCTGTTAAAAATGGATCAGAACAAATGCAAAAACACAGGCGTTGTATGTGAAGTAACCGAATGTCATTATCACACGGGCGACAACTGCTGCACCGCTGAAAAAATCGAAGTTTGCAACTGCAAAGTCTGCGGTGACAACGGAAACGAGACATTCTGCTCAACCTACCGCGAAAAGTTTTAGTTCCTTTTATAATCCGAAAAAACCAAATTACAGCTTAAAATGCAAAAACGCAAATATTTAATTTGTATTTTGATTTTTCGGAAAACACTGCCGCCGCACGGTTTACATGCACAATATACAAAGCGATATGTTGCAGGCGTAAAATCGGCGGCGGTTTTTTACATATATGACGATTTGTGCGGCGCCTTACAGACCCAAAAATTCATATACCTTTTGGGTCATCTGTTCCTTTTCACAGCTCTCATTAAAGCGGCTGACCGCATTTTTCAGCTGTGCAAGCGACTCAGGTACGGCAACTTTTGTCTTTTTATTGAGTATATCAAAAAGCTCAAATTCATTGTCAACATCCGCGCTGCCGCCCAGTCCCTCGATAACGCTTTTCGGAAATTTATACGGACTGGCGGTGGATAAAATAACCTTTTTATTGTCGCTTTGGTAATCCATTGCAACGCGGTAACCGACAGCAGTATGCGGGTCGATAACATAATTGTAACGGGAGTAGGCATCGCCTATTGCTTCAACCGTCTGCTGTTCATCCGCAAAGCCCGCAAGAAATTCAGACTGAATTTTTTTCAGCATACCGGCATCAACCGAATATCTGCCGCCCTCTGCAAGGTCTTTCATATATTCCGACACCTTTTTGTCGCCGTAACCGCTCATAATATACAAAAGCCTTTCAAGATTACTGGAAATAAGAATATCCATTGAGGGAGAAATCGTAGTGTAAAAGTCGCGGTTTTTATCATAAACACCTGTTTTTATAAAATCGGTAAGGACATTGTTCTTATTCGAAGCGCACACAAGTTTACCCGTGGGAAGACCCATTCTTTTCGCTATGAAGCCTGCCAGTATATCGCCGAAATTACCGGTCGGCACGATAAAATCGAGCTTGTCACCAAGTTTTATATCTCCACTTTTAACAAGGTCGGCATATGCGGAAAAATAATAAACAACCTGAGGTACAAGCCTGCCCCAGTTAATGGAGTTAGCACTTGAAAATACATATCCGCCCGCTTCAAGCCGTGATATCACCTCACTGTCGCCGAAAATCCTTTTAACTCCGCTTTGGCAGTCGTCAAAGTTACCGTCAACACCCATAACGCCGGTATTGCTTCCGGGCTGTGATGTCATTTGTTTTTTCTGCACCTCGCTGACGCCGCTTTTCGGATAGAAAACAAGAATTTTTGTTCCGTCCACATCGCAAAAGCCCTCAAGCGCCGCCTTGCCCGTATCTCCCGACGTTGCGACAAGGATAACTATTGTTTTATCCGACGAGCCTTTTTTTACAGCCGCAGTTAATAGTCTTGGCATAATTTGCAGCGCCATGTCCTTAAAAGCACAGGTCGGACCGTGCCACAGCTCAAGAACATAGTTTTGATTATCGAGCTTTTTTACGGGAGCAGGTGCGTCGCCGCCGAATTTCTCCGCAGTATACGCGCCGCAGACACAGCTGTCAAGCTCCTCATCGGTATAGTCTGTAAGAAATTTGGAAAGAACAAGCTTTGCTCTTTCTCTGTAATCCATATCCGTCAGTGCTTCAAGCTCAGACGCATTAAGAACAGGTATACTCTCAGGCATAAAAAGTCCGCCGTCCGCCGAAAGCCCGCGCACGATAGCCTGTGCTGAGCTGATTTTTACTTTGCTGTCTCTTGTGCTTACATAGTTCATTTTTCAGTTTCCTTTACAGTGAGTTCAAAAATCTTTTTACGTTATTATAAAATAATCCGTGCGGGATATCAAGCATTTTTATATCGCTGACATCGTTTATTCCCGCGGGGAAGCTGTCGCAGCCGTCAAAATCCGCGCCGAGTGCTAAAATATTTTCGCCGCCCAGCGCACGTATATGTTCAATATGCCTGTACAGGTCCGTAACCGATACATGCCCGCCGCGCTTTATAAACGGAGCATACAGATTCAAGCCCATAAGGGCGTTTTTTTCTATAAGGTGCAAAATCGCGCTGTCCTTCAGATTGCGCGGACTGTCGCACAGCGAAAAGCAGTTTGAGTGCGTTGCAAGAGCGGGCATATCGGCATTCAGAATATCTGCCGCACTGTTATGACTTAAATGGGACAAATCCATTGCAATTCCGTGCCCGCACAGCAAAAAAGCCGTATCAAATCCAAGGCGCGACATTCCGCTGTCATTTTTACTCTGCGCACCCGCGCAAAGCTTGCTGCCGACGTTATAGGTAAGGGACAAAAAACGGATGTAATTTTGCTCCAAGTATACCGCCTTTTTCAGGTTTTCGCTGAGGTTTTCGTCAAAAAAGCTGCCGCCCTCAACTGACAGTACAGCTAAAATTTTGCCCTCGCGCTCAGCCGTTTCGATATCAGATTTTTTCCTGTAAAGCAGCAGCTTGTCATGTCTTTCTATAATTGAAAGAGAATTATCCAGCATACGGCAGAAAAAATCGAATTTATCCGAAATATTTTCCGGTATATAATGAGCAAATGTCTGAATACACGGTAAATTCCCAAGACATTTATCAAGACTTACATTAAGTGATGACGATGTAAAATCCGTATTATCCGCAAAGCATTTAAAAAAAGTGTCGCAATGAAGGTCTGCAAGCATATCCGATACCTCACGCCTCAAAGGCGTTTTCTATATGATTTATTTTGCAGCGCATACCGTAGAGTTCGATTTCAATAACATCAAAACGCATGTCAATGTCGGCAAGCTGCTTATTAATTATATAGAAATGTGCGGTTTTTATGAGTTTTCTTTGCTTAAAAACATCAACTGAAGCGCCCGGAGTATCCAGCGCACCGCGACCGCGGGTTTTCACCTCGACAAACACGACTGTTTCATTTTTTTGTGCAACGATATCTATTTCGCCAAAACGTGAGCGAAAATTTTTTTCAAGAATTTTATAACCGTGAAGCTGAAGATACCGAGCGGCGGCGCTTTCACCTGTCTGTCCGAGCCGCGTCATAATATTTTTTTAAGAAATGACATACGGTGTATATCACACGGACCGTACTTGTGCAGTGCCTCTGTATGCGCCCTTGTACAATAGCCCTTATGCTTTTCAAAGCCGTACTGCGGATATTTTTTTGCAAGGTCACAGATATACCTGTCGCGGGAGACCTTGGCAAGCACTGACGCCGCGGCTATTGAGGGGGAAATGCTGTCGCCCTTTATTACCGTGCGTGTTTTGCACTCAAATCCTCGGGCAGTATTTCCGTCTATAAGAGCAATATCAACAGTCACGCCGAGAGCGTCTACCGCGCGGCGCATGGCAAGCATGGCGGCATTTAAAATATTGATTTGCTCTATCTCCTCGACCTCGGCAAAGCCAACGCCATAATAAAGTGCGTCTTTTACTATCTGAGAATACAGCGTTTCGCGTTTTTTCTCACTCAGCTTTTTGCTGTCGTTAAGCTCTGAATTTTTATAATCAGACGGCAAAACAACAGCACCCGCGTACACTCTGCCGCAAAGGCAGCCGCGACCAGCCTCGTCAACGCCGCAGATTACTCTGCTGCCGCGGTCGCGTTCCTCATTTTCAATAACAAATTCAAGCATCAGGGCTCCTCCAGCGAAATTCTGCCGAGTTTGCCGCCTCTGAATTCATCCAGCAGAATTTTCGCACAGCGCTCATAGTCAAAGTCACCGCCGCGAAGAATAAAGCCGCGGCGCTTGCAAACTTTTCCGTAAATTTCCAAAGGTGAGTCATCCGCGCAAATTTCAATATTGTAGCGCGTTTCCAAAGACTCCGGGTACTTTTCACGCAGGAATTTCAAAAGCTCCAGCGCCAAAGTCTCAATATCTACAACATCGTCCTTGACAGCGCCCGTAAACGCAAGATTAAGTCCGCAGCGCATATCCTCAAACTTATTCCACAAAATCCCCGGAGTATCAAGCAGTTCAATATCTGAAGAAAGAGTCACCCACTGCCCCGCACGCGTAACACCGGGTCTGTCCTGCGCCACAGCCGCACGTCTGCCGCAAAGTGAGTTGATAAGCGTGCTTTTACCGGAATTGGGAACACCGCAAATCATCATGCGAATTGTTTTTTTCATACCCTTTTTAGCGTACCTTGAAATTTTATCCGAGAGCACCGTGCGCACCGCAGGCAGTATTTCCCGAACTCCCTTACCTGAATTAAGCGCGGTACTAACGCAAGCCCTGCCCTCATTTTTGAATAAGTTTACCCAGCGTGATGTAACATCGGGATCGGCAAGGTCGGTTTTAGTTATTATCATAAGCCGCGGCTTACCCGACAAAAGGCGGTCAAAATCAGGATTCTGCGAAGCGCGCATACAGCGTGCGTCCACAGTTTCGGCGACAATGTCGACAAGTCCTATATTCTTTTCGATATAGCGACGGGTTTTTGTCATGTGACCCGGAAACCACTGTATATTCATTAATTCAGAATCCGACATTTTATCCTCCGACGCTATCTGACAGTACCGAAACGGGGAAACAGACGAATTATAAGTCTGCCCAAAATATCATTTTTATGTACTGTGCCGACACGCATATCACGGCTGTCCATAGAGTCACCGCGGTTATCGCCCATAACAAACACACAGTTATCCTCAACAGTATATGGCATCGGCGTTGACATTTTACGTGTATCTATATCACCGATATAGTCCTCGGGCAGCTCTTTGCCGTCAACAAAAACCCGAAAATCATCACTTATGTCAACGGTCTGACCCGCCGTGGCAATAACGCGCTTTACCAAGACCTCGTCCTTGTAGTCGTTATAAAAGCAGATAATATCTCCTGCTTTAGGCTCGTAAAACAAACCGGACACAATCAGCCGCTCGCCGTTTTTCAGAGTCGGAAACATAGAGTCACCGCTCACAACGAATATTCTGAAAATAAGCGTAAAAATAACAAGCACGCAAACTGCGGAAAGCACAACGGAATCAAGCAGCTCAAACAGCTCGCTGAGCCAGTTAATTTTTGTTTTTGTTTCGTTTTTATCCATCAGGCACACCTCGGGTATTATGATTATTACATATTATATATTATCATGAGAGCTTTTTCCATAGTTTTATAAAAAAAAGACGGGGCATTACTTCAAAATCTTCCGTGACTATATATGTCTTAACAAACGTACCGACATTATTTATCGCAATGCGGTCAGACAGTATATCCTCAACGTAGGGTTCAGACTGTTTATTACAAAAACTTATAGATACCTACAGCATCGTAAATATTAATTATGACAAACGATAAATTTAAAGGGCACTGTATAACAGTGCCCTTTTTTAAAAATGCGATTAAATTACTTAAGCTCAACCTTCGCGCCGGCTTCTTCAAGCTTTGCCTTGATAGCATCGGCATCTTCCTTAGAAGCGCCTTCCTTAACAGCCTTGGGAGCGCTCTCAACGAGCTCCTTTGCTTCCTTAAGACCAAGACCTGTAATCTCACGAACTACCTTGATTACATTAATCTTCTTGTCGCCTACTTCAGCAAGGATTACGTCAAAATCAGTCTTCTCAGCAGCAGCATCAGCTACCGGGCCGGCAGCAGCAACAGCTACGGGAGCAGCCGCGCTTACGCCAAACTCTTCCTCGATTGCTTTTACGAGGTCTGCAAGCTCCATTACGTTAAGAGCTTTGATATCTTCAATAAATTTTGCAATATCTGCCATGATAAATTTCCTCCGTTAAATAAATTTTAATTAAACTCAATTATGCAGGCGTTGACTCGCTCTTAGAGTCGACAACAGCCTGAAGTGCACGCGCAAGACCGGAAATATTTCCGTTGAGCGCGTAGAGCAGCATACAAAGAAGCTGTTCTTTGTCGGGCATCTTTGAGAGCTTTTCAACCTCAGCTATGCTGATAACCTTGCCCTCCATAAAGCCGCCCTTAATTTTGAAATTATCGTTTTTCTCGGCATACTCACCGATAATTTTAGCCGCAGAAACGTGGTCAGCCGAAACAGCAAGAGCGGTTGTTCCGTTAAGTATATCGTCAAGACCGTCTATCCCCGCTTCTTTAGCGGCAAATCTTGTCAGCGTATTCTTAACAACACCGTACTGAACGCCTGCTTCTCTGAACTGCTTACGCAGAGCCGTATCATCCGCAACATTTATACCGCTGTAATCAACGAATATACCTGTCGTAGCGTTTTTAAGCTGCTCGGCAAGTTGAGCAACTACCTGCTGCTTTGCTTCCAATACCTGTTTGCTTGGCACTGTCTTTCACCTCCGTTAGATTTTGCACCGCACGCCATTTATAGTTATAAACCAATCACGACGGCGCTAAAATAAAATGCTCCCGACGCAGTAAACGCGCGCGGAAGCATAATACACTTATTATAATGACATCATAAAGAAATCATCAAAGCAGTAAAATATCTCCTCGGCGGGCGTATTAAGCGAAAAAATCGCACCTGCTGTCTTTGAAGTAATTATTTACCTGATAATATTAACACACTTACATACGTGTGTCAATAGCTTATTGATATTTGCTTGTATTGACCTTAATACCTGGACCCATTGTAGACGCTACTACACAGCTCTTGATATACTGACCCTTAGCGGCCGACGGTCTTGCCTTTACGATAGCGCCGATAAGAGTATCAAAGTTATCGCTGAGCTTTTCCTTGCCGAAGGATACCTTACCCATCGGGCAGTGGATAATGTTTGTTTTATCCAGTCTATACTCGATTTTACCTGCTTTAATTTCGGAAATAGCTTTAGCGACGTCCATTGTAACGGTACCCGCTTTGGGGTTAGGCATAAGACCCTTAGGACCGAGAACACGACCGAGACGACCGACAACGCCCATCATGTCGGGGGTCGCAACGACAACGTCAAATTCAAACCAATTCTCGTTCTGAATTTTCGGAATAAGGTCTTCAGCACCGACATAATCGGCGCCGGCTGCCTTTGCCTCGTCTGCCTTATCGCCTTTTGCAAAAACAAGCACACGTGTGGTCTTGCCTGTGCCGTGCGGAAGAACGACGGCGCCTCTAACCTGTTGGTCTGCGTGACGCGAGTCAACGCCCAGTTTTACATGAACTTCAACGGTCTCGTCAAATTTAGCCTTTGCAGTCTGTACTACAAGCTCCATAGCCTCTGCCGACTCATACTGCTTTGCAGAGTCGACAAGCTTTTCGCTTTCGAGATATTTTTTTCCTCTTTTCACTTGTTAAATCCTCCAATCGTGGTTATTGCGGAAATTTCCTCCCACCTGCAAAAAGTGATTATTCCTCTACGGTAATTCCCATGCTTCTTGCAGTGCCTGCGATCATGCTCATCGCAGCCTCAACATCTGCCGCGTTGAGATCGGGCATCTTTGTCTCTGCGATCTGCTTTACCTGATCACGGGTGAGCTTTGCGACCTTGGTCTTGTTCGGTACGCCCGAACCGCTCTCAATGCCCGCCGCCTTTTTAATGAGGACAGCCGCAGGCGGAGTCTTTGTTACAAAAGTGAAAGAATGATCCTGATAAACAGTGATTACGACAGGGATAATATATCCGATATCGTTCTTTGTTCTTTCATTAAACTCCTTTGTAAATGCCATGATGTTAACACCGTGCTGACCGAGTGCCGGACCAACAGGCGGTGCAGGAGTGGCTTTACCTGCGGGAATCTGAAGTTTGATATAGCCTGTTACTTTTTGTGCCAACTTGAACACCTCCTAAAAAAATGTGGTAAAATAGCGGAAAGATATTCTCTCCTCCCACCTGCGGCAAAACGCCGCTATATAAACGCGGAAATCTCTGCCGCCGTTTACACGATTTAAACCAATATAAATGTAATTTACTTAACGGGCGTCACCTGGTCAAACGCCAGCTCCACTGGAGTTTCCCTGCCGAACATGGAAACTATGACCTTCAGACGTTTAACGTCGTCAAACACCTCGTCAACAACGCCCATGCAGCCTGTAAAGCCGCCCTCAATAATTTTGACACTGTCGCCTTTTGCAAACTCGTCGGCATAAACTATCTGCTCAACGCCCAGTTTTTTAACCTCCTCTTCTGAAAGAGGAATGGGCACTGTTGTCGCACCGACAAAGCCCGTTACGCCGCGGGTGTTGCGCACGATAAACCATGTGTCGTTTGTCATTATCATTTTGACAAGAATATAGCTCGGAAAGATTTTGCGCTCATGGGTTTTCTCGCCCTTTTCCGTCTTCTCGACAACGGTCTCTGTCGGAACCCTGACGTCCATTATCATATCCTCGAGCTTTCTGTTCTCAATGATTTTCTCAAGGTTTTCGGCGACCTTGTTTTCATAGCCGGAATAGGTATGTACTACATACCACTGTGCACTGTCAGACATACTTATTACTCCTCACATCAAATAATCGGACGCCGCCTTAAAAAAGCCCGGCCAGACCATCCAATGCAAGCATAAGTCCGTTTGTAAACAGAAAGTCTAACAGCCATACGAAGATACCGACAACAGCGACGGTAACAATAACTATAATGGTATTATTGAGCACCTGCTTGGGCGTCGGCCAGATTATTCTTTTGAAAGTCTCAATTCTGACTTCCTTGAAAAAGCCGCCTATTCTCTTAAAGATACCGCGCTTTTCCTTTTTAACCTTTTCTGCCATTTTGGCTCCTCCTTAACAAACTAAATGAGTATTACTTAGTTTCTCTGTGCAGCGTGTGCTTTTTGCAGAATCTGCAATACTTGTTCATTTCCAGTCTGTCCGGATCGTTTTTTTTGTTTTTTACCGTGTCATAATTTCTCTGCTTGCATTCCGTGCAGGCAAGTGTGATTTTTACACGCATATTCGGCACCTCCTGTTTTGCCTCCCTGATTATATTATAGAGTAGATTTTTGCACAAAAAAATAAACCCTATGACAGGTAAAATGATTATATCACAGCAAATTTTGATAGTCAATACATTTTTTCAAAAAACTACCGCCGCATACCGAAAGCGAAGCGAATTAATTTGCTTGACTACGCAGATATTATATAATATAATGTTGGCGATTAATTACAAGCGGGTGATTTTTATGCAGAAAAACGTCCTGATACTGACAATGGCGTTGAATATAGGAGGTGCGGAAACGCACATTTTTGAGCTTGCAAATGCACTGGCTGCACGCGGGAACCGGGTAACCGTCTTTTCAGCCGGCGGCGTATACGCGGACAAGCTGCGTGAAAACGGAATAGAGCATATAGACGCCCCGCTCAACAGAAAAGACCCCGTAAGTCTCAGGCGTTCATATAAAATCGTAAGTAAATTTGTAAAGGAAAACAGGCCCTGCGTAATCCACTCCCACACAAGAATCTCAAACTTTACAGCACGCGCCGTAGCCCGTAAATACCGGGTGCCTTTCATATCCACAGTGCATTTTAATTTCAGCACGGGATTTTTTCAGCGTGCGCTTACAAACTGGGGAAACAGAGCGCTTGCCGTCAGCGACGACTTAAAGGAGTATACGGCAAAGGAATACGGTTTTGACAAGGACAAGATAAGAGTAACGGTAAACGGAATTAACCTAAACACCTTCTGCAAAAAGCGGCTTCCCGATTTTAAGCGGGAGTTGGGCATAGCTGAAAATTCCAAAGTGATTTTATGCGTATCCCGGCTTGACGCTGTGGCGGGCGATCATGTGCTGCATGTGCTGAAAATGGCTGAGCAGCTTTACAAAGACACACCAAACAGCAATATCGTAATTGTCGGAGGCGGCACAAGATATGAGCAATTTTGCAAAACAGCCGAAAGCATAAATGCAAAAACCAAAAATAATTTCATTATAATGACAGGTCCTCAGACGGACATTTACCGCTACTGCAATATTGCCGATTTATTTATCGGCATTTCCCGCTCGGCGCTGGAGGCTATGGCGTGTGAGGTGCCTGTTATTCTTTTGGGCAACAGCGGATATCTTGGCATGTACGGAGACGATACTAAAGCCGCCTGCATCGAAACAAATTTCACCTGCCGCGGCTGTCCGTATCCGAACGACGGAGAAATAACCGAACTTGCACGCGACATCCTTGCAAATCCCGAAAAATATGCAAAGCATATTGAAAACGCACTGAATATCGTAAAGAGCAGATACTCGGTCGAAACAATGGCAAAGGACGCTGAGCAAAGCTACTGTGAAGCGCAAAAGGATGTGCGCCCGGTTGATTTTGTACTGTGCGGCTATTACGGCAGACACAATCTCGGCGACGACATGGCGCTCAAAGCATTTGCCGATAACATGGTAAACCGCTGCGGAGCAGACAGTATAACCCTGCTTTCGGCCGACTCAAAAAACACAAAATGCAAATATATAAATAATGTTGTACACCGCTTTAATCTTGTGAAAATTTACAGGATTATGAAAAGGACAAACGTATTTGTTCTCGGAGGCGGTTCGATTTTACAGGACGCAACATCTTCCCGCTCAATGTTTTATTACACGCACATAGCGGGAAAAGCAAAAAGCCTTGGCTGCAAGGTGATGCTGTACAGCAACGGCGTCGGCCCCATAATTAAAAAACACAACAGAATCCGCGCCGTAAAGCTTTTAAACAAAGCGGATATGATAACCGTGCGCGACAGACGCTCTCAGGTGTATATGCGTTCCATCGGAGTAAAAAACGAAAACATTATGCTGACAGCAGACGAGACGTTTACACTAAACAAGGATGCTATCGCAGAGCCTTACGAAGGACTCGGCGAAGGTAAATATCTCTGCATAAATCTGAGAAATTCTGACATAAATGATAAGTTTATACAGGGATTTTCGGAATTTCTCAATAAAGCCGCTGAAAAATACGGATATATTCCGGTGCTGCTGCCTGTGCATTACAGCAAGGATATTTCCATATTAACTCATATTTCAAAGCTTCTGACCTGCAAGCATGTACTAATCGACAAAACACTGCCGCACCGCCAAACTCTTGGTATACTTAACAAATGTGATGTCACCATCATTGAGCGGCTGCACGCCGTAATTTTCAGCTGCATTTACAGCAAGCCGTTTTTGGCTGTAAACTACGACCCGAAGGTTTTGTCATTCTGCATAGAGATGGGTATGGAGGACTATGTCATTGGGCTTGCATCATTCGACAAGAAAAAGATTACAAAGCAGTTTGACCTGCTTATGCAAAACAAAAGCCAACTGCAAAAAACACTAAGCGAAAAGGCGGCTGCAAAGCAAATGCTTGCACAGCTTAACGCAGAGTGCGCATACACACTGTTAAAGCTGAGGTGATTTGACATGAAGATACTCGGAATAGATTACGGGGACAGACGCACAGGCGTTGCAGTGTCAGACGACTCTGAGTTTCTGGCAAGCGGCGTCACCACCGTAAAGAGTGCGGATATGGAAGATACCGCGTTAAAAATTGCAGAAATCTGCAGGGAACAGGGCGCCGGCAAAATTGTGCTCGGGCTTCCAAAAAACATGGACGGCAGCGAGGGCTTTCGCGCTGACCACACACGCAATTTCGGTCAGGCACTCGTCAGGCTGCTGCCGGATGTCGAGATTATTTATTATGATGAGCGCATGACCACAATGGCTGCCGCGGAATACATGAACATAACGGATGTGCGCGGTAAAAAAAGAAAAGACAGCATAGACCTGCTTGCGGCAAAAATAATCCTGCAGGACTATCTTGACTCAAAGCGATGAAAATAAAAATACCGGCAAGCACCGCAAAGGCTGTATGCTCCGCTGTACTTATACTTATGCTCACAGCTTGCTCCGCCTCACCGCAGAGTGAAAGCAGAGATTTAT
>CABULU010000015.1 GCA_902492505.1 uncultured Eubacteriales bacterium
AAAATCAATGGTTTTTGAGGATTAGATAGTTAAATACCAATTTGCTGTTTTGATTAGCCCTGCTCCGACGGGGCTTTTCCTGTCCTCGGAGAAAAAAGATATGTTTTAAGACCTTTAGAGCTTGCTTTTTGACCGTTGATGTGTAAGCTGTCACTCATAGAAAATAAAACATATCTTTGAGGAGGACGCAACCATGCTGCAAATATCTGAAATCGTAAGAAAAACCGAAGAAATGTTCGACCTGTTCAACGAGCATTTTTACGAGGGTGAGCTGAACCGCCCGGCCATCACTGTATCACCGGACGGAGGGCGCGGGGCCTATGGCTGGTGCAGTATCAACGAGATATGGAACGCCAGCGGCGAGAAGTATCGGGAAATCAATCTCTGCGCCGAGTACCTTGACCGGCCCATCTTCGCGCTGGCAGCCACGCTCCTGCATGAGATGGCGCACCTCTATAATCTGGTGCATGGCATCCAAGACGTAAGCAACAACGGCTACTACCACAACCAGAAATTTAAGGCTACTGCTGAGGCCCATGGCCTGCACATTGAGAGGCACGCCAAGTACGGCTGGACGGTAACGACGCTGGCCCCGGAGGCGGAGGCATGGATCAGAGAAACTTTGGGCGAGGATAAAATCAACGCCAGCCGCTTGCCGGTAGAAGGCACCACCAAGGGCGGAAGTAAGAAATCCATTAACCGCAGCATCAAATATGTCTGCCCCTGCTGCGGCACCATTATTCGGGCAACGCGGGAGGTCAATGTAATCTGCGGGGATTGCGGAGAGGCTTTCGAGCGGGAATAAAGAAAAAAGCGGGAGCCGCAAAGGTTCCCGCTAAATTGTTCTCTTTGAAAGAAGCGGCTCTGTCTGGGAAGGGATACTTTTTAGCGTTTCCTCGGTTCTGGCATATACGGGCCGGACAAGGGTGTGCAAAAATGAGCCGCCATGGGACTATGTGATCGCCGCAATAGGAAGCGGGCTGATGGCGGCTTGTTCCACCGAGTCCCCGGAAAACAGAAAAAGCCCGGAAAGCCCATAATATCAGGCTTTCCGGGCATAGATACAAAAACAGCCCTCCGATTTGGAAGGCTGTTTTTGTATTAAAGATTGTTCCTTAATATGGTGTAGGCGAGGGGAGTTGAACCCCTGTCCGAAAACTTTGTTGCATCGCTTTCTACGGATATAGCTTTATATTTACATTCCCTCCAAACGCCGTCATAAAGCAAACTGCGTTTTTCGGTAGGTTCATATTGCAGACAGCCGCGCAAAGCTTTGCGGTGTCCGTTCACCACTGAATGTGACACCCTCCTGCGCCCGTGGTCCCTCGCACTCGGATGACGCCGCAATTAAGCAGCGTAAGCTAATTTATTATTGTTAGCGTTTAATTTTAAATTGCACATTTTAAAGCGGTTGTGCGCCGCTATCCGCTTACGGTGCCGTCCGGTCCCCGTCGAAACCATTGCGCCCACAGACAGTAAGGAAAACGCTGTTCCCTACTAATAATTATACGCCGTTTAACTGAAAAAATCAATAGCAGTCTTATCCTTTATAACCTGTGTCTGTAAACTCAGTCAATGTATGCGCTTCTTGTGTCCTCTATCCAGTCGCAGACCTCTTTAAGCCAGTTTTTGAGTCGGTATGTCTTGTCGTTGGTTACAAGGTCACCAGTTGCCGCTCCGTGAGGACCTTTTTCGTATATGTGCATTTCAAACGGTACGCCGTTTTTCTTTAAAGCGGTTGCAAAGCGCAGTGTGTTGTCGCACGGTACGCCCGCATCCTCAAACGTACTCCAAATGAACGTCGGCGGAGTTGACTTGGATACGCGCCTGTCAAGACACAGGTACTCTAACATCTCACGGTTGTCGCGGTTTTCCTCACCTAAAAGATTGTTGAATGAGCCTTTGTGCATCATTTTCTCGCCGTCAAAATCATTGATGATGACAGGATAAGCTAAAATAAGTCCGTCCGGTCTCAGAATTTGCGTATCGTCGCCGAAATACCCGCGCGCCTCTTTGCCGTTCCACAGCGTGCCGACGCACGCGGCAAGATGTCCGCCCGCTGAAAAACCGCAGACGTAAATTTTATTAGTGTCTGCGTGATACTGCCGTGCCGTCTCGCGCAGATATTTGATCGCAGTCAGCGCCTCCAGCAGCGCAACGGGGAATACTGCCGGTCTTACGCTGTAATAGAGTATTGCGGCGTTCATGCCGCGCGCCAAAAAATGCATGGCGATAGGCTCTGCCTCCCTCTCCGAGGTCATGCTGTACCCTCCGCCGGGAAGTATCAGGACAGTCGGACGGTCGGGCGTATACTTTGAACTTTCGTCGCTGTCGTTTGCGACAAACAGCTTTAGCTTTGGCACATAATCAATATGCGGCGCCGAAATCTTGGAATAATCAAGCTCAATGTCTTTTATCTTATAAATCATTTTTAAAACTTCCTTTCGGATAAAATCAATATCTGTTTCTTTCGCGCAGTGTTTTTTGTATGTCGCGGTCCGCCTGTTTTTTTGATTCTACGGCGCGCTTGTCGTACAGCTTTTTGCCGCGGCACAGCCCCACCTCGACTTTAACCTTCGAGCCGGAAAAGTAGACGGACAGCGGAATGAGCGACAGCCCGTCCTGCTTGACCTTTCCAAGCAGCGTCATGATTTCCCGCTTGTGCATAAGCAGCTTTTTGTGCCGCATCGGCTCGCGATTAAATACGTTGCCCTTTTCGTAGGGTGAAATGTGCATGCCTCTGACAAACAGCTCGCCCTTGTCGATGCTGCAAAAGCTGTCTTTGAGGTTGACATTTCCCGCACGCACGGACTTTACCTCGGTTCCGAACAGCTCGATTCCCGCCTCGTAGGTGTTTAAAATAAAGTAGTCAAAATACGCTTTTTTGTTTTTGGAAATTATTTTAATATGCTCTTTCATTTGATATCCTTGATAATGGTTTCGGGCGGAGTGTCCAAAAGCTCGGGATTGTTGAAAAGCGTTCGCATGTATTTGAGCGCCGATGCGAAATAAAATCCGTCGCAAACCCGCTCATCCGTTACGACCGCGATGTCAATATACCGCCTTGTCACCGGCTGACCGTTTTTGTCCAGCTCGTTTTCCCGTCGCTTTGCGCCATATGAAATGAACACCGGAATATTGCCGAAATCATACAGATGATGATAAATCGGCGGTATTCCCAGCGAGCCCATAGAGGTGATGGCAAGCGAGGCGTGGAACGGGCTGATGTGCGTTAAAAACCTCGGCAGAAGTCCGAAATAGTCGATAAATCTCAAAAACCCTACCGTAAATCTCAGCATAATGCCCGGTATGTAAGTAAGAATGCGCGCTGTTGAGTCAAAGCTGCTTTCGCCGTTTCCGCTTTTTGCTTTGTTTTCTTCCACCAGCTTGTTAAAGTTGTGGTAAATCGTATCTGCGGTGTCGCCCGGGCTCATGTAAAACTTTATGCATGTGTCGGGCGATTCAAGCGTCATTTCTTTTTTTATGGTCATCATGACCTCAATGTGATCGCGAGTGTAAATTTTCTGCCCGCGGATAAACCTGTTTATGCCGGGCTTTTGCGATACCGTCCTTGCGTAAACCGCAAGAAAAATGTGCAGCATACCGAAAGAGGACAGCCCCTCCTGTCTCTTTTTGCGGATGTATGCCTCTGCTTTTTCAATGTCAATGGCGTCTTTTATATAATTCATGGACGTGTTTCTCGTCTTCATGATATAAGGCATAACATATGACATGGGCGGCAGCGTCTTGACGCGGCGACCCTCTTTTGGATATTTACTCATAAATTTCCCCCGAATTCTGAATATAGACTAATTATATATATTATGATGTGATTTGTCAATTGCATTGCGTTATTTGATTTTCGACAGACAAATTATACTTAAGTTCGCGCCGGCGCATTAATATTTTTTTAAAAAACCGAAAAAGTGGTTGCAAAATCGGATATAATATTATACAATACTCGTTGGAAAATTTTTATTTAAACGGAGGATATAAAAATGGTAAAAGTTGCTATCAATGGATTCGGAAGAATCGGCAGACTTGCTTTCAGACAGATGTTCGGCGCAGAGGGTTATGAGGTTGTAGCTATCAACGACCTTACAAACCCCGCAATGCTCGCTCATCTTTTAAAGTATGACTCGGCTCAGGGCAGATATGCTCTTGCCGACAAAGTAACTGCCGGTGAAGATTCCATCACGGTTGACGGCAAGACAATCAAAATTTATGCTGAGAAGGACGCAAAGGATCTGCCCTGGGGTGAAATCGGCGTTGACGTTGTTTTGGAATGCACGGGCTTCTATACCTCAAAGGCAAAGGCTCAGGCTCATATCGACGCGGGCGCAAAAAAGGTTGTTATCTCCGCTCCTGCCGGCAATGATCTGCCCACAATTGTTTTCAGCGTTAACGAAAAGACTCTTACAAAGGACGACAAGATTATCTCTGCTGCTTCCTGTACGACAAACTGCCTGGCTAAGGCTCTCAACGACTACGCTGCTATTCAGAGCGGTATCATGACAACCGTTCATGCCTTTACCGGCGACCAGATGGTTCTTGACGGTCCCCACAGAAAGGGCGACCTGCGCCGTGCACGTGCCGCTGCCGTAAATATCGTTCCTAACTCCACAGGTGCCGCAAAGGCAATCGGTCTTGTTATCCCCGAGCTTAACGGCAAGCTTATCGGTTCTGCTCAGCGTGTTCCCGTACCGACCGGTTCTACAACAATTCTTGTGGCGGTTGTAAAGGGCAAGGATGTTACTGTTGACGGTATTAACGCCGCCATGAAGGCTGCATCTTCCGCTTCTTTCGGCTACACCGAGGAGCAGCTTGTATCTTCCGATGTTATCGGTATCACCTACGGTTCTCTCTTTGACGCGACCCAGACAATGGTTACAAAGATTGACGACGATACCTATCAGGTGCAGGTGGTATCCTGGTATGACAACGAGAACTCCTACACCAGCCAGATGGTTAGAACAATCAAATATTTCGCTGAGATGTAATTGTTCTCTTAAATTAAATGTAAAGGCTCTGAAAATTCAGAGCCTTTTGCTTTTTGCACGCATATATGCTATACTGTAAGAAAGGAGGGATAACAATGACTTTCAACATTTTGTGTGTGGTCGCCGTGATATTTTTTATTATCGGTATCATCTGCTATGTTAAAAACAAAACCGTGGGCAGGGTGCTGCTTACAGTCGGCACAGTTGCTTTCATATTTCCCGCGCTGTTCTATCTGTGGATTTTTACGGCGCTGTATTTCGGGTATGCGGTTTTGCAGATAATATCCGGAATAATCGTGGTGCTTGCGGCGCTGATAATCTTGCTTTCCATATGGGGAGCGATGAATAAAAAACCGATTATTATCTGTACGCTTACGGCTTTTGCGGTCTGTATATGCGCGTTTGTCGGATATAAAAGCTACCGCTCATGGCTTTCTTCGTTGCCGGAGGTTTCGGAGGGAAACGAAAGTCTGCTTTACGATTATGCTCCGGATAATAGTGCGGCCAAAACGGCGGTTTTGGATGCGCCGTGCGAGCTTGAAATGGATTCCGATTTTCCGCGCCTTGACGGCGCAACCGCGCTTTATCCCGTATACAGTGCTTTTGCAAAAGCGGTTTATCCCGAACAGATACAGTGTGATGAGGGTTACCTGACCTGTTCTAAAACGACGGGCGCCTATGAAAAAATAGTCAGCGGCGAGGCGGATATGATTTTTGTCGCCGCACCGTCAGATGAGCAGATGAAATATGCCGAAAACAGCGGCGTCGAGCTGGAGTTTACGCCGATAGGCAAAGAGGCGTTTGTGTTTTTTGTTAATTCTAAAAACCCGTTTGAAAATATCACGGTTGACCAAATTAAGGATATATATTCGGGCAAGACTAACAAATGGTCGCAGCTTGGCGTGTCGGGGCTTGGTAAAATCAAGGCATATCAGCGCAATGAGGGCAGCGGCAGCCAAAGCGCGCTGATTCGTCTTATGGACGGCACGCCGCTTGCGGAGCCGATGCAGGAGGATGTATCCGGAGGTATGGGCGATATTATACAAAGAGTTGCTGTCTATAAAAATCATAAAAATGCGCTCGGCTTTTCCTTCCGCTTCTATTCGACAAATATGGTTCAAAGCAATCAGATTAAGCTGCTTAGCGTAAACGGAGTAAAACCCGTGCGCGAGAATATAGAAAACGGAACATATCCAATCTCCGATGATTTTTACGCCGTGACAAGAAAGGATAAAACGGAGAATACCGCGCGCCTTCTTGAATGGATAAAGGGCGCGCAGGGAAAAGAGCTTATTGAAAAGACGGGATATACTGCCGTAAAATAAACTTGTGTACAGGCAAAAAAATGTGTGCATAAAATATCCGTGCTTCTCATAATCATGTACAAAAGAAAGTATGATACGGAGGAGCATAAGATGGCGACGCAAACAGACATATACCGCGACATTGCAACGCGCACGGGCGGGGACATCTATATCGGGGTGGTAGGACCTGTGCGCACGGGCAAATCCACGTTTATAAAGAAATTCATGGAGACGCTCGTTATTCCCAATATTCCCAATGAATTTAAGCGCGAGCGCGCGGTTGACGAGCTGCCTCAGTCCGCCGCCGGAAAAACCATCATGACCACCGAGCCCAAGTTTATACCTGATGAGGCTGTGGAGATTGTTATGGACGATAACGCGCACTTCAATGTGCGTATGATAGACTGCGTGGGCTACGTTGTGGACAGCGCGCTGGGTTACATAGAGAACGAACAGCCGCGCCGGGTAATGACGCCGTGGGATGAAAACGAAATGGAATTTCAGCAGGCGGCGGAAATCGGCACAAGAAAGGTCATCTGCGAGCATTCGACAATCGGTCTTGTAATCACGACAGACGGTAGTATAGGCGAAATTCCGCGCTCCGATTACGAGCCGGTGGAACGCAGGATAATAGACGAGCTCAAGGCGATAGATAAGCCGTTTGTGCTGCTTGTGAACTCAATGTTCCCGGACAGCGACAGCGCGCAGACTCTGCGTGCGCGGCTGGAGGAGGAGTATGACGTGCCCGCCATGTGCGTCAACTGTCTTGAGCTTGACCAGAGCGAGATACTTGATATAATCAAAACTGTTCTGATGGAATTCCCGCTAAAGCAGATAGAGGTTAATATCCCGGAGTGGATAAACAGTCTTGACAGCTCTCACTGGCTAAAGCGAGACATCTGCGCGGCGCTTACAGACAGTGCGCGCGACCTGCACAATATACGTGAGGTCAAAAAGATGGTGGCCGGTCTTTCCGATATGGAGAGGCTGGAAAGCTGCCGCTTGTCCGGCATGGATCTGGGCGTGGGCAGCGCTGATATAAAGCTTGATTTTGACAAAGAGCTTTATTATAAAATTCTCAGTGAGACGGCGGGCGTTGATATTGCAAACGACGGTGAGCTTATCGAGTTTATCACCGCCATGTCCTCCGTAAAGGAAAAATACGATAAGATAAAATCCGCCTTTGAGGAGGCGCAGGCGACAGGCTACGGTATTGTAAATCCGGGTATGGAGGATCTCAGATTAGACGAGCCGGAAATATTTAAGCAGGGCGGACGCTTCGGCGTAAAGCTGAAAGCGAGCGCACCGTCCTATCACATAATTCAGGCGAACATCAAGGCGGAGGTAAGCCCTATTGTCGGAAGCGAGAAGCAGAGCGAGGAGCTCATTATGTATCTCATGGAGGACTTTGAGGAAAATCCGCAGAAGATTTGGGAATCCAACATCTTCGGCAAATCTGTTCATGAGCTTGTCAACGAGGGGCTTCAGAACAAGCTTTCCAAGATGCCGGAGGATGCGCGCTACAAGCTCCAGGAAACACTGTCACGCATTATCAATGAGGGCAGCGGCGGACTTATCTGTATAATTCTTTAAATAGTATATCTGATTTCTGAAAGAGGAGCGGAATTTTCCGCTCCTCTTAATGTATTTTATGCCCAAAAGTGTAAATAATAAGCTGCGGAGGTGATAATATGCCGGACAATGAAAAGAGCATCGGAGAGTACATGGACAGTCTGCCTGAATATATACGCGAGAATATTAAGCAGAGCGGTGTTAAAATCGAGAGCGTAGACCAGCTTGAAAAGATTGCAAAAAGCATACAGGAAAAGTAAACCTTAATATTAAAATAACCTGCGTACCTTTGCTGCGCAGGTTATTTTTGTTATGAAATATTTCACAACTCGACTGATTTTTGCTTGATTTTATGCGGATTCTTATAATATTAGGCTAAATATTCCTCTTGATATTTACATTGCCGTAAATACATTATATACTTAGCTGTGTAAAGGGTGGTAACATGAGAGGTTTTATTAAGGCACGTCCGCTGTTTTGTATGTGTCTTTGCGGCGCTGTCAGTGCGTTTGTGTGCTCGTTTTTAAAAAGCGGTATGATTTTTGCATGCTTTTGTGCATTGCTGTTTTCGATGCTTTTTGTTCTGCCGCAAAAGTTTGAGCTGCGCCGCACGGTTTTGCTTATGCTTGCTTTTTCGGCTGTTATGGCGCTGTCTTTCTTTGTATATTATAAATTTTCTTATGAAAGGGCGTGCAGGCTTAACGGTCAGACGTTAACGGCAGACTGCACCGTGATTTCTCAGTCAAGCCGTACTTTGGGCGGCAGCCTTGCAATTGATGTTAAAATAAACGAGATAACAGGCGGCGCCTCCGATCTCCCTGCGGGCTGTAAGGTTCGCCTTTATTACGATGACGGCGGGGAACTTGAGCTTGTGCCGAGCGCGAAAATCAAAGCTGAGTTTAATGTGTTTGAAACTCAGGATAATGACAAATTTGATTCCGACGGCGTACATATCAGCGCTTATGTTACAAAGCTTTCGGTGACCCGCCCGTACGACTCCGGAGCTCTTTCTTATCAATTCTTTAAAATCAGAAATTTTGCGGCAGACAGAATAAACTTTAATGACGCGGACGCCTCTGCTTTTATAAAGGGAATGATACTGGGTGATAAGAGCGAAATTTCAGCTGTCTTTTTAAATAAATTTTCCGAAATCGGCATGTCTCACGTGATGTCAGTCAGCGGAATGCATCTTATGTTCGCCGTTTTGTTTTTTGAATTTATTCTCTCTGTTTTCGGCGTGGGATATAAGCTGCGCTCGGTATTCTCCTTTGTTGCTGCGGCTCTGTTTTTGGTGCTCAGCGGATTTTCCGTGTCCTGTATCCGTTCGGCCGTTATGATATCGGTAATGTACGGCGGCAGACTTTTCAACAGATTTTCCGACAGTCTTACATCTCTTTTATTTGCGGTTTTTGTAATACTTTTAATGTCTCCGTACAATATCCGAAATCCGTCGTTTCTGCTTTCCGTCTGTGCGACGCTCGGAATAATTGTTTTTGCGCGTATATTCAATTTTGCACGGCTGTTCAAAATTAAAAACAGCGTTGTAAAAAGGATTGTCAACGCTGTTTTCGGATCTGTTTCGGTTTCGCTTTCCGCATGCGTCGGGTGCCTGCCTGTATTTGTACTGATGTTCGGCAAGGTCAACCTTTTGTCGCCGCTTTCCAATCTGCTGCTCATACTCCCGGTGCAGCTAATGTTTTATATGGGCTTTGCGGCGGTTCTTTTTCCGTTTTTGGCGTCTTTCGCAGGCGCCGTAGTTTCGGTGCTGTATAAATTTGTGAGCTGTGTTGCGGATTTTGAATACGGGCTGAAATATACCTCTGTCACTGCAGAATATGAATATTTTTATCCTGTGTTTGCAGTGCTTGCGGTGCTTGTCATCGGCATTTTCGTTTATAATGCAAGACTGCCCGAAAAACGTGTGTACCCGTTTGTTTTGGGATATGCGGTGATTTGCTGCTTGCTGTTTGGCGTAAACTTTATATTTAGCAGAGATACCGTTACGGTTGATTTTGTCGATGTGGGGCAGGGAAGCTGTACCGTTTTCAGCAAGGATGAGCACGCCGTTATCGTAGACTGCGGCGGCGAGTATTCTGACAGGCTGATTGAAACCTTGCGGTACAGGTCGGTAAAAAGGATTGAGCTTGTTGCTCTTACCCACACGGACCTTGACCATATAAAATATCTTGACTACTTGATTAATTCATATGAAATTGATAAAATAATATATCCGAATTTCGCAGACGATGCGAAAATAGAACGCTCGCTTTCCCGCGCCGCGGAAAACGGAACGCAAGTTTATGTGCTTGAGGACGATGTTTCTTTTTCTGTTTTAAACGGCGCCGAGCTTTCTGCGTTTGTTTCTATTGCGGACCGGCTGATATCTGATACGAATGTGAGCGCGCTGTATAAGCTGAGCTTTGCTGAAAGCTCGGTTGTGTGCCCGGGAGATATGGATGTTTATGAGGAGCGTTTGTATCTTGATTACGGAGATGCGCTTGACTGTGATATTCTGCTTGCGGCGCACCACGGTGCAAACGGCTCTTCCCTTGCGTGGATACTTGAGCTGTATTCGCCGAGGTATTCCGTTATAAGCGTCGGGCGCGACAACGGCTACGGTCATCCCGGCAAAAAGGCGCTTGCAAGACTTGAAGCAGTGTCGGAGGTTCTGCGCACCGACGAGAGGGGAACAATTACTTTCAGATTAGATAAAAAAGGATACAGACTTTCATAAAATGAGTATTAAAACAATTACCGAAAATTTTAAAAAAAAGGATTTTCAGCGGCTGTATTATATCTACGGCGACGAGGAGTATCTTAAGCGTCACTATTATACTCGGCTGATGGACGGCGCTGTAACCGCGCTGCCCGAATTCAATGCCGTCGAGCTTGACGGGCGCGCGTTTGACCTTGCTGAATTTGAAAATATTATAAACGGCTATCCGGCAATGTCGGACAGAAAAGCCGTGGGTATTATCGATTTTGACAATTCTCTGCTTAAAAAGAATTTTACGGTTGATTTTACTAAAGTGCTCAGCCAAATTCCCGATTTCTGTACGGTTGTGTTTTTGGATACGCAGCTTAAAAACGGCGTGAGCAACGCTGCGCTCTTAAAGGCGATTGACAGCTGCGGCGGCGTCTGTGCTAAGGTGGACAAGCCGTCGCCGTCAGGGCTTGTTTCATGGGCGGCGCGGCATTTCAAAAGCGAGGGAAAGAGCATTTCGGGCGAGGATATACGCTATCTGCTTGAAATTGCCGATACGGATATGCTGTCGCTTAACAATGAAATATCCAAGCTGTGCAGCGGCGTGGCGGGTAACACCGTTGCGCGCCGGGATATCGACAGGCTTGTTACAAGGAGCATTGAGGCAAACCGATTTGAGATTATCGACGCATTCTGCAAAGGTGATTACGATAGGGTGAATTCGGTTATAGACAGACTTTACCGTCAGAATACCGATGATATTATGATTGCAAATGTGTTTTACCGCGCTTTTTTAGATCTGTGGCACGCGCGCGCCGCGCTGAACGGCGGAAAAACCCAGAGCGATATGGTCCGGGATTTTTCGATGAAACCTTTTGCAGCGGCGAAGGCACTGAAAAATGCCAAAGGCATGAGTATAGAATTTCTGCATGACGCGGTGCTGCTGTGTTTAAAGCTGGACCGTGAGCTGAAAAGTGCGCCGTTTAACAAGCGAGATTTAATCACCGTGTTTTTGGCGGATGTCGTAGGCAGGCGCAGCCGTGGATAAGCTGCATACTGACAAGCTGATTGTTGTTGAGGGCAGGTATGACAAGCTGAAACTCGAAAACATCGTTGACGCACCGGTGATTGCCGTGGGTGGATTTCGGGTTTTTAACGATAAAAAGCTTCATGCTTCGTTGAGGGCGCTTTCAAAAAACGGTGTGATTGTCATAACCGACAGCGACAGCGCCGGATATAAAATACGTGTGTTTTTATCTAAAATTCTGCATGACTGTGATATCACCGATGTTTTTGTCCCTCAAATTTGCGGCAAGGAACCGCGTAAAAACGTGCCGTCCGCGCAGGGCTTTTTAGGTGTGGAGGGAATTTCCGATGATGTGCTTGTGCGCTGCCTTGAAAGATTCTGTGTGCCGCTCAGTTTCTTGGAGCATTCGCCGAATGCGTCAAAGGACGGCGATAAAATCACCGTGTCCGACCTGTATGAGCTGGGATATACCGGCACCGACGGCTCACGCCGAAGAAAGAGTGCGCTTTTGCGCTTTCTTGGCGTGCAGGATGGGGTGTCCAACCGCTTCCTTTTAAAGATACTGAACCAAAGATTTACCAGAAAAGAGCTTGCGGACTTGAAATTGGATGATAAATGATATATACTTGTCAAAAAGTGAGGTAAATTAAAATGATGTGTGAAAACAATGTTAGATTTAACATGCTCGCTGACTTCTACGAGTTTACGATGAGCAACGGCTATTTTGAAAAAGGCAAGAGCAATGAAATAGTTTATTTTGATATGTTTTTCAGAAAAATCCCCGACGGCGGCGGTTTTGCCATCGCGGCGGGTCTTGAACAGGTTATAGACTATATGGAAAACCTGAAGTTTGACAGTGATGAGATTGGGTTTTTGCGTTCCAAGGGGATTTTCAGCGAGGAGTTTTTGAAATACCTTGAAACGTTTGAGTTTTCCTGCGATGTTTACGCCGTGCCGGAGGGTACGCCAATCTTTCCGGGAGAGCCGATTCTTATTGTCCGCGGTCCCGCAATTCAGGCTCAGCTGTTGGAGACGATGGTGCTTTTGACAATAAATCACCAGTCTCTGATTGCTACAAAGGCGTCCCGCATTGTCCGTGCGGCTCAGGGCCGCGCTGTCAGTGAATTCGGTTCGCGGCGCGCCCAGGGCTACAGCGGCGCTCTGCTGGGCGCACGTGCGGCTTATATTGCAGGCTGCACCGGTACCTCCAACACGCTGTGCGATATGCTTTACGGTATCCCGTCAGGCGGCACGATGGCTCATAGCTGGGTGCAGAATTTTGACAGCGAGTATGAGGCGTTCAAGGCATACGCCGAAATATATCCCGATAATTGCGTTCTGCTTCTCGATACATATAATGTGCTTAAATCCGGCATAGTAAACGCTGTTAAGGTTTTCAATGAAGTGCTTGTTCCGCGCGGATTCCGCCCCAAGGGCGTGCGTATTGATTCGGGAGATATAACCTACCTCACGAAAAAACTGCGAAAAATACTTGACGAGAGCGGCTTCCCCGACTGCGGTATAATGGTGTCAAACTCTCTTGACGAGTATATAATCCGCGATACAATTGTGCAGGGTGCACAGATAGACTCCTTCGGCGTCGGCGAACGACTTATAACGTCAAAAAGCGAGCCGGTTTTCGGCGGAGTGTACAAGCTTGTTGCCGTTGAAGATAAAAACGGAACGGTAATTCCGAAAATAAAAGTGTCGGAAAACGTTGAAAAAATAACTCTTCCTCATTTTAAAAAGGTGTACAGATTTTATTCCAATGAAACGGGAAAGGCGATGGCAGATCTTGTTTCTCTGTTTGACGAGCAAATAGATGATTCAAAACCGTATACACTGTTTGATCCCGTTTATACATGGAAACAAAAAGAAGTGGATAACTTTACTGCCGTCAATATTCTCAAACCCGTGTTTATCAAGGGAAAGCTTGTGTATAATAAACCGCGCGCGTGTGATATCCGCGAATACTGTCTGGCGCAGATAGATACTCTTTGGGATGAGGTTAAGAGATTTGAAAATCCGCATAAATATTATGTCGATTTAACACCTAAGCTGTGGCAAATAAAAACCGATTTACTGAAGAAGTATAATTAAATATTGTTTACAAATTGTGCAATATGTCCAAAAAATGCCATGTTAAAATTGTGAAAGGTACATTTTTGGGTAAGTTGCACAATTTATTTTTTAATTAAAATAAATAAGAGCCCTTAAAAATGCAGATTTTGAAAAATAACGCACATTGTACATGCTTTGTTCTTTTTTTATTAATATTATTATTGCATTGATTTCGAAATTTTGTTATAATCAACTAATGTAAAGCAGTATGCAATTATGTGAACTGTCGGAATTGCCGGTTCGGACAGTGACTTTTTGCAAAATGCTGCGCAATACGACATGTATATTATTGAAGCGGAGGTATCCATAATGTATAACAGCAAAATGTCAAGATTTTTCTTCAGAATGATGCTCATGCTGTTAGCTGTTGTTATGCTTCTTTCGTCTTTCGGCGTATTCGCTTTTGCGGAGCCTGCGGACGGTGCGGATGAAAATTCTGCGTCGGACGGCGTTCTTGACGACGCGGAGGGCGGCGAGACGTCGGAAGATGAGTCTGTTATGCCGGAGGCGGATGAGAATGATGTTATCATCAACGGCGACGGTCAAGTGGGCGTGGAAGAAGTAAGTGACGAAGAACTAAAAAAGCTCCACATTGAGGGCTTTGAGCGTACCGGTATGTACGACGATTATTATCAAAAATATGCCGAGTACGACAAGAAGCTGTCACCGATTGTTATTGATCCGAGAAACTATGTTTCAACGACAGCCGGCGCACAGAAGCTTGACTCATACGAGGGTAAAAACGGCGTCGTTAAGGTAGATAAAAACGGCGAGTTTGTGTATGAGGTGCAGATTCCCGAAACGGGTATGTATGCGTTAGAGCTTACATATTTCCCGATGGCGGATAAAATTACAAGAGACCTTGAATTTGCTGTCTACATTGACGGAGAAGCTCCATTTTCGAGCACGGAGAGCTTAACGCTCAAGCGTAACTGGGCTGACGAGAGCGATGAGGCAAGCTATGACTCGGTCGGAAATGAACTGCTTCCGGCGCAGGTTCTGTCGCCGAAATGGCTGACGCTTGATTTCTACGAGCCGAACGGCAACTATAACGAGCCTCTTAAATATTATCTTGAAAAGGGTACGCATACCATCACTTTGAAATCTGTTTCCGGCACCTTTGCAATGTCGCAGATCAGAATTCACAATGACGGTTCCCTTATATCCTATGATGAATACATTGCTCAAAACGACGCCAAGGGCGCTGCTGATGCGTCGACGTATTTTGAGCTTGAGGCAGAGGATTATGTCGATAAGACAGACTCCATCATGCAGAATGCCTATGACAGAAGCGACCCTAAGGTAACTCCTTACAGTGTAAGTAAAACCACGCTTAATACCTTCGGCGGCGCCAACTGGAACACAAGCCTTGGCAGAGTTAATTATACGATAAATGTTGAAGAGAGCGGATATTATGAGCTGTCTTTCAGATACAGACAATCTTTCCAGCGTGGTGCGACGATATACAGAAGGCTGTATATTGATGATGTTGTGCCTTTCGACGAGGCGCAGTCACTGGCGTTTGACTACGGTTCCGGTTATCAGTACACCGTTGCGGGAAGAACAAAAGAGGACGGTACGTTTGAGCCTTATAAGGTTTACCTTGAAAAGGGTACTCACACGTTTTCGCTTGAGGCCGTAATCGGCGATATGGCAGAAGCAAGCCGTGATGTCGAGCAGGCGGTATATCAGCTAAACTATATCTACCGTAAAATCATAATGATTACCGGTACCTCGCCCGATACAAACCGTGACTATGAACTTTTTGAAAGCGTTTCCGATCTTAAAGCGATGCTGCTTCAGATTACCGATTCGCTCAAGTCTATAAAAGCAAATGTTGATGCGGTTTCTACAAATACCGGCGGAGAAAGCGAGATACTCAATACTCTTGCTATACAGATTGACAGCTTTCTTGAAAAGCCGTATACTATTCCTTCGCGTCTTTCTACCTTTAAAGATAATATAAGCTCGCTCGGTTCGTGGATGATTGAAATCAGAGATATCCCGCTGCAGCTTGATAAAATTATTTTTGCCGGCGCTGATGTAAAGACTCCCGGCTATAAGTCAAACGGATTTGAAAAAGCAGCTCATGAGATAAGAGCGTTTATCTCTTCGTTTGTTGACGACTATACCGCTATCGGCGGCACCTCCAGTGAGGAGGAAAGAGCTATCACGGCGTGGGTAGGAACAGGACGTGACCAGGCTATTACGCTTAAAACACTTGTTGACAACTACTTTACTCCCGATACGGGTATTAAGGTAAATGTTTCGCTTGTTCCTCTCGGCGTTTTGTCAAAGGCTATTGTTGCAGGACGCGGTCCTGATGTTGCGCTTCATGTTTCGCGCTCTGAGCCGATGAACCTCGGCTTCCGTAACGCGCTTGTAAATCTCAAGGAGTATGACGATTATGATGAGGTTATAAAGAGATTTACCGATTACGCCACTGTTCCGTATAATATGGATACAGTCGACGCAGACGGAAATGAGGTGCATAAGGCGTTTGCGCTTCCCGAAACACAGAACTTTACTATGATGTTCTACCGTAAGGACGTATTCGAAGAACTGAAAATCAAAGTGCCCAACACATGGGACGAGTTTGACGCAATTCTTCCTATTATACAGGAAAACAATATGTCAGTCGGTATTGAGTCTGCTATCTCAACCAACCTGTTCTTTACATTTATTATGCAAAACGGCGGTGAGGTATATTATGAGGACGGCTCTCAGACAAGATTTGAAGAAGAGTATGCCGTTGATGCATTTACAAAATGGACCAATTACTACACGCTTTATGACTTCCCGCTGTCTTACAGCTGGTATACACGCTTCAGAAACGGTGAAATGCCTCTTGTATTTGAGTCCTATTCAAATATTACATATCTTGCCGAGTCCGCACCTGAGCTTAAGGGTCTTTGGGGCGTAGCGCCGCTGCCAGGCACCGTTGATTCGACCGGTAAAATTAACAGAACAGAAAGCTCTGTTGGTCTAACGGCGGCTTGTATAGTTAAGAATAATACTCACAGCGCTGAGATTGCAAAGCGCAGACAAGACGACTCTTGGGAGTTTCTTAAGTGGTGGACTTCCGCCGAAACTATGGCAGAGTACGGCAACCGTATCGAAATGGCCATCGGTCCCGTTGCCAGATATACAACAGCCAATATCGAGGCGTTTGACCTTCTTAACTGGACAACTGAAGAGTCCAACGCCATCAAGGAACAGCGTAAGTGGGTTAAGGAATATCCCGAACTTGTCGGCGGCTACTATGTAAGTCGTTCCATTGTAAACGCATTCAGAAATGTAACAAATAATTATACCAACCCCAGAGAGATGTTGTTCTATTATAATGACCAAATTAATGACGAGATTTGGCGTAAACGTATGGAATATGACTTGTATGTTCCGGAGGAGGCGAATAAATAATGGCAAGTGTTTCCAGTAAAGAGGTCGAACTTCTTAAAAAGTCGCGGCTTACATTTGGGGAAAGAGCCCATCTTACATGGAAACGTATGAAGGATAATAAAGTAAACTATTTTCTTATTCTTCCGTTTTTAATCTTTTTTCTGCTGTTCACGATCATTCCGGTTCTGTCATCGATCGTGCTTTCATTTACAAGATATGATATCCTCAACGCTCCGGTTTTTGTAGGTTGGGATAACTATCTGAGAATGTTTCTTGAAGATGAGGTTTTCCTCATAGCGTTGAAAAATACTTTCCAGTTCGCGGTTATAACCGGTCCTGTTTCGTATTTTCTTTGCTTTGTATTCGCGTGGTTTATTAACGATTTGCCGCCTATTGCCAGAGCGACGTTTACCGTTATCTTCTACGCGCCGACGCTTGCAAATATCTATTTTATTTTCCAGTATATTTTCAGCGGCGATATGTATGGACTTTTAAATTCGTTTTTGCTTCAGTTCGGACTTATAAACGAACCTATTCAGTGGCTGACGAATACCGATTATATGCTGAATATCGTTATTTTCGTTCAGTTGTGGTGCAGCTTGGGTACCGGATTTCTGGCGTTTGTCGCAGGTCTTCAGAACCTTGACCCGTCGCTTGTTGAGGCGGGAGCTATCGACGGTATAAGAAACAGATTTCAGGAGCTTATTTACATAATCCTCCCGCAGATGGGCGGTTCGCTAATGTTCGGCGCTGTTATGCAGATTTCCCAGGCTTTTTCGGTCGGCAGCATTTCATCTGCACTTGTCGGCTTTCCGTCTATTGACTATGCGGCGCATACGATAGTTCTGCATATTTCCGACTTTGGTAATACGAGGTTCGAATTGGGGTATGCGTCGGCACTGTCTGTTGTTCTGTTTGCTATAATGCTCAGTATTAAGGGCATTGTAAACAGACTGCTGAGACGTTTTTCTCATGATTAATGGAAAGGAGATTATTGTAGATGTCAAAGTTAAGACGAAATAAAGTCGCAATAGCAGGCGATATTACTACATATATTTTGCTGCTGCTGTACGGCGCATTTATGGCATTACCGCTGATCTATTCCGTTATTCAGGCGTTTAAACCGTATAATGAGCTGTTTATTTTCCCGCCACGCTTTTTTGCAAGGCAGCCTACTCTTGGTAACTTTTCTCAGTTGTTTGACCTTACGTCATCTACCTGGGTTCCGTTTTCGAGATATGTATTCAATACTATTCTAAATACTGTTGTCGGCACGGTTTTGCACATCATCGCCGCGGCGATGTGTGCCTATCCTCTTGCCAAGAACAATTTCCCGGGTAAAAAGCTTATATTCAACGTAGTTGTATGGTCACTTCTCTTCTCGGGCGGTGTTCTCGAAATTCCGGTATATCTTGTAATGTCCACTTTGGGAATTATAGATACATATTTTGCCTACTGGCTGCCGGAGATTGCAGTCGCTATGGGTACTTTCCTGCTGAAACAGAACATGTCGGAAATCCCGGACGCCATGATAGAGGCAGCGCGGATAGACGGCGCAGGGGAATGGAAGATACTATGGCGTATTGCAATGCCCGCCGTCAAGCCTGCGTGGCTGACGTTGGCAATCTTTGCATTCCAGAGAAACTGGAACGCCACATCGTCTTCCTATATATATACGGAAACCATCAAAACACTTCCAACCGCACTCAGCCAGATAACGGCTACCGGCTCTGTTGCCCGTGCGGGTGAGGCGTACGCGGCGTCGGTACTGATGCTCGTACCTCCTATAATATTCTTTATACTTGCTCAAAGCAGTACGGTTAAGACAATGGCCCATGCGGGTATTAAGGGTTAAGGGGGTTGAGTAAAATGAAAAGAAGTTTTAAAACTGTTTTGCTGTCACTTATCATTGTTATAATGTCAGTTACGATGGCAGCTCCCGCACTTGCGTATGTGCCTTATAATACTTATAACTACAACTACTACGGCGAGACCGTGGGCAGTCCCTCCGGTTATGTTCCGGAAAAGATTTATCTTGCCGAGGATCTCGGTATAAGCTCTATCCACAGCCCGACCGACATTTATGTAAGTCCCGATGAAGAAATTTACTTTCTTGATTTGGGCGGCGATAATGCACGCGGTCGTATGTGTATTTTTGATAAAAATTTCAAGCTTATCAGGGAATTTAAAAAGCTGACGGATATTGACGGATCCGACTATTACATGAATAATCCCAGCGGTGTTACCGTTGATAAGGACGGCTATATCTATATCTGTGATACCGATAACGGTGCGCTTTTAAAGCTTACAAAAGACGGGCAGATTGTCATGAAGTACAAGCAGCCCGGCGATGATGTATTTGACGAGTCATATACGTATCAGCCATTTAAAGTCGTAATCGGTATCAATGGCGCGGCGTATGTAATTTCCAAGGGCTGTCTTGACGGTATTTTGGAATTTGACGTCGAGGGCAACTTTGTCCGTTTCTTCGGTGCTCCTAAAGTTCAGCTCAACATCGGGGACTATTTCCTGATGTACTGGCGTCAAATTTTCCGTGCATTCTACGGTGAAGAGGCTGACGAAAACTTCGTTACTTTCGTTCCTACCGAGTTTGAAAATGTCGATATAGACGAGAATGGATTTATCTTCTCGACAGTTATCGCGAGTGAGTCCTCCATAGATGAGGTTTCAAAACTTAACTTTACAGGTTCAAATGTTTTGAGCCCGACTACGAAGAGCACAAAGAAAATTACCGACAGCCTTTCAAAAAACTACGGTGACCTTGAGACGCTGGGTAAGGATAACGACAACAACTTTGTTGATATCGTCGTTGATGACGACGGATTCTTCTCTATTCTTGACTCGAAGCTTTCAAAGATATTTGAGTATGACGCTGAGGGCAACCTTGTATTTGTCTACGGCGGCGCCGGTCAGCAGATGGGCACCATGATTCAGGGCTCGGCAATGGCAAAGCTCGGCACGAAAACACTTATTACCGATAAAATCGGATGCAGTATTACCGTTTACGAGCTTTCGGACTACGGTCAGTATCTTCACGACGCTGTTGTCCTTTACAATAAGGGTCTTTACAGCGAGGCAGAGCCGCTTTGGCGTGAGGTTCTCAGATATAATGCCAATTCGGATATTGCGCATGTAGGTATTGGTAAGGTTTACTACATGAACGGTCAGTATAAGGAAGCTATGAACGAGTTTAAGCTTGCTAATGACCGTGAGAATTACTCCCGCTCATTCGAGCTTTACAGAAAAGACTATATAAGAAGCAATTTCGGTCTGTTTATGACATTGATCTTGATTCTGATAATTCTTGTTGTGCTTTGGCGCTTCTTCGGTAAAAAAATTATTAATAGCATCAAAGAAAAAAAAGAGGGGGGTGTACAATAAATGGATAAGGCTTTTGCTTTCAGGGGCACTATAAACCCATTTAAAATAATCAACCATCCCATTGACACTATTGAAGCTCTCAAAGAAAAAAAGAACGGCTCGATATTTTCCGCAACAATAATTTTGGCGATTTTTACAATATCGGAAATTATACTTGACGTAATGAAGGGCTTTATACAAAACACTTCGCGTATTCAGGACTTTAACGTAATTATGGTTCTGGTACGGTCACTGTTCATGGTTTTGCTGTTTGTTGTTGCAAACTGGGCACTGTGTACACTGCTTAACGGCGAAGGACGCATGATAGATATTTACATATCCATCTGTTATTGTCTGATTCCGCTTGTAATAGCACGTATTGTTGAAACGGTTGCCTCCAATATCCTGACAGCGGACGAATATGTGTTCGTTGATATGATTGTTCTATGCCTGAACATTTGGTTTGTATGTCTTGCATTGTTTGCACTCAAGACTATTCATAACTATTCGCTGGGCAGAACTATATTTAACGTTATTATTACACTCATAGGTATGGCAATTATTTTCTTCATCATTTTCCTGTTTGTCGTCCTTATGCAGCAGCTGTACATCTTTATTGCGACGATTGTTACAGAGCTAATGATGAGATAGAAAGGAGAGTATTGATAAATGAAATTTAAAAAGGTTTTATCTTTGATACTGGCAGCTTGTCTGATTATTTCAATGCTCTCGGTATTTGCGTTTGCAGAGCCTGAGGACGATTACGTTGTCGAAACCGATGCTTCCGATGACACCGCGTCCGAAGGCGAGGACGGCGCTGACGGCCAAGAAGACGGCGATGAAGAAACTACTACTCCCGACGGTGCCGACGTTGTAGTTGACGCTGAGCATATTACCGGCGACGGTACTACCGGTAATGTCGCAGACCTTTCGCAGTTCACTCTTGCGTCGGAAAATGATAATCTCGCATTTTATGTGAATGATATCAACGGCTTTTTCGCCCTTTATTACAAAAAGACCGGAGCTATTTGGTATTCCAACCCTATTGACTGGGAAAAAGACGTTATTGCCCAGGCGGCAAATAAGGAAAATCTTCAGTCTCAGCTGATAGTTACTTATCTTAATTCGAGTTACGATATTATCAGTGTTGCTTCATGTCAGGCACATATCGTTTCCGAACATGACGGTAACAAGCAGATAATGACTTATGTTTTCAGCGGAGCTACTCGTAATTTCTCGATACCGGTTGCTTATGAACTTAAAGAGGATTATCTTGATGTTCAGATTTTAGTAGAGGATATCGAGGAAAACTCAGATGCAAGAATAACCCAGATTACACTGCTTCCGTTTTTGGGCGCAGGCGGTTTGGCTGACAGCGGATATGCTCTGATTCCGGACGGCAGCGGTTCGCTTATGGAGTTTAATAAAATCTGTAAGAATTTGTCGCAGTATACCGGATATATATATAATCGCGACGTTACCGCTTCATCAAACAGTACATCTTATGTTGATCTTAACGAGACGATAAGCCTTCCGGTTTACGGAATTCAGAAAAACGGCGCGGCGTACCTTTCGGTAATTACGCAGGGCGCAGGCACAGCGGCCATCAAGTGCAATGTAAGTAAAATGTATAACTCATATAACAGTGTGAGCTCGCATCTTTTGCTGCGTGATACGCAGACGCGCCGCAGCGCTACCGGCACTGCCGATACCATAAGTATGTATTACAGTGATAATATGTGCGGCAATATGTCCATGCGCATATATCCTCTTGATAAGGATAATTCGAATTATGTAGGCATGGCTAAGCGATACAGACAGTATCTGATTGACGAAGAGGGACTGTCTCCTCTTGACGGCACAAGCTCGTATGTTAATTCGCTTAACATTAACCTTTTCGGAGCTGTTAAATCCCCAATGCATTTTCTCGGTATCCCCTATACAGGCGTTAAAGCTCTTACCACATTTTCGGATGTCAAGAGTATTATCGATGATTTAAAGGGTAAGGACATAAATAATTTGGTTATCACAATGTCCGGCTGGTCCGGCGGGGGACTTGAATCGGCTATTGATATGAATTTCAGTCCCGAGTCCAAGCTGGGCGGCATGAAAGGAGCAAAGGACCTTATTGCTTACGCCGAGGAGCAGGGAGTGAACCTGATTTTTGATAATGATGTTCAGTCGTTCTATTCCGGTTCCTCACAGGTAAAGAAATTTAAGCATACTGCGTATTCGCTGGCGGCAACGCCCGTTACGGTTTACCCGTTCTCCAAGTCGCTCAACAGGTCGGTTATCGGTGATAAATTCAATCATCTTATTCATCCGAAGTATATGGTTGAATTTGCAAATACATTTGTTGACAATGCCCTGAAGGTTGGAATAAAGAACTTTTCATTCAACACTGCAGGTACCGACCCGTATGCTGCATACAATGATGACAGTATGGTTACAAGAGACAAGTCGGCAGACCTTATGAAAGAGCTCTTTAAAAATGTTGCCGATAAAACAGACGGTATTGTAAGTACAAGAGTCGGAAATTCATTTGTTCTCGGTAGTGTGGATAATATCGTCGAAGCTCCTGTTTACTCCAGCAGTCTTATCATGGCGCAGACTTCTGTTCCGTTTTATCAGATAGTGCTTCGCGGCTATGTGAACATGTCCGCAGAGGCAATGAACCTCTCTTCCGAGGTCTCTGAACTCGAGCTGAAATGTGCTGAGTCGGGGCTCAGCCTTTACTATCAGCTTATGGATGCTGATTCAACTGCGTTTCAGGATACGTCGTTCAGTGATTACTATGCATGCTCATATGATGATTATTTTGAAATCATGACTTCTGCTTACGGCAGAATGAAAGCGGTATATGACGCTGTCGGTGCAAGCAGCATTACCAATCATGAAATTAGAAGTGACACGCTCAGAGTTACCACTTTCTCAAACGGTGCCAAGGTTTACGTCAATTACGGCGACGAAGCTGTGACCGTGGATAACATTAAGATTGATGCCAGAGCGTACACTGCTGTGGGAGGTGCTAAATAATGGCTGAAGCTGTAAATAACGATGCTTTAAATCCCGTTGAAGAAAACGGAGAAGCTATTTCTCCGAAAAAAGCAAAAAAGGTTAAACCCGAAAAGGTTAAGGCCAAAAAAGAGAAAAGCACTAAAAATTCAGAGCCTTCGGATAACTCAAAAAAGAAAAGTCGCAAGCGTATGTCCTATGAAAGCAAACAGAGTTTTGTCGGATTTATGTTTACGCTTCCGTGGCTTATCGGTTTTCTGATGTTCTTTTTTATCCCGGCAATTCAGTCGATAAACTTTTCTTTGTCTGATGTTAAAATTTTTGAAGACTATGCTACCGAATGGAACAATTTCTATAATTATACCAGTATTTTTAAAGATGCAACATTTTTAAGAAATCTCGGCAGCACTTTCGGCGACCTTGCGATAAACGTGCCTATTATTCTTGTTTTCAGCCTGTTTGTCGCGGTTCTGCTTAACCGTAAGTTTATCGGTCGCGGAATTGCCAGAGCGGTCTTCTTCCTCCCTGTTATTGTTACAACGGGTGTTGTAATGACCGCGTTTAACGGTGCGTCCGATACCTCCGCCGTATTTGAGGGCGATGTATCTAACGGTATAATGTTCTCTACAATGAACGCTACCGAGGTCTTGTCCAGTTTGGGCTTGGGCGAACAGATAACCGGATACATGATTGCAATTTCAGACCGTATATTTGACGTTGTTTGGGACTCGGGTATACAGATTATACTGTTCCTTGCGGCACTTCAGAGTATATCGCCTGCACTTTATGAGGCGTGCGACGTTGAGGGTGCTACCGCGTGGGAGAAATTCTGGCTTATTACATTCCCGAGTGTATCTCCTATCATTCTTGTAAACGTTGTTTATACGATAGTTGATACCTTCTCAGATCCGTCAAACGCCGTTTTAAGCCAGGTTGACGGTTTGGTAACAGCCACATTCGATTACGGTAAGGCTGCCGCCATTGTTTGGGTTTACTTTGCAATTATTCTGGCTATTATCGGCTTAGTGTTCCTGATTTGCAAAAAGCTTATATTCTATTCGGTAGATTAAGGGGGTGCAGTTAAATGAATATTACAAAAGCTATTGTATCGCAGTTTACTGCACATAAGGGCAAAAAGACTGATAAGCGTCTTTGGCTCAATATTGTTTCCAAGTTTATCGGTAAGCTTGCTGTTTCGCTTATACTGATAGGACTTGCATATGTTATCCTATATCCGCTTATTTACTGCATATCGCAGGCGATACGCCTGCCGGAGGATATGTATGACCCGCGTGTAATTTATATTCCGCAGCACTTCACATGGCAGAATTTCAAGGACGCCTGGGATTTTCTTGAGTATCCGAGAATTCTGATGAATACCGTGAATGTATCTCTGTGGCCTACACTCTTGCAGCTCTGTACATGCGCTCTTGCAGGTTATGGCTTTGCAAGATTTAAGTTTAAGGGCAAGGGTCTGATGTTTGGTCTGGTTCTTCTGACCTTCATTGTTCCGCCTCAGACTATTTCGGTTACGACATACACTACATTCCGGTATTTTGACCCGTTCTATATCTTTTCAGGTCTTAATTTGGTAGGAATTATGCCGACAAACTATATAGACATTACGGATACCTTATGGTCGTTTATTTTACCGGCGCTGTTTGCAAGCGGACTTAAGAGCGGTTTGTTCATTTTTGTTTACAGACAGTTCTTCCGCGGCTTTCCTAAGGAGCTTGAAGAGGCGGCATATATTGACGGCTGCGGCTCTTTTGAAACCTTCCTCAAAATACTTGTTCCCAACGCAGTTCCGGCGTTTGTTACGGTATTTTTGCTTAGCCTTGTATGGTATTATAATGATTACTATACGGTTCCGCTGTTCCTGCCTCAGACAGAAGTGCTTTCCAGTTCGCTGAATGATATGTTTACAAACATGACAACTGTCGGCGGTTTGTATGCTGGTGTAGATGAGGTGTTAATTTATCCTATCTGGCGTGCGGGCATTATATTGTATATTTTGCCTCTGCTTGTTATGTTCCTTCTCTTCCAGAGGAAATTTACCGAGTCGATTGCAAGATCCGGTATTGTCGGATAGTTTTATATTAATAATAAATGTGCCCGGTTTTATCCGGGCACATTTTATTTAATTTTTATTTATTATTTAAACGGTATTCCTTGGGCGAAAGTCCGCACTCTTTTTTAAAAGCACGGTTAAAGTTTCGTATTGTTTCAAATCCGCATATGTTTGATATTTCAGTAATATTCTTGTCGGTTGAAGTAAGATATGCTTTTGCAAGCTGTATCCTGTAACTGTTGACATAGGCGGAGAAGTTCATGTCGAAATATTTGCTGAAATAGGCAGAAAGGTAACTGTAATTATACCCGAAATTTGCTGCCAGTTCTTTAAGGGTTATTCTTTTCTGAAAATTGTTCTGAATATAAAAAGCAAGTGAATTTATCAGTGCAAAGTGAGATTCATTTGACTTTTGAAGATTGCTGCTGCGGTATACTTTACTGCATAATCCGTATAAAACGGAGCGAATTAAAAATTTGTCGCTTTTTTTATTTTGCAGTACTTTTCCGGGATATTCACTGTCACAGCTAAATGTCGGATTTTCAAAATGAAATCCTTTTACTTCATCGTAAAAGCTGTTAACCCAGTCATTTGAGAACACACACAGATAGCTCTTGCTGTATTGTATTGTTTTGTAAGAGTGAATCTGACCGGGAAGGATAAGTATTGCCTGCCCGGCATTCAGTTCAAACACCTTTTCCTCTATTTCACACTCAATAGTTCCTTCGCTGACAAATGTCACTTCAAAGCTTCTGTGAGTATGCTTATGAAAATTCAGATTTATATCATTCTGATTATAAATATATTCAATTTTATCAGACCTGTGATTTTCAAAGTCTATCATATTTATCACCTGAATTTATTTTCTGCACGCCTGTTTCAAGTCAGATAACGCCTTTTTTTAGCAGTATATTAGCGTATAGCGCGCTCTCACCCGTAGCAATAACAGCATATGTTTTTTTGGCGCGCTCATAAAACTCAAATCTGTCTAATGTCTCAAATCCCGAATCTGTATGATTTTTCACTATACTTTTGTATTCGTCCCAAATAGGGGTTTTAACGTCATCACCGTCAACAACTCTCATAAGGAAAAGCGGGTGCTGATATGTATCAAGCGGCAATAGTTCAAGCACAGCCGATAACACCTCGGCAGCACCGCTGCCGTTCATATACACTACCTTTTGTCCTATGCTTGCCGACGGAAAATTAGCGTCTGCAATGACTATTTCATCGCCGTGTCCCATTTCGCACATAATTTTCAAAAGTTCGGGCGGTATTATTTTCGGTACATTTTTAAGCACTGTTTGTCCTCCTTTTACGGGATTTGTATTTGCAGAAATTATATCATGTTTGCAAAATGATTTCAATATATTGACAGAAATACATTTAATGTAGACTGAACATCTATATTTTTGTCTGTAATTTAAAAATATATTTCTTGTTTTGATTTTTATTAAAATATATAATTTAGTTAAATTCAGCCTGAAGGAGAGTTTGCTATGAAAAGATTTGTATCCTGGCTTCTGTGTGTATGCCTGATAATTTCTTTGCTGAGCTCAGCGGAAATATCATTTGTCTTTGCAGCTTCATCAGACAAAGCTGCAGCGCAGGACGATACACCGGAGCCAATTGTAACAGGAGCCGATTTTGAATCGGCAGCACAGAGCTTTTATATTAACACGGGTGAAAAAACTATTTCCGCAATAATTAAAGAGGGGACTGAGTTTTTAAACCCGACCTTTACTGTTGATACAGAAAACATCGCAACATCGCTATATTATGATGAAGACTGTACTCAGCCGGCAGAGTCTATTACGTATGAGCAAGTAAGTGCTGACGGTATGAAGACGTATTATCTTCTGCTTCAGGGCGACGGCTTTGCTGATGTAAAATATAAAGTTGTCATTATTTCAAACAAGGCTCAGCTTGATTTCAGTAACGCCTTTTTCGATCCGACGGGAACAATCAAAAATACAGCCGCTCTGCTTTTGCATTCCGGCAGTTTTTCTACGGGCCAGAAAGTAACAGAGACCTTTAACGGAATGAGCTATGTATTCACCGTAGGTGTAAACGCTTTCAGCTCGATAGCCGAGGCAAGGGCTGCAAATGTAAAGCAGCTTATTTTAACTGCCGGTGATTATGCCGGAATAACGATTGATGGGTCAATAGAGCTTTACGGTCCCGGATATGCCGTTAATCCTAATGTAGTGCCCGATGACAGGACACAGCAGTGGCAGCTTAGTGATAAATTTGCCGACACTGCCGCTGTTGCAAAAATTTCCGGTCAGATTGTAATCTCCGAGGCGGCAACTCCCAGTTCCGAAGAGGGCACCAGGATTGTTATCAAGGGCGTCTCAATCGGCAGTCGTATCATGGATACCTATCGTAAAGCGTCTGTGTATAAAACAGATATTACAATCGAGAACTGCCTGCTTTCCTTTAACAGTACGGGCTTTGTATACAGATTTGCCAACGGCAACACTGACAATACAGATGCTTCAAAGCCTAATATAGATTCTCTTACAATGAAAAACTGTAGGTATAATTTTGTAAAAGGCGACAACGGGCAGCGTGTGTTTACTGAAAACAGTCCTGCTTACGTTACTTTAGACGGTTTGTATTTTGATAATAAATTTCCTACTCTTGGCTATCCCAAGTGGAAGGATTCTGTTATAAACGGAAGCTATGTGGTTAAAAACTGCTATTTCAGAGATTATCTGCGTACCTCCGACGACCGCGGAAACCCCAAGCCCACTGTAATCGCGCCCACAGGTCATGCTCAGTATTGCAGTGCCGAGGGCAAGCAGACGCATCTGTTATTTGAGAATAATATTGTAATTGACGCCGCGAGTGATAAGTATAATTCAAGTGATTTTGTGTTCGCCGCAATTTATCCCGACGCATTTACCGATATTACATTCAAAGACAATACGTTTATAGATACGAATAATTATCTCAGCGTACCCTTTATCGCTTCGGCTGAGACATATGCGCCCATGAACAAGGATTATTCGGACAGGATTATATTTGAGGGCAACCGTCTTATAGGATACAGCCCTTTTATAACCGTTAACAGTCAAACCGAGACATTGACAAGAGGCTCAAATAACTATTATGCGCCCTATACCGAAGACTTTGCTTCGGCGCAAAACGGAACTCCGCTTTTCGGCGTGCTTGAGGGAAGTGATTATTATTTGGATTATGCAAAAACAACACTTGCCTCTTCAATGGATATGGTGATAGACCGAAAGCTTGCTGTTGTCAATAACGTCACTCGGGAAGCGTCTTTAGTTATAGGCGAAGATGAGGATTACTATTCGGATATAAAGACGTCTGACGGGTTAAACAGGTATAACCTGTATTCGGATGAGGCGTGCCTGCAAAGTATAAGCACGCTTAACAGTGAAATTGTCGGAGACGGTACTGTTGTGTATGCCAAAACAACCAATGCCGCCGGTGTATCCGTCGTGTATCGGGTTTATGTTTCTGTCGGCGATGTTAATGCCGCTGAGCCGATAACAGTCGGAGAGGGGAAAATTGACTCCCCGTACCTTTTCTGTGAGGAAACGGAAAATATGCCTCACGGTACAAAATTTACCGTTTCGTGGGAGGGTACCGAATATGTGTTTACTGCGGGTGTAAATGCATTTGCGTCCGTAGCTCAGATAATAGCGGCACACGGGGGCGACAGCGTTCCCAACGTTATAATGCCCGGCGGCGTATATAACGGTGATGTCATTGCCACAAGCTCGGTCAATTTTTACGGCGAGAACGGCAGCACTGTTCTGACAAGCGAGCCCGACGTGACCACACCTGTAAAAATCGCCTGTGTGGGCGATGCTATTACGGAAGGTAACGGACTTTCGGAGGATGAGCGCGCGGATAAAAGCTATCCGGCGCAGCTGAAAAGTATACTTGATGAAAAATA
Source organism: uncultured Eubacteriales bacterium (assembly GCA_902492505.1). Taxonomy (GTDB): domain Bacteria; phylum Bacillota; class Clostridia; order Oscillospirales; family QAKW01; genus RGIG9041. The sequence goes on from CABULU010000015.1 coordinate 29,523, forward strand.
CGGTGATGGTAAGTATGAAGTCAGAAATTTCGGATGTGACGGTGCTACCGTAAATATTCAGAGCAACGCCAAAAGCGGTAGCTACAATTACTGGACCTATATTTATTCAGTGCAGTATTATATGTCACTTGACTATAACCCCGATATAGTAATTATCATGATGGGCAGCAATGATACGCTGGGTCAGGCATACAGTTCTCCCGAAATGTATAAAAAGCAGTATCAGGCGCTTATTGACAGCTATACGCAGCTTCCGTCTCATCCGGCGGTAGTGATTGCAGGCTCGCCTGCTATGAGCAGCGGACTTCGCAGCCAGCTTCTTACCGAAACAATTATTCCAATGCAGAAGCAGGTAGCTCGGGATAACGGACTGATATATATTGATACATATACCCAAACAAGTGAAAAGCTCAATGACACTTCATATTTTACCGGTGATCTTAGCGATGATATGAAATGCACCGAAAAGGGCTATGGCTTTATTGCGGATATAATCGCACAAGGGATTGCACCGATAATGTCATCGCAACGCAGCGTCACGAAAAACGGTATTACGGTTGACCCCTCACAAAGAACCGAAACACCGCAGAAAGTAAAGGTTGCATGTGTAGGCGACAGCCTTACCTACGGAGATAAGTCTGATAAAGGCTATCCCGTTTTTCTCCAGCAAATGCTGGGCGACGGATATGAAGTACGCAATTTCGGCGAATGCGGTGCTGTTGCCTGCGACATGTCAACCTATAATTATTCGGGCGGCGGCACTAATTGGGTATATCAGGAGACTTTGCGCTATAAGTATTCAATGGAATGGAAGCCCGATATCGTTATACTGATGCTCGGAGTCAATGATACAGGCGCGCATCTGACAAACTTCCACAGTGTAAACTGGGACGGAGGTGCAAACAGCAGTGCTGCGGCTGAATTTGAAAAGGATTATAAGTCTCTTGTTGAAAGATACCAAAATAACGGAGCACAGGTATACTGTGTAAACTGTCCGTCCGGCAGGATAGAGTCAGACAGGGACGGAACATCTGTCAAGATAAGCTGTGTCAATCCGATAATCGAGCGGGTTGCAGGTGAGACAGGCTGCAATCTTATCGATATATACAGCGAAACAAAGAACTGGGATGACGGTATTTATACCGATACTGTTCACTTTAATTCAGACGGTTATAAAAATGTATCCGATTTTATATTCTCAAAAATATTTAGCGATTTTGCTGACAGCTACTATGATAAATACGGTGAAATATCAAAAAATGCTGTAATACTTGATGCCGAAAACGACGGTACGCTTGCAACCGGTACTAAGGTCAAATACTCATGGGAGGGTTCGACATACAACTTCACATGGGGGGTAAATGCGTTTCAGAGTATAGATGACATCATAGTGTATGCAAATGAAAACGGTATTTCCGATATTCAGGTGCTTATACCTGAAAATAATTTAAAAACAGAGGATAATAAGTACTTTTTCATAACGGCTGATGTTACAAATATTAAATCCATTGAGGTGTACGGACAAAACCGGCTGATTGACCCTAATGACAAGTCAGCCTCTTACGGCGATGCTTCGGCAGATTGGACGCTGAGTACGCAGTGGGATAAATATTCAGTTTCCGGCGGCACATCGTCGGTAGGCTCAGTTATTATAAGCAGTAACAACCTTGCCGGACGCCTTGAATTTAAAGGCATTACTATGCGCGACATTTTTTATGACAGGTCGCGTGTCGCAGGTAGCGCGGAAGACCCGCGCAATCTGTCTGTTGTTTTTGAAAACTCGATAGCAGACTTTACGGCGCTTTCAAACTATGCGGGATTTCTGTTTGACTGTAAATCTCCGCGCGCCGCAAATACCGGCAGTGATTACGGCTATAACGATTTTCTTACCGTTAAAAATTTCCGTGTAGAGCATTATTTCTATAAATCTGCTTCAAATAACAGAATTGTCAACACGGGTAATATGAATAACATGATTTTTGAAGGGTTCTACTTTAATGAGGACAATAACCTCTACCCTGGAAATAATGTTAGATTTGCTCTTTCACAGTTCGGATATGTCGCAAGCACCAGTGCCTCTGCCCAAACGGGCTCGGTAATTTTCAGCGGCTGTAATTTCAGAAACGCTGAGTCACTGCAGCTTACAATCAACGGCTATACCGATAATGCCGCCGAAAAAGGTGTTACGGAAAAAGTTGTGTTTGACAACAATGTCGTTTATAATTGCAGCAAGAATAGAATGGGCGTTAATTTCCAGCCTTCCTATATCACGTCTTTAAGCATTTGCGGAAATATCTTTATAAATACAGTCAGCACTCAGCCAGTTGTCGGCAGCACCACTGCTTCAAACGATGTGGACTATGTCGAAAAAATAGGATATACTGCGCGTGACAATACGTTTGTTTTAAGTGACATAACATCTACAAGATATCTTAATTTCGGAACAGGAACCGTCGTTGACAGCACGGGTACCTACCTTGCCGAAGCGTCAGATGATTATAGTAATGCGGTAATGGGTATTGCGCCTAATTTCGGCAAAGCCGATTATTATTACGCTGATTTTGCGCGTAATGTTAAAAATACCGATTTTGCCTTGACATCGGCTTATTTTGGAGATAAGATAGAAAATGTTTAAATAAACGGCGATGTTGTCAGTGCAGACGGCACAAACGGTCAGGTTGTAGATACACTTGAATTTGCTTGTGTCAATCCCTTGATTTCTGCTGAGGTCTACGGTGATGAACAGTGCACTGAAAAGCTCAGCCGTCTCACTCTGAACGAAAATAATTCTACCGATATTTATTACATTAAGCTCAGCTATAAGGATTATTCAGGCGCTGTATATACGTTAAAATTCAATCTGGGCGAGGCCAAGGCATTTGCCGATGCTTATGAGGATGAAAACGGTATAATAAAAAATACCGCCGTTTTGTATGCACCCAATGCTTTGGGAAAAAATGCAGGCGATAAGCTTAACGCCGTCTGGAACGATATTCAATATGTATTTACATACGGAGAAAATGCTTTTGCAACACTTGAAGAAATCCGTGATAAATTCGGTGCTGCTCCGGTGCAGATTATACTGCCCGCCGGAAGCTACGGACAGCTTGATATATACGGAAGCTGGAGCATATTCGGAGAAGGCTTTTCCGTAAATCCGAACGGCAAAGGCGATCAAACCCTTAACAGCAGCTGGAACAAATACGGTGAAACAATTATTGATAACGCAGACGTAGTGATTTCCGAATCGGCAACGCCCAGTTCGGAAAGCGGCACTAATATTCTCATCAGCGGTGTAAGGCTTACAGGGAAATTTGTTGATACAAATAGACATGAAAGCGAGTATGCAACAAATATTACCTTGAAAAATATTGTGTATGACCGTTGCTTTTTGACCGGAGGAGAAAGAGAATTCAACCTTCAGAATGCCAACAGTATGAGCAGCTCGGACACTGCCGTAAACAGTGACAGTTTCAATATAGAAAATATGTTTTATATCGGTACAAACGCATCGGGTGAACATGCGCTTTTTGAGGATACGGTTGCGCCGTTTGTAACCATAGATGGATTTGTTTCTGTTGATAACACCCCAAGCTTCGGTAATTTCACAGTAAGCAAAACTGCGCGTAAAGTTGAATTTACTTTGAAGAACAGTTATTTTTACGGCTGCAAGAGCAGCGCCGCGCTCAATGATAATCTCATTACCTTTGTCGGTCATAATGCCGACGTTTCAAGCGAGCAGCGCCGGGCTCTTGATACAAAGCTGAATATTGTAAATAACAAATTTATTAACTGCGGCAACGAGTCTGAGTATAACGGGCAGACGCTGAGGACAGTTATAGCGCTTTACCCGCAGTCATTTAACAGTATTAATTTTGTTTCAAACGAATTTGTATCAACGCGTGATTTTAACTATCTGTTTGTGACAGCAAAGTCCGATACATTTTCCGTAAACAGCGGTGATTATTCCGACTGCGTAACCTTTAAAGACAACAGGGTAATCGGCATTATGGCGACTTTCTTCCTCAATGAGGATACGGTTGTGGATCATTCCGATAACTACTTTGCGACATACACGTCTGATTATAAAACGGCGGCAAACGGCGATATACCGTCTGATTATAAGGCGGATGTATATCTTGACTATGCTATGACTGTAAAGCGCAGCGATATGGCGCCTGTTGTTACCAATATTTACGGATTTACCGTTGACAATGAAACACTCAGTGCATACGGTTATGCGTCAAGAGACTTTACTCCCATGCTCGGTGAGGGCTGCAGGCTTTATGCAGATAAAACCTGCAAATCAGAGCTTAAAATAATTGACGTTAATGTCGGCCAGGCAACTACGGCTTATATTAAGGTCACACGCGGTAATATTTCAAAGGTATACACATTGTATGTTATGGGTGTCAGAAATCTTTCGGATATAGAAAATGCAACTATAAGTCCGCAGATTGTTGACGGCATAGATAATCCTGCCGTGTATTATCCGACCCTTTACGGCGCGCCTGACGGCATCACGCTTTATACATACTATGATAATACCTGCTACGGGTTTGTGACAGGTAAAAATGTTGTTACATCAACTGCCAATATGGTCCTTTACAGCAATGAGCTGCTGGTGCCGGATGATATTTTTGAAATTAATTTTTCTGTTGTTTCAGGCATTAAGCTTCACAGTAAAAATGCAAATATTTCGGGAGTTGAGGTGCGCAAGCTTAAAATTGCCTGCATAGGCGATTCTATCACGCAGGGCGTAGGAGCAGGTTCAACTGCGGACTATCCGAGCTATCTGCAAAAGTATCTTGGCAGCGAGGAGTATATTGTACAGAATTTCGGCAAGGGCTCAGCCACCGTTCAAAGTGATGAGCGCGGCTATATGGTGTTTGCAAAGGAGCAGCACGAGGCAAGTCTTGCGTTTGAGCCGGATGTTGTAATATGTGCGCTTGGCACAAATGATTCACGTTATAATATCTGGACGTCAAACAGCAGCTTTATTGATACGTATATTGATATAATCGACACTTACCGTGCTCTTGACAGCAAGCCGGCAATTTATATTACGACAACGCTTCAGCGTGCAGACGATTTGATGAATAATGAGCGTGTTGAAAAGAACACAATATACCTTGACGAGTATATTGCCAAAATGGTAGGCGGCAAGATAATTGATACTCATGATGAAATGCGTCCGTATACAAATGATACAAGCTATTTCGGCGATGCTCTTCATCCTACCGCTATCGGATATGAAAAGATGGCAAACTATATCGGTTCCTGCATCGTTGCAAACATGAACAGGATTTCTCAGACAGGAATTACGCTCGATGGTCTGAATATTACAGGCCCTGTCACATCAGATTCCGTAGAATTCCCGCTTACTGTACGCAATGCCGACATTCGTGTCGGTACTCTCGGCAGGGCAAAAATACTTTGCTCCGGTATAACACAGCTTATTATTGACAACACAACGCTTTCCGACGGTGAGACTGTCTCAGCGGCGCTTGACCTTGGCAGATTTATTGAATTCGGTGACGGGTTTACTGTTGAAAATGAATCATCGCTTGTAATCGGTAAATCGGGTGAATATAAAATGATATCCGATGATGGTCAGACAGTGCCTTTAAGTGTCAATCTCAAACCGGACAGCAGTGTGTTAAAAGAGCTTATCAATAAAGCGCTGAGCTATTCCAATGATGATAATATATACTGCGCCAAATCGTTTGATAATCTTCTTGATGTCGTTTCCCAGGCAGAACAAAAGCTTGAAAATGCGTCGCAGTCTGAGCTTGACAGCCTTGCTGTAATGCTTCAGTCGGCAATAGACGAGCTTAAAATACATGACTGGGACGAAGGTAATATTGCAGTAGCACCTACATGTAAAACTGAGGGCGTTATAGTTTATATCTGTAAAAACGATCCAACTGAAATGTCAGTTGAAAAAATGCCTGCCAATCCCGATGCCCATGTATGGGACGATGGTGTTGTAACAACGCCTGCAACCTGTGAGACAGACGGTGTTATGACCTACACCTGTACAGAATGCAGTGAGACAAAAACTGAAGTTATTGCGAAACTCGGCCATGCTTGGGATGAGGGCGTAGTCACCAAGGAAGCCACCTGCTCGGCAGAGGGCGAGAAG
>CABULU010000016.1 GCA_902492505.1 uncultured Eubacteriales bacterium
AATGGATGCTCCTATAACTGCACCAAATGCTATGTTTTTTATTACTTTTTTCATAAATATTCATATAAAAAATACGTTAGTAATTGACTTTTTCGGTTATGAATTATATAATTAACAAGTGTATTTTAATATTGATTATATTCAGATACAGCAAATTTATGACCCAAAAAAAGTTACAAATACAAATCAAAGGAGGTATACGATGAGAAAACACAGTAAAACCACAAAGCAAAAATCAGTTTTTTTCATTGTTGCGGCAATAATTATGATTGTTGCTGCCCTTGCCGTTTTCGGACTCACCATTAGCGGCAAAACTTACGTCAAAAGTGTCCATAATATCAGATTCGGTATTGATATAAAGGGCGGCGTAAGCGCTACATTTAAGCCGGCTGACGAAAATGTTAAGCCTACTGCCGAGCAGCTTGAAGCTGCAAAGGCCATTATAGAGACAAGACTCGACGGCAAAAATATTCTTGACAGAAATGTAACCGTCGATAACGGAAGCGGAGATATTCTCGTTGAATTCCCGTGGTCTGCGGATGAAAAAGACTATGACCCGGCAGCCGCAATTAAAGAACTCGGCGAAACTGCTGAGCTTTCATTTTGGTTTGTAACTGTTGATCAAACCGATCCTAATAAGGTGACCAAAAACGGCGATGAGCCTATACTTACAGGTGCCAGAGTCAAAAATAGTGAAGCAGGATATGCAAACGGAGAATATCTTGTAGTGCTGGAGTTTGACAGCGACGGTACAAAGCTATTTGCTGACGCTACAAAAAATAATGTCGGCAAAACAATCGGCATATACATGGATGAAACGCTCATAAATTATGCTAATGTTCAGGAGGCAATAACTGACGGCAATGCACAGATAAGCGGCGGATTTACGGCAACAGAAGCACGCGAACTCGCCAACAAAATTCAGGCGGGCGCTCTCCCATTCAGTCTTACATCAACAAATTATAGCTCTATAAGCGCAACGCTGGGCGAAGGTGCGCTGAATATTATGATAGATGCAGGCATTATCGCAGCAATTCTCATTTGCCTGTTTATGCTGCTCTATTATAAGTTGCCCGGATTTGTAGGATGCATTAACCTTATATTGGAAATATCCGGTCAGCTTCTCATATTCTCAATGCTCGGACTTACAATGACTTTGCCGGGTATCGCCGGTATCATTCTTGCAATAGGTATGAGCGTTGACTCTAATATAATCATTGCCGAAACAATAAAAGATGAATTGAGAAACAATAAAACTATCAAGGGTGCTGTCGCAGGCGGGTTCAACAGAGCGTTTTCTGCAGTTCTTGATTGTAATATCACAACTGGTATAGTCGCAATATTGCTTTTGATATTCGGTACAGGTTCTATACTGTCATTCGGATATACTCTGTTAATAGGTATCGTTATGAACTTCTGTTTCGGAATTATAACAACAAAGCTTATGCTTACGTCTCTCAGCTTCTTTGAAGGACTGTCAAAGCCGTGGCTTTACGGCATCAAGAAAGTGAAAGGCGGTGCTACTGCAAAATGATTAAGTTCTATAAAAACAGAAAATGGTTTTATATTATTTCAATCTGCCTTATGCTTATCGGCGTTGTCTCCCTATTTATACGCGGCATCGAGCTCGATATCCAGTTTAGCGGCGGTACAAAACTATCATACAGCTACACGGGCGACATTCAAATTTCGGATGTTGAAACCATTGTAACTAATATTTTAGGTAAAAAGGCAACCGCTCAAACTCAAACTGCCGTCAGTGATGACAGCAACCGTAAAACTGTCGTTATAAGCGTCGGCGGCACATCAAGCCTTGCGACAGAACAGCTTGATAAAATAACAAATGAAATTACATCAAAATTTTCTGCTAATGATATTGAGCTTTATGAAACACAAAGCGTTGAGCCGTATATAGGAAAAAGATTTTTTACAAACGGTATAAAAGCTATGCTGATTGCCATGGTGCTGATTGTTATTTATGTTACATTGAGATTCAAGATTATTTCCGGTTTTTCGGCAGCGCTCACAGCGCTTCTTGCGCTTTTGCATGATCTTCTTTTGATTTTCTTCACATTTGTTATTTTTGGAATTCCGATTAATGACGGTTTTATTGCGGTTATACTGACGATTCTCGGTTATTCGGTAAATGATACCATTGTTATTTACGATAAAATACGTTATAACAAACGTCTGTACGCAGGCAAAATGTCTATTGAGGAAATTGCGGATACGAGTATTAACCAGTGCCTGACAAGAACCATAAATACTTCCCTAATGTCATGTCTTGCAATTGCACTTGTATTTATCTTTTCTCTTATCAGCGGTCTTACATCTGTTTCACACTTTGCATTGCCTTTAATGGTGGGTATTATCTCAGGATGCTACTCTTCAATTACACTTCCCGGCACACTCTGGGTATCGTGGCAAAAGCACGGTGAAAAGAAAAAAGCAAAAGCAAAATAAATTTAATAAACAGCGCAGCAAAGCTGCGCTGTTTAATTTAAGGGTTAAACAAATATGAATAATGCACAAATTTTACAAATTGCACTTAACCAATCAGCAGCGGACAGCAACTGTCTTGCTGAAGATTTTATTAGCGGTAATCCAAAAACCGTAATTTCTCAAAAAAATAATGACGCGAGAAAATATCTGAAATTGCCCTTTTTATGCGATCTTACATCATATGGAAGTAATGTAGTAGCATCAGTCTCACCAGATCTATATGAAATAGTTGCGGAATATATAAACAGCTACCCGCCAGAACACTGCTTCGAAACACCTAATCTTCATGTGCTTATGGAGCAGCTAAGACAATTCGGGTTAGATATCTGTTTTATGGCACAATACTTTTTGCCGGACATAAATTCATTGAAAATATGCAGATGCGGATTTGAAACAAGAATTATCACAAAAAATCAGTTTCAAAGCTTATATCTTCCCCAATGGTCAAACGCACTTTGCAAAGAGCGCAGCGAACTGGACAAAATTGCGATCGGAGCGTATGACAACGGCACTCTTATCGGTCTTGCCGGCGCTTCAGCTGACTGCAAAGATATGTGGCAAATCGGCATAGACGTTTTACCTAAATACAGAAAGCAAGGTATCGCCTGTACACTTACAACAATTCTTGCGCATGAGATTTTAAAGCTTAATAAAGTACCGTTCTACTGCTGTGCCTGGTCTAATGTCGCCTCAGCGCGCAATGCTGTTAAAAGCGGTTTCAGACCCGCCTGGGTACAGATGACAGCACAAAAGAAAGAATTTATAGACAATATGAATAAAAGCCACCGTGAATAACCACGGTGGCTTTTTGAGTTACTTATCGGCGCTTGATTTCGGTATGGTTACACCGACAACATTTACATTAACATAGGAAACATTATAATTGGTCATGTCGGAAATAGCACGTATAACTTGATTCTGAACGTTGAGAGCAACATCCTGAATTTTATAATTATATTTTACTATCATATTAACGGTAACTGCAACATCACCGTTATCAGAAACTTCGACAACAATGCCCTTTGACGTATTTTTTTTCGAAAGCAAGTCTTTAATGTTTGACGAAAGTAGCGTACTGAGAGCCGAAACACCGTCTACTTCCAAAGCTGCAACGCTTGCTATCGTAGAAATAACGTCATTTGAAATCTGAATATTTGAAATATCGTTTGCTGACATTTTTACATCTCCTTTTTGCATTTGTTTCAAACACTAAAGATATTATACCATATATTTGCAAAAAATAAATACTTTTTTGTTATTTGACTTCAACTATTTTAATTTTTGAAGCCGGCATCTTAGTATGACTTGATACAAGTTCATTAATTTGTGCAGCCTGTTCTGCGGTAAGTCCGTCACTGTTTACAACGACGTTTACTACATCCGAGCTTATAAATACCACACAGTCTTTAAAGCCTTTTGCTTTTATAAGATTTTCGATTGTGCCCTCAAGCTCGGTATCCTCTGCAATAGCAACTATTTCCGCATTTGCTTTTTCAACCGATTCTGCACTGGATGCCTCATTGCTTACAACTGCCTGCAAAAGTTCAAGCGCTTCGTCTTTAGACTGCTGTCTGGTTAATCGTGAACTTGTGAAGTACTCTTCTACACTCGTTCCGGCAGATGATACGTATTGCGCTTCACCGAGAGTTTTTTTATTTTCGCTATTTTCATTATTTTCCTCTTCCTTGTTCTCTGCTGCATCACCTGAAGTTTCGGTGGTGTTCGTAACGTCGCCTGTCGTCGATGTCTCGGTTACGTTGTTGTATTCTCCGCCCTGCAAAAATCTCCAGTTAAGATATACCGCCACGCAAACGATTAAAGAAAGTGTCAGCATTACAATTTGTTTTTTATTGATTTTCATAGCCTTCTCCTTAAATATTTAATTTGCTTTTGCAATTACGCACACCTTATTTGCACCGATATTTAAAACGGTACAGACGGCATTGATTACCGATGCCTTTACCGACGCATCTGCCCCGCCGTCACAAACAACAGTAACACCGCCTATCTGCGGCATAATCTGTTTGGTCACAAGAGCGTATTCATTTCCGTTGCTGTCAGTCATCGTCAGCACGCTGTCTTCTGTTTCGCTCTTGCTTTTTTCACTGCTGCTGTCATAGGATTTTTTATTTTCCTTTACATAAACCGATTCAGTCGTTGAAATTATATTAATAACGACCCGGCTCTCACCAGCGCCCTTAATTGTTGACACCATTTCACCAATACGTTTTTCAAGATTATCTATGTATATTTTTTCATCAAACACATCTGACTCTTTTTTATCATCTGTTTTTTGAAACAAACCGCTTGCCGTTATCAACAAAATACCTATAAGGGCTAAAACTATAAGCACTACCGTCTTATTAGATTTAATAAGCTCCGTTACTTTTTTTACAACTTCTTCCATTGAATTAAACTCCGTCAATAATTATATATGCGAGTCCGATTTTAAAATAACCTGCAATTAAATTTTTAGCTGCCTGTGAATCTGCGCCGCTAATTTCAATGCTTTTTATTTCTATATTTTCATAATCGGTTTCAAGCATAACATCAATTTTATCAATCAAAAGTCCGTTTTGACTACATACGTTTATCATCTGTTCTTCAAGCTGGCTTTCCACATTATTTAGTGTACGTTCCCAAACTCCCGATTTCTCTACGGTATAATTTTCAGGCAAAAATATATTTTCACTTTTAAAATCAATATTTAAAATAAAGCTTAGAGTCACAATTATTATCATAACCGCCGTACAGGAACGCACAAGTCCGCCGTTTTTCATATTTTCGGTAAGCGTACCAACAAGCGATGCTATTATCATCAAAACACATATATTGACTGAAAACTTCAATAATTCATTCATAATCAACCGATATTAATACATATTAACAAAAATGATATTATTACCATATAAACACATGCGCCGCACAGTCCAGCCAATATATAAAACGTATCCGCTACGATACCGAGAGTTTTTTCCGCCTTAGGCACTTTTAAAAACGATGCGAGTGCCTTTGCAAAGCTCAGTGCCAGACCATAACACGCATTGCCGATTACCGGCGGCAAAAAGATAAAAGCAATTATTACGATACCTAAAATAGAAAACGAGGTTTTAGAATTTGCAGCAAGTGTAAACATACTGTCCACACCTCCGGACAGCGTATTCCCGACAACAGGTATAAAGCTGCCTACCGCTGTCCGTATTCCCCTTTTCACAAGCGTATCTGAGGAGTGGGAAAGAAAACTTTGAAGCGATAACGAAAATGTGAAAATTCCCGCAAAAATACCTATTGTCCATTTTATAAACCTTTTTATGTACCCGTCTGCAGAAATTATATTATATCTATCGGAGATATTTCCGACTATTCCGAAAGACAAATATAAAATGATTAGCGGAAGAAGTACATTTTGAGTTACAAATTCAAATATCGATGAGCTGAGTGATACCGCCGTCGAAAACATTGCTGCAGAAAAGGATTCACCGCTTGAAATACACAGTGTACCTATAACCGGTACTGCTGCTGTCGTAAATACTTTCATGGATTCTACCGACTCTTTTATGACATCAATATTACTCTTTATAGTTGCAAAGCAAATAGAAAGTACGGTAACAGAAATAATAGACGCCGCAATATTTCTGAGTGATTTCACGGTGTTAAAGTCAAAACTGTCAAGAACCGCAAACAGTAAAACGATTACAGATACCGTGACAAACAAACCTATGCAATTTTTAAGCTGTGTTTTCAGTAATTGAAAAATATCTGCTAATATTCCCTCAAAATTGATTTTTTCATAAAGGTTTGAATAATCCGACAGTTCATCTTCGGAAAATTCAAATTGCTGCGGTGCATTTTCAAGATATTGCTCCAAAAGTTCACTCTCATCTGTAGTGGCAAAACACTTTACACACATTATGCCGAGAATGATAACTAATAAAGCAATGTTTTTTATACATTTTCCCATAATTTTAATATCAGATTAAATATATCTATATACATCGGAAGTGCAATCACAATAATGCTGCATTTACAAACTATTTCGCTGTTGTTAGCAAGCGTATTTTCACCGCAGTCGCGGCAAATACCGGCAGCAAAATCTCCTAAAAAGCAAACACCGATACATTTCAATATTATACCGATATACTGCTCATCGATACCCGCTTTAGATGCAAGAGTATTGATAAAATCAATTACGCTTCCAAGCTGAGTACATACAAAGACAAACACTGCCGCTGTCACGAATATAAGCAAAAATACCGACACACCGCTTTTTACGGACTTTAGAATTGTAACAAGCATAAGTGAACAGATAATAAGCAGCATTATTTTAATTACGGCGCCAGTCATATGTTAAACAGCTTCTCAAGAGCCGAAAAGAGTTCTTTGATTTCATCCATAATCATAATAACGACAATAATGATACCTGTTAGCGTTGTAAGCATAACATATTCATCCCGTCCTGCCTTAGAAAGGATAATATTTAAAATAGCTATTATAAGTCCAACTCCGGCAATCTTAAAAATAATATCTATATTCATCTGTATTCCTTACAGCAGCATTATAGCAAGCCAAGCCCCGCATATCGCGCCAAGTTTTAAAGACAGCGGTCCCTGCTTTTTAAATTCTGCCATAGCCTCCTGTTTTTTTGCCTCAAGCGTTTCCAGTGTTTTTTCACACAGCGTAACCTCAGATAACAAGCTTCCCTTACCGCTTTCCGAAAAAAAATATCTAAGCACAGCCTTGTCGTCATCGGTAAAGTTCATTAAAGCAAATTTGCTGTTATCATCCATATATGCATCCAACTTGCTTCTAACATCAATCATCGAAACCGCCTCTTTCAAATATAAATCATAGCCCTTGCAGTGAAAACCACCGGCGATTTCATCAAAAGATTTTCTGCTCCATTTAAGTTCAAGCCTGTAAGCTGAAATCAGCTTAATAAACAGATCCAAATCAAGCGGTCGCGATTTATATTTTTCGTAGCGTACAAAGCCTATTAGCAATATGCTAACCGCAATCATCGCTGTTCCAGCTATCCTCATCATATCTGTTCACCGTAATAACCTTTCTTACTACACCCGGATTTGAATTTCCCTGTAAAAAGAATATTTTGTCTATTGCGCCGTAGTCTACAAGGCGCTCAATCTGCGGACGACCGAGTAAATCGTCTTCGTTAGATGCGTGTGCCGTTGCGATTACAGGTACGCCTGCGTTCATTGCCTCCAGCATTGCATCTGCATCACTGCGCGAGCCTATTTCATCACATATTATCAGCTGCGGAGACAGACAGCGCAGAGCCGTCATCATTCCATCACCCTTGCTGTAACCGTTCAGCACATCTGTAAGACAGCCTATGTCTTTTTGCGGCACCCCTTCGTAAACAGAGCATATTTCTCCGCGCTCGTCCACTACAGCACACCTTTTACCGAGATTTGAAACAAGACGTGCCAGGTCGCTTAAAATAGTCGTTTTACCTCCGCACGGTTCACTCACGATAAGAGCAGAATAAATTTTATCATCATTTATAATGTTGCCGATTATCTCACGGGCAGCATTCTTAATTTGCCGTGATATGCGAAAGGTAATAGATGTAATATCCTTTAAAGTTACCAGTTTATCGCCTTCATAAATAGCTGTTCCGCAAAAGCCGACGCGATGTCCTCCTTGTATCGTTATGTACCCGTTTTTTATTTGATTTTCAAACTGATAAACAGTACCGTTGCAAAGTCTTGTAAATATTTCTGAACTTTCTGAAAGAGTAAGACTCAGCGGCGCATTATTTTCATCATATACGATAGTATTTTTATTTCCTACCGTTACGCTTATCGCACCGTTTGCCCTTAACCTGATTTCGCTTATGTTACACAGAGTAGAGGTCGGTAGCTTTTCAATGTACTTTGAAATTTTCTGACCAAGATAAGGGTATATTTCATTCTGCCATTTAAGTCCGTCAATCATATTGTTTTACACTCCCAACAAGTTGTCCTTTGCTAAATACTATTTGTCCGAAAGCATTTTTAGAACAAAAAAAGACGAAAGGCAATGCCTTTCGTCCTGTAAAAAATTTTTATTCAGATTTTATATGTTTATTAGCTGCAACTATTCTGCCGTAAATCAAAGGAACAAGAATAATTGCCGCCGCAAGCTCTATAACACCGTTTATAGAAACTATCGTCATAATTATAGTTTTAAAAGTTTCGTATACTCCTGCCGTAACGCTGCCGCCGAATAGATTATACATTGTAAGCACAAGAACAGTGTTTGTAAGTGTTCCTGCTGCAGCGGCAATACCGGCACTGACATATTTATTTAAGTGTAATTTTATAAATCCTGCAAAAACAAGTGCTGCAACAAGTCCGACAATAATACGCGGAACAAGAGAAATAAGCGGATTTAGAAAATCATACCATAGCGGATTTGTAGCAGCCCTTAAAATACAGGATACTCCCCATACTCCACCTAAAACAGCCGCATACTTCCAGCCCAAACATATCGAACCCAAAATAACAACAATATGAAGCGTTGTTATTTCCAGACTGGCAGGGGCATACATAATATAGCCCATGTACGGAATGAACGTCATTGCGATTATCAGTGCACTGAAAACCGCAGCAAGCACAAGCTTGCGTGTCTGCATCTTACTTTTCATATTTAATTTACCTCCGATACTGCTCCGTCAAACGGATGCAATTCATTGCTATAATTATATCACTTGAACTATTACATTTCAAGTATTAATTATAAAAAAGAGCATACCGCTGTATGCTCTTTTTTATTTATGCTTTTTCTATACCGATAGATACGCTCTCCCCGTTGATGTTCCAGCTTTTAACATATCCATAAGGCTCGGCACAGACAAGACTGTCAGCCAGTGTATCAATTGTGATATATTCACTCATTTTTTGTGCTGTATCGGTAACCTTAATACTTCCGGATATAGTTATATTGATATGATCAGTGACATTAAAGTTTGCTTCCTTACGCATTGTCTGTACTTTTGAAACAATCTCACGTGCAAACCCCTCTTCAATAAGCGCAGGAGTAAGCTCTGTACTCAAAGCCACGGTAATCCCTCTGTCGCTCATTGTGTAAAATCCTTCTTTTTGCTCCGTCTCAATAAGCAAATCACCTGCTTCCAATACAACATCACCGCTTGCAAGAGAAAGTGTAATACTGCCGTTTTTATCAAGCTCGGCTTTAGCAGCATTACCGTCCAATGCAGTTAGTGCGTTTCTTATTTCACCAAGCTGTTTACCGTACTTGGGACCTACCGTTTTAAGCTGAGGCTTAAACTTATAAGAAACAAAACTGTCGGTTTCATCGGTAAATTCAACGCTTTTTATATTAAGCTCGTCCTCAATAATATCTATATAAGCGCTTTCAAGTGCTTTTTCTGTATTAACATACATAACAGACAGCGGCTGACGATTTTTAATATTAGAACCGTTTCTTGCGGCACGCCCGAGAACGACAATTTCCAAAACCTTTTCCATGCTATATTCAAGCTCTTTGTCTATATACTCCGCATTTACCTCGGGAAAAGTACAAAGATGTATGCTTTCAGGAGCAGTTTTATCAACAGTACGAACAATATTTTGATATATATCCTCAGTCATAAACGGTATCATCGGGGCTGCCGCTTTTGATATAGTCACAAGAGCCGTAAACAACGTCATATATGCCGCTGTCTTATCTTCGGTCTCGCCCTGCACCCAATAGCGTTCGCGTCCGCGGCGCACATACCAGTTTGAAAGATCGTCGACAAAATCCTGAAGCGCACGCGCTGCCTCCGGAATTTTATATCCTGAAAGGCATTCGTCAACGCACTGTACGCTGCTGTTAAGGCGCGAAAGTATCCAGCGATCCATTACGCTAAGTCTGCACTCAGAAAGCTTATGCTTTGTCGGATCAAACTTATCAATATTAGCATATAAAACATAAAAAGCATAAGTATTCCACAGCGTGCCCATAAATTTACGCTGACCCTCAACAACGGCCTTTCCGTGAAATCTGTTTGGCAGCCAAGGTGCGGAATTGGTATAAAAATACCAGCGAATAGCATCAGCACCGTAGGTTTCAAGCGCTTCAAACGGGTCGACTGCGTTTCCTTTGGATTTTGACATTTTCTGGCCGTTTTCGTCCTGGACATGCCCTAAAACTATGCAATTTTTAAAAGGAGCCTTGTTAAATATGAGAGTCGAAACTGCAAGAAGCGAATAGAACCATCCGCGCGTCTGATCAACAGCCTCAGATATAAAATCTGCCGGGAACTGAGATTCAAACAGCTCCTTGTTTTCAAAAGGATAATGATGCTGGGCAAACGGCATGGAACCGGAATCAAACCAGCAGTCTATAACCTCCGGTACGCGCTTCATCTGCTTTTGGCAGTGAGGACACTTAATTGTAACAGCATCTATAAAGGGACGATGCAATTCTATATCATCAGGGCAGTTATCGGACATGGATTTGAGCTCCTCAATGCTGCCTATCGAACAAATATGACCGCACTCACATTCCCAAATGTTAAGCGGAGTACCCCAATATCTGTTTCGCGACACTCCCCAGTCCTGCACATTCTCAAGCCAATCTCCGAAACGTCGTTTTCCGATACTCTCGGGAATCCAGTTTATGGTATTGTTATTTTTTATAAGCTCATCGCGCACAGCCGTCATTTTTATAAACCAGGATTCTCTTGCATAATAGATGAGCGGCGTGTCGCAGCGCCAGCAAAACGGATAATCATGCTCGAATTTGGGGGCACTGAATAACAGCCCGGATTTATCAAGGTCACTCAGTATCAGAGGATCGGCGTCTTTAACAAATACTCCTGCATATGGCGTCTGTTCTGTAAGTTCTCCTTTGCCGTCAACAAATTGAACAAACGGCAGGTCGTATTTACGCCCGACATTTGCGTCGTCTTCACCGAAAGCGGGTGCAATGTGCACAATTCCCGTGCCGTCACCCGTCGTAACATAAGTATCACAGGTTATATAGTGACCTTTTTTCCCTTGTTTCTCACAAACTGATTTTACAAACGGGAAAAGCGGCTCATATTGTCTGTGCTCAAGCTCTGAACCTTTAAGCTTTTCAATAACTTCATATGCCGGTTTATCTTCAGACGCAAGAGAACCGAGCACGCTGTCAAGCAGTGCCTGCGCTAAATAATATGTTTTTCCGTCAGCTGCTTGTACCTTGCAATAATCAACGTCGGGATTCACGCAAAGAGCGACATTGCTCGGTAAAGTCCATGGCGTCGTAGTCCACGCAAGAAAATATGCATCTTCATCAACTGCTTTAAAACGAACAATGGCAGAACGCTCCTTGACATTTTTATAGCCCTGCGCTACCTCATGAGATGAAAGCGGAGTACCGCAGCGCGGGCAGTAAGGAACTATTTTAAAACCTTTATAAAGCAGTTTCTTATCAAATATTTTTTTGAGTGCCCACCACTCTGATTCAATAAAAGAATTATGGTATGTGACATAAGGATTTTCCATATCAGCCCAAAACCCGACTGTTCGAGAAAAATCCTCCCACATTCCTTTGTATTTCCAAACGCTCTCCTTACAGTGAGCGATAAACGGCTCAAGTCCGTACTTTTCTATCTGTTCCTTTCCGTCAAGCCCGAGCATTTTCTCAACCTCAAGTTCAACAGGTAAACCGTGAGTATCCCAGCCCGCCTTACGCGGTACCATGCGTCCTTTCATTGTTTGATAACGCGGAATCATATCCTTTATAACCCTGGTGAGAACATGTCCTATATGAGGTTTTCCGTTTGCCGTAGGCGGACCGTCATAAAAGACATACGGCGTCCCCTTTGCACGGCTCTCAACACTCTTTTCAAATATTTTATTATCCTGCCAAAACTTTTCCGTCTTTTTCTCTCGTTCAACAAAATTCAAATTTGTAGGCACTTCATTATACATATAACTGCTCCTTTAATAAAATAGAAAAGGCTTTCGCCCATAACAGGACGAAAGCCTCATGCTCACAAAACCACCTATTACAGCACACCGACATGCACGATTCGTATAACGGCGAATCCCCGGCGGGATTTACTGTCATTTCAATCCGCAACTTAGGAGTGATTTTCAGAACTGCCATACTATTACAGGGCTCACACTGTCCCCTGCTCGCTTATAATTTCCGACAGACCTACTCTCTCCGTCACAGTCTTTAAACTATTTGCTTTATTTTAACACATGTTTTTAAATAATGCAATAGCCTTCAAGGTATTTAAAAAACTTTTTGAAAAATATTGACAAAAAGCCTCTTATTTGCTATCATAATTAAGTCATTTATACGCGGGTGTAGCTCATCTGGTAGAGCGCAACCTTGCCAAGGTTGAGGTAGCGAGTTCGAGCCTCGTCACCCGCTCCAAGCCGCCGCAGACATGAGTCTGCGGCGGCTATTTTTAATTTTGTTTTTACACAATCACTCTTCAAGCTGAGGCATCTTCTTAATAATTACTTCTCGAACAAGCTTTTCATCGGTTGAAACTATCTCAAATTCGAATTGCCCGTGCTCAAAAGTCTCTCCTAAAGGCGGTATAGCACCTAATTTTTCAACAATCCAGCCGTTTAAGGTAGCGGCATCGCTCTCAAAATCACATTTCAGCTCACGTTCCACCTTATAAAGCTCTGTACTGCCCCAAATTTTATATGTGTTTTCATCCACCTGTATGATTTCATCAGATGAACTTTCCAACTCTCCGATAAGCTGTTCTATCAGGTCATTAATCGTAATAATACCGTCTGTACCGCCGAATTCATCCACAACCACAGCAAAACGAATTTTACTCTCTTTCATCATTCTGAAAAGCTCATCCGCTTTAGTATGAGCTGAAACAAAAAATGGCTTTAGAACCGATTTTTTCATGATATTTTCTTTGTCAAACTCATTTAAGCGGAAAAATTTTCGTGCGTCAAGCACACCTATTATTTGGTCTGCATTTTTATCATACACAGGATAGTACATATGGTTACTTTCAAATATGGTTTTATGCCATTCCTCTACACTGTCCTCTTTTCTGAGTCCTGTAACCTCGGTTCTGTGAGTCATAATTTCACCCACGGAAATATCGTCAAATTCAAAGACGTTTTGTATTATATTATTTTCCTGTTCATCAATAATTCCGCTTTCGGTGCCCGCCTCTGCCAGCATACGTATTTCTTCTTCACTTACTTCGCTGTCGTCCGCGTCTGGATCTATACCCATCATTTTCAAAATGAGATTAGTTGATGCGGTGAGTAACCATACAAGCGGTGCAAAAACTACCGATATAAAACTCACGATACCTGAAAGTCCGAGAGCCATTTTCTCCGTCTTGCGCATAGCAAGTCGCTTCGGTACAAGTTCACCGAATACAAGTGTCACAAACGAAAGAATAATCGTTATGACAACAACGGCAATGGTGTTAAGCGTTGCTTCCGGAACCGGCACACCTGCATTTTTAAGGGCAGCGACAATAGGATCAGAAAAATTATCTGCCGCAAATGCGCTGCCTAAAAAGCCGGAAAGAGTGATAGCAACCTGTATAGTTGCAAGAAAGCGCGCAGGCTGACAAGTCAGCTTGCTAAGTCTTTTTGCACTCTTATTACCACCTTCGGCTAACTTGGCAAGCTTGTTTTCATTCATAGATAAAACGGCTATCTCAGCGCAGGCAAAGACAGCGTTTAATAATATAAGTATAACTTGAAGTATTATTTGCGCTATTATTTTATTCAAAATTAATTCCTCCGTAATACGTTTTAATTAATACTAAATAAAACACGTATTTACAGAAGCATATGTAATACAGCGCAACACATATTTCGGTCAGGATTATCCGAACTGTCAGAATCCATATTAATACTTTCCTCCGTTTCTTTTATTTTGTTAAGTTTAACAGATATTTATAATAATGTCAAGCGGCTAACGCAAGATTATATTTCTATTGCTAATTTATAGCTATTATGCTATAATAGCTGCAAAAAACAGGAAAAAGAGAGTTATTCATGAGGGAACACACTTTCAAAACAGCATTTAAGGATTCTATACCGGTTATGGCGGGCTATATTGTACTCGGCACCGCTTTCGGCGTATTGTTGGCGGATAAGGGATACGGCTTTATATGGGCATTTGTAATGAGCTTTACCATATATGCAGGTTCAATGCAGTTTGTCGCCATCAATCTTTTGACAAGCTGTGCTTCACTTATTTCAGCAGCCATAATGACACTGCTTGTTAACGCAAGACATATAATTTACGGGATATCAATGATAGAAAAATACAGAGACACCGGGAAAGTAAAGCCGTATCTTATTTTTTCATTGACCGATGAAACGTATGCACTGGTTTGCCGGGGTAATCCAGAGAATACCGATTCCAAAAAATATTATTTATATATTTCTGCTCTAGATCAATGCTATTGGATTGCAGGCAGTATCATCGGTACGCTGATAGGCTCCGCTGTCACCTTCGATACTGCCGGAATAGATTTTGCCATGACAGCACTTTTTACCGTAATTTTTGTTGATCAGTTGCTGCATTCAAAAAATGTTATCCCGGCAATTATCGGAATTGTCTGCTCCGTTATATGCCTTATTATATTTAAAGCACAGAACTTTCTTATTCCGTCAATGCTTATAATAACCCTATCATTATTTATTTACGGATATTTTTTTGAAAAGGAAAGCGGTACAAATGAATAAACTTACTCACGATATGCTGATTGTCGCAATAGTGGCAGTAGTTACTATGCTGACGCGCTTTATACCTTTTCTTCTATTTCCCGGGAATAAAAAAATACCGAAGCCAATAGCGTTTTTAAGCAGAGTTCTCCCCTGCTCTGTAATGGGTATGCTTGTAATCTACTGCTTAAAAGATATATCTTTATTTTCACCACCTCACGGTATACCGGAATTTTTATCTGTCGCACTTGTAGCAGGTACATACATTTGGAAAAGAAACACACTTTTAAGCATTCTTTTGGGTACGGCTTGCTACATGCTGCTTATACAGTTTGTATTTGTTGTTTAATTTATATTTTTATCTTCGCGTGCATATATTTTAAAAAAAGCTGCGGAGGTAATACAAATGCCGCTAAAAATTGCATTAATCGGTAACCCTAACAGCGGAAAAACCACGCTGTTCAATATACTGACAGGAGCAAATCAAACAGTCGGGAACTGGCCGGGAGTCACCGTGGAAAAAAAGCAAGGCAGGCTTGTCTGTGACAGGTCTGTTTTTATTTGCGATCTTCCCGGAGTATACTCGCTCTCCCCGTATACCGCAGAGGAAAATATAGTTAAAGAATATCTTGAAAACGAGCCGCCCGATTTAATTGTAAATATAATCGACGCTTCAAATTTAGAACGAAACTTATATCTCACAACACAGATGCTTGAACTAAATATCCCCACCGTGCTTGCTCTTAACATGATGGATGTCGTAAAAAAACAAAACACAAAAATTGATATTGCACAGCTCGAAAACATTCTCGGTTGTAAAGCCGTCGAAATCTCCGCCTCACACAATAAAGGAATTGACCGACTGATAGATACGGTGATAAACTGCGTTGATTTACATAAAAAAAATTTATCAAAGCTCAGATTTGATGACAGAACAGAAAAATCACTGTCGCAAATATCTGATATTACAGGTCTCAATAATTGCCGTCACACGATTATAAAACTGTTTGAGCGTGACGAAAATACATTTAAAATTTTAAAAATCGATAAAACATTCCGAATAAATATAGAGAAGGTCATATCTAAAGCCGAACATATGTTCGGCGACAAAAGCGAGAATATAATTGCCGAACAAAGGTACATTCAGATTGACAAAATCTGTCGGCAATGCAAAAAGTCCGCAAAGATACGCAAAGCAAGCATAAGCAACAAAATTGATGATATTGTTACAAATAAATACTTTGCCTTTCCTATATTTATTATTGTAATGACTCTGATATATTCCCTGTCAATGGGAAGTTTCAGTCGCAAGGCATCCGAACTTATTTCAGACGGTATTTTTGGAGAGGGCTGGCATCTATTCGGCATAGGAGCGCCTGAATACAGCCAAGCGCTTGAAGAATATAATGTTGCTGACACTATAATATCTGAATTTAAAAAGGACGGTATATCCCACAGTAAAATAATATATGTAAATAAGGGAAACAATGCTCTTCAAAAATTAGCCGTAACATATGTTGATTATAAAAATGCGCTAAAAGTTCAACGCCCCTACCCACAGAACTTCGGAATCTGGGTACCGGGCTTACAGACCTTGATTCCTTCAGTATTATCGCGCATAAAATGCTCCCAAACGATAATAAGTCTTATATGTGACGGAATTTTAGCCGGAGTCGGTTCCGTACTGGGATTCATACCGCAGATGCTTATATTATTTTTATGCCTATCACTGCTGGAAAGCTGCGGATATATGTCGAGGATCGCATTCATTACCGATAAAATACTAAGCAGTTTTGGTCTCTCAGGAAAATCGTTTATTCCGATTATTATGGGTACAGGCTGCGGTGTACCTGGAGTTATGGCAGCACGCACAATAGAAAGCCACAGTGATAAAATTATAACTATAACAACCACAACTTTTATGCCTTGCAGCGCAAAACTTCCGCTTATCGCCCTAATAACATCGTCATTTTTTAACAATGCCATGTGGGTAGCCCCATTTGTTTATATAATAAGTATTCTGTCAATTTTCATTTCCGGAATCATACTAAAAAAAATCAAACGCTTTTCCGGAGAACCGAGTCCATTCATTATGGAAATGCCGCCTTACAGATGGCCCAAAATTTCAGTTATATATAAAACCGTAAAGAATCAAATTTTATCATTTATCAAAAGAGCCGGTACCGTTATTGTCTTAGCGTCAATCGGAGTATGGATTCTATCAAATTACGGTTTATCGGGTGCACAAATTATTAAATGCGAAATTAAGGACAGCTTTCTTGCCGAGCTCGGCAGACTTTCCGCTCCTGTGTTTGCCCCGCTTGGCTGGAGCAGCTGGGAGCTTTCGGTATCAACTTTATCAGGAATAATTGCAAAGGAAAATATTGTAAGCTCTCTAAGTATTTTGCTTGACAAATCCAATATTAACGCAAGCATGTCTGATCTCATCAGCTGCAAAGCAGCGCTTTCCTTTCTTATATTCAATATTCTGTGCGCTCCGTGTCTTGCTGCAATATCGGCAATTTTTCGTGAAATGCACAGCGTAAAGCGCGCAGTATTTGCTATAATATATCAGTGCGTTTTTGCTTATGCAGTGGCGTTTTTCGCATATCATACTTCAATATTTATATTTCCGCTTTTGATAATGATTTTATTTGCAGCAGTTCATTTAACGCAAAAAAATAAAAAGTACCTCGCGTAGGTACTTTTTATTTTATTATCAGTTACCGCATTCGATGCTTATACTGTTAAAAATTTCAAGAACATCTTCAACAGTTGTATGCGCTTTTTCCTTGTCTGCTTTATCCAAAACAACATTACCCTTATCCATCATAACAAGGCGATTTCCGTATTCGACAGCATAGCGTAAGTTATGTGTAACCATAATTACAGTCAACCGTTTTTCACGCACAATATGATCAGTCAACTGCATTATAGTCTCCGCAGTACGCGGATCGAGAGCGGCTGTATGCTCATCAAGTAAAAGCAAATCAATTGGAGTCATTGTGCTCATTAAAAGCGACAGAGCCTGCCGCTGACCTCCCGATAAAAGACCGACCGGAATATCCATTTTATCTTCAAGCCCAAGTCCAAGCTGCTCAACCGCCTCGCAGAACATATTTCTTTTACGGCGGTTTACCGCAAAATCAAGAAGATACGGTTTTCCCTTATTCTCAGCAAGAGATAAATTTTCAACTATTGTCATTCTCGGCACAGTTCCTACGGAAGGGTCTTGGAAAACGCGACCTATACGTCGTGAACGCACATGCTCCGGCTGCTTTGTTATATCACATCCGTCAAGCAGGATTTTACCGTTGCTCACAGGCAGTGTGCCGCTGATAATATTTAGCATGGTCGTTTTACCGGAACCGTTTGAACCGACAACGGATACAAACTCGCTCTTTTTTACTGAAAAAGAAAAATCATTAAACAGCCGTGATTCATTGACAGTGCCGACATTAAATATCTTATCTATACCGCGAAGTTCAATCATTTTTCCGACACCGTCCTTTTATGCTTAGCTTTTCCCGATGTAATGTCCGTGATTTTTTCGTTAAAAATAAGTATCACTGCAAACATAACTGCATTAAGCAACTTTAGGTAGATTCCGTCAGAATCAACAAGCACAAGGTAGTTAAGACACAATGAATATATGATAGCGCCGAAAATCACCGCAGTAGTATCGGAAATTATACGAACTTTAGAAAAAACAGTGATACCGATAATAACCGATGCAAGAGCAAGCACAACCTTACCGCTTCCGCTTGTATTATCATACTGCATATATAAATTTGCATACAATGCTCCGGATACTGCGACAAAGCCGTTTGCAAGCGCCAGACCTAAAATTTTATAATTGCCTGAGTTCTTGCCAAGCGAAATCACAAGCTTTTCATTATCCCCGGTCGCCCTAAGCATATATCCGATTTTAGTTTTCATGAATAAATCAATTACTGTTTTAACTATTATTACAAATACGAAAAGTAAAGCTATTATCAAATAATCTTTTATATTATTTCCCAGCGATTTAAATATATCTCCTCCGAACAGACCGTCAATCGATTCGCTGCGGTAGGAAAAAATCGTTGTCGTCTGACCGTTTTTAGTAAGAAGTTTTGTAAGCGCCAGTGTGACAGACAGCAAGCCTGTCATGACTATAATTCCGGACAGCAGTTTGGATATATTGAACTTAACGTGCAAAATACCTGTAAGAGCACCTGCTGCAAGTCCGGCAAAAAAACTGAGTAGCACCGCGGGCAACGCAGGTATACCAAGCTTTAGCATAAATATCGTGCAGCACACACCTCCGAGGGGAAAAGTTCCGTCGACCGACAGATCCGGAAAATCAAGTATCGAATAAGAAATATAAACTCCAAGAGCCAAAACTGCATAACACAGCCCCATCTGAAGTCCGTCAATTGTTGTTGAAAAAAAAAGCATTTATTTAATCCTTAAATCAGAATTTATTCCGCTGTATCGGAAAGCGCGATATCAGACGGTACGGTAAGACCGAGGCTTTCGCATACTTTACTGTTAAAAAAGTTATTTGGTTCGGTTGTGCGTGAAACAGGAATTTCAGATGCCGATTTACCCGAAAGTATCTGAGCTGCCGCTTTACCGGAATCTTTTCCGACATTTACATATTCAATAGATGCGCTCGCTGCACACCCGACCTTAACCTGCTCGATTTCCGAACCGAATACCGGTATTTTCTTTTCGTTTGTAATAGGTAAAATATTAGTTTCCAGCTTGCCTACTACAGTATTGTCAAGTAAATTGACAAAACAGTCGACTCCCCTTTCAATGAGTTCGTTTGTTTTTGTATCAATTGTAGTTATGTCGGCTACCGCGCTATCCAGTATTTCCATACCGCTGTAGGCTTTTGCCGCCTCTTTAAGACTCTCTACCTGAACCGGCGAGCTTGATTCTTCCGTGGAATATAAAACACCGATTTTAAGGTTATCCCTCCCCATAAAGCCGGTAACAACCTCAAGCTGCTTGGAAAAATCGGGAATATCGGAAGAACCTGTTACATTAGTATAGTTTCCCATTACCGACGCGTCGGTAACAGCGCAATAAACAACGGGAATTTCCGAGTCCGCCGCAGCATTTGCCGCCGCAACTGCCGAAGGTGTTGCAATCGCTATAATTACAGCTGCGTTTTTATTGACAAGATTATTCGCCTGAGTTTGAGAAACGCTCGCATCGAAATTACTGTTCACATATTCTACATTATAATCATCAAGATTAATACCACTCTCTTTAAGACCCTGTATAACGCCGTCATAGCAATTATTGAGAGAACCGTGAGAGCCGAACTGAATAATACCTATCGTCCTTTTACCGCCGCCTGAACATCCTGTAAGTGACACAATCAATACAGACACAAGCAATACTGCAAAAAATCTGATTTTTCTCATTTCAATTTCTCCTTAAAAACAAAAGTAAAATTAATTAATACAATAACAAATAAAGATTAAAAATCACCATCGTACAGATAAAACAAACATAATAATCTCCTGAAAATAAAAAAATCCTGTCCCAAAACAAGGGACAAGACTTAAATATCCTGCGGTACCACCCAAATTGATGAAAAACATCCACTCTGCCTCATACATACATATGAGCTGTACTATAACGGGTACAAAACCGTCGGTTACTACTCGCAAAACTGCTTTCGACCGCCCTCATAAGTCCATTCACCGAAAATTCCGCTGCCGCGATTACACCGCCCGCGACTCTCTGAAAGCATCCTTAACAGCTACTACTCTTAATCATCGGTTTTAAATTTTCTTTATGTTAACACATGAATATAATAATGTCAATACCTTTTTGAAATTTTATAAGCAGGCGCTGCACAGACCGTAAAGAATAGTCTTATGCTCGTTTATTCTGAAATTATTTTTTACTTTCAGCATTGAACGCACACTGTCAGTAGCCTCATCATCCAAATGTATGATTTTACCGCAGTTTGTACATTTCAAATGCAAATGCCACGCACATTTTTCCCTGTCAATATACTGATAGACAAATTCTCTTCCGTTTTCCTTTGCGTATTTCTGAATAATTCCCTCAAGAAGCATTTTATCTATATTTCTGTAAAGAGCGCTAAGACTGATTCTATCGTGTATGTCTGCAAACCCGGCAATTTCCTTGACAGTAAGCTGTTCGTCACAATGTTGCTTAAAAAAATCTATAAGCAGCTTTCTCTGCCTTGTTGAATACTCTTTCAAGCTATACACCTCCGTCTTTACGCTGTTATGATTATTATAGCCCCAAAACAAAATTATGTCAATGTTAAGGTTGCTTTTTAAATTTCTTAGGTATATAATTTATATGATTTTTCAGGGAGAAAAAATAATGACGGATCTGCATATACATACAAATAATTCCGACGGCAGCGACAGTGTATCTCAAATACTTGAAAAGGCACAGGCAATGGGTATAAACCTTATATCCATAACGGATCACAATAAAGTCAGCGCTTACCGCGAATTAAAAGATAAAAAAATACGGTCAGGTTTTTCCGGGGAAATAATCAGCGGTACAGAGCTTACTACAACATTAGACGGAGAAACCATTGAAATACTCGGATACGGTATTAATACAGACACAATTTCAAAATTTATAAAAGCGAGCTATATGCCCAGAAGCCAGTATCAGAAAATTATGTTTGATAAGACATATAACCATTACAAAAGTCTCGGTCTGAAAATGAGCATAAAGCCGGAAAATTTCAACCCCGAAACCATGTATGCGCGACCGGTAATTTATAAAGATATCGTAAAATTTCCCGAAAATGAAAAATTTTGCAAGTACCATGAGAGCTTTTATAAATATGACTCTTTTCTCCGAAAAGAATATAATTTTCCTGAAAGCCCTCTGTTTTTAAATATTGACGGACTTCTGCCAACTCCGAATGACGTTATTGCAGCCGTTCACAACGCGGGTGGACTCGCTTTTGTAGCACATCTTTTTATATACACCGAAAATATATATAGACAGATTAATAGAATAGCAGCCGAATATAAACCCGACGGCTTTGAATGCTACTATTCAAAGTTTACAGAACAGCAAACAAAATATCTTGAAAATTTTTGCAGAAATAATAAGCTGTATATGAGCGGAGGAAGCGATTATCACGGCAAAAATCGGGCAGGTATCGAGCTTGGTACAGGCACGGGCAGTCTGAACGTAAACGAAAATGAAGTGCGCAAATGGGCAACCGAATTTATATAAAACAAAACCGACAGTATTTATTTCTGTCGGTTTTATTTATTATATTATGCCATTTCCATTGACAGTCTTCTGCCGCCGAGAATGTGAAAATGAAGATGAAATACAGTTTGACCTGCGTATTCATTACAGTTAGACACAACGCGAAACCCCTTTTCAAGTTTTTGCTGCTTTGCTATAACAGAAATTGCTTCAAAAATGTGAGAAATCATATCACTGTTTTCAGAATTTATGTCCATAACATTTGCAACATGTTTTTTCGGAATCACAAGTATGTGAACGGGAGCCATGGGATTAATATCGTTAAATGCATAAACATACTCATCCTCATACACCTTGGACGATGGTATTTCTCCGGATATTATTTTACAAAATATACATTCCTGCATAATATCACCTACTTAACTATAAATTTTTTTACAATATCGGCTGCTGCTGAAAGTGCAGCCTCTATTTTTTCTGTATTTCCTATGCCAGCCGTAGCATTTTCTGATTTACCGCCGCCCTTACCGTCAGTAAGTGCAGCAATTTCACCCACGATTTTACCGGCATGAGCGCCTTTTTTCACTGCTTCATCGGAACATACGACATGTAAAGTAGCCTTTGCACCGTCAACAGCGGCAATAACAGCTGTAAAGTCATTATACTTTGCACGCATATCATCGCAAATTGCGCGCGCGGTTTTAGAATCGGTATCCATAAGTTTTCCGGATAATACTTTAATTCCGCATATTTCTACGGAGTTGTCAAACAATGCCGCACTTTTTGCAAGCGCAGCTTTTTCATGCGCAGCTGCAAGCTCAGAACGTACTTTTTTGAGTTCATCATTTAAAGATACACATTTTGGCACAATATCCGAAAAGCCGGTTACTTTTAATGCAGATGCAGCAGATCCGAGTAAATCCGAATACTGGGAAATTAATGACAGAATTCCGTATCCCGTTACGGCCTCAATGCGGCGTACACCTGAAGAAACCGACCCTTCGGAGATTATTTTAAACAGGCCTATTTTGCCTGTGTTTTCAATATGCGTTCCGCCGCATAACTCGTATGAAAAATCACCCACCTTACACACTCTGACACGTGCACCGTACTTTTCGCCGAAAAGAGCCATTGCACCTTTTGCATTTTCAAAATCCGTCTCATAATTCTCAACATTTATACCTTCAAGTATTTTCGCATTAACGATATTCTCAATTTCCTGTAATTCTTCTGAATTTACAGCGCTGAAATGTGTAAAGTCAAAACGCAAGCGCCCTGCATCTACATAAGAGCCTGCCTGATGCACATGATCGCCCAGTACAAGTCGCAGCGCTGCCTGAAGCAAATGCGCACTTGTATGGTTGCGTTTTATTGCATTTCTTCTGTCGGCGTCAATAACGGCTCGGCACTTATCACCTACCTGTATATTTCCGCTTTCGACATGAGCAATATGTAGAAAATGCTTGAGTGAGTCCTTTTTACAGTCGTAAACCTTGACGTCAGCACCCTCAAACACAAGCTTGCCCGTGTCTGCAACCTGACCGCCGCTTTCTGCATAAAACGGTGTTTTATCCAAAACGATTACTACATCATCACCGCAATACGCCTTTTCTGTTATTTCACTGTCCTTTAGTATTGCAACTACCTTGGATTCACATTCGTAACTCTCATATCCTATAAATTCGGAGTTTTTGTTATTAAGATAATCCAGTGCATCATCTTTCCAACCGATAATATTGCTGTCCTGACGTGCTTTTCTTGCCCTTTCCTTCTGTTGCTGCATAAGCTTTTCAAAGCCGGTCTCATCAACGGTCATATTACGTTCGGACGCGATATCAGCGGTAAGATCAACCGGAAAACCATATGTATCATAAAGCTTAAAAGCTACGTCTCCGGGAATAACGGAACTGCTGTTTTTATCCATATATGACTCCAGCATTTCAATACCCTTATCTATGGTTTTGAGAAAAACTTCTTCCTCATTCTTTATGCTTTTAACAATATAATCTTTTTTTGAAACAAGCTCCGGATATGCTTTTTTATTCTCCTCAATAACAGTTTCACAAAGTTCAAACAAAAAAGGATTAACAATTCCCAAAAGTCTGCCGTGTCGTGCCGCGCGCCTAAGGAGGCGCTTCAACACATAACCGCGCCCCTCGTTTGATGGTTTTATACCATCGCAAAGCATAAATGTAACACTGCGGATATGATCGGTTATTACACGGATAGATATGTCGGTTTTTTCATCTTTTTTGTACTCAACACCGGCGATGCGTGCTGCATGCTGCAATATATTCTGCACTGTATCAACCTCAAAAAGATTGTCAACGCCCTGCATAATACATGCAAGCCGTTCCAATCCCATACCGGTATCGATATTCGGGTGCTCCATGGGTGTGTAATGACCCTCACCGTCACTGTCAAACTGTGAAAATACAAGATTCCAGAACTCCACATACCTATCACAGTCACAGCCGGGTGCGCAATCCGGCTTGCCGCATCCGTATTTTTCGCCGCGGTCAAAATAAATTTCACTGCACGGTCCACACGGTCCGCTTCCTATTTCCCAGAAATTGTCATCCTTACCAAGCCTTACAATTCTGTCTTCAGGAACGCCAACCTCCTGCGTCCATATTTTTACAGCTTCATCATCTTCAAAATAAACAGACACATATATTCTGTCAACGGGAATTTCAAGAACGTTGGTGATAAACTCCCATGCCCATGCAGTGGCCTCATGCTTGAAATAGTCTCCAAACGAAAAATTGCCCAGCATTTCAAAATATGTACCGTGACGCGAGGTTTTTCCTACATTTTCAATATCCGGCGTTCTTATACATTTCTGACAGGTCGTAACACGCTTTGAGGGCGGAGTTTCCTTGCCGAGAAAATACTTTTTCATCGGCGCCATGCCGGAATTTATCAAAAGCAAGCTGTCATCATCAATCGGCAAAAGCGGAAAACTTTCCAGGCGATAATGCGCTTTGCTTTCAAAAAAAGAAAGAAACATTTCTCTCAGCTCGTTTAATCCTGTAAACTTCATAATTCCTCCTAAAAAATAAAGCACATTGAGAAAACGGGGACGAAAAATTCCGCGGTACCACCCCGATTGCACAATATGCCTCTTAAATTCTAAAACCTTAACGCTGTTTATACGGCTAAAGCTCCGAAAACAGCCTTTACTTTAACGGATAAGGGACTTTCACCTGAGACCCTCTCTCTGTAAACCGCCGTACAAGCAAAGATTTTCTTCTGCGCTTCAACATAATTATCAATAAGATTATATCACAAAAATTCTGTCTGTCAATAATTTTGAGCTATAAAATCACACATTTCTTTAAAAACGGGAGCGCAAGTTTTTGAGCCGGATTCCCCGTTTGCCGCAAACACAGTAATTACATACTGTGGGTCGTCTGCCGGGTAAAAACCGGTAAAGTACGTATTCAGGATTTCCTTTCCGTCATCTCCTATTTTACCTGTTTGGGCACTCGCCGTTTTTCCGCCTGCAATACCGACCGAAGGCGCTGCCGACTTTCCTGTACCATCGCTGACACAGTACATACACATTTCCTTAAGCAACGCCGCCGTTTCACTGTCGATAATCTTAGATTTATAGCTATATCCGCTCTGATTATCAATCACACCGTCAATATAAGTACCGTAATATAATGTAGGATTGACAAGATAGCCTCCGTTGCACATAACGGCAGTTATACGTGCAATTTCCAGCGGCGACATCATAAGACTTCCTTGACCTATACTTAGATTGGCAACGGCAAGCATTCCGCTTTCCTGAGGAAGAATACCGGAAGAAGACGACATATCCTTTAATATTTTTATACTGCTGTCTGCACCGAAAAGCTGTGCTGTTTCTATTATTTTATCATAGCCGAGCAACTGACCCAACGCTATAAAGTACGCATTGCACGATTGTGCAAATGCCTCTTTCATATCAAGCTTTCCGTGATGCTTTTGATTTTGGCAGGTAAACACTCTGTCCGATACTGATATTCCGCCGTTGCATTCGAATTCAAAATCAGCCAGACCGTTTTCAATGGCGCACGCTGCAATTATCATTTTGAATACAGAGCCTACAGTCTGATTGCTCATTGCATTATTAATAAGCTCACCGTTGTCCGATTCCAAATATTCTGTTATATTTTCTGCATCGAATGTGGGCAAGGATGACATGGCAAGCAAATCCCCGCTGTTACAGTCCATGATGACCGCTGCACCCTTTTCCATATAACGGCTCATACTTTCCTCCAAGGCAATAGAGAGCTTTCTGTCTATGGTGAGAATTATACCGTTTGTAGTATCCTCATTATCACTTTGAGCTTCTATTCCGAGACCGGCAATAACTCCGCGCAATGCGTTTGTTGCATAACGTATATACGTGTTTGATGAAAATGCCGAAAGCTCATCGTCAAAAGCCTTTTCAACGCCTGATAATCCACGTTTTCCCTCTGAGTCAAGATAACCTAATATATGCGACGCTGTCGGCTGCTCCGAATATCTTGTCGTTCCTTCATAAACATAAACGCCATCCATAGGTTTTGGCTCAAAATAACTTCTTAAAACAAACACTGTCTCTTTTTGTAATTTTGAGTTAATAAAATCCTTATCACTACCGGTAAGTTCCGAAATATATTCAATATTCTCTCTGTCAAAGCCGCGCGGGTTAATAACAAGATAATATGCAAATTGATTACCCGCAAGCGCACATAAATTCCTGTCATAAATAACACCCTTAGAACTGTAAAGCTCAAGCGTTGCGCTGCGGCTGCCTGCCACTGCTTTTGTTTTATCGTTTATATCACCAAATGATACGTAGTATATCCTAAACAACAACATTACGAATATTAAAATTAAAATCAAATATGTTATTCCGCTTCGTTTTACCCACATAAATATCATCCGCCTTCTGATGATATTATTGACCGAAATAAGAATATCTTGCATATTTTAAAAACAAAAAACGGGAATGAAAACATTCCCGTTAAAATAAATCGAAACAATTAAACAGATTAACCCTCTGTGGTCTCATCGGCAGCATTTGCAGGCGCGTCCTTCTGAGCAAGTGACAGCTTGCTTGTAAGTAAAAGCTCAAGCTGGTCATTGGTCAGAATCTTATACTCACCGTTAATTTTACCGATAGAAAGAGTTATCTCTTCTTCAACAGTGCCGATGCCGTTATCTTCAATCTCCTGACACATCAATGCAATTATAAGAATCTGAGGATCATTATTTTCGTCAAGCACCCAATTTTGCGAATCCTCTGAGGAAAGTGCCTGAGAAAGAACAGACATGAAAGTGTTCTGATAAAGAGTATATATATCAGGCATGGTAACGCTCAGCTTTACTTCTTTAGCCGACGCCGACTTTATTGTATACGAAAGCTTGGAATTAGCCAATGCATACAAATCCGAATAATAATTTTCTGTATATATATCGTGCTTATAAGCCGTACCGGTATTGTCGGGAAAATCTTCTATGTATTTGCTCATCTCATTCATATCATATGTAGTGAGAGCCGTCATAAAATTCGTAACAACCTCTTTAGCCGCACCGGAGCCCGATTTACAGGACACAAGAGATACAGAAAGAACTGCAGTCAAAGCAAAAGCAACAAATCTTTTAAATTTCATAAAAAACTCCGTTCTGCCACGTTATGGCTTACATATTAACCCTTACAAGGGAGATTATATGTCAAAAAGCACCGAA
This sequence comes from uncultured Eubacteriales bacterium, assembly GCA_902492505.1. GTDB lineage: Bacteria > Bacillota > Clostridia > Oscillospirales > QAKW01 > RGIG9041. Next base: position 28,113 of record CABULU010000016.1, read on the forward strand.
AATCGCTTTTAAACATATAGTTTTTATATATTATAACACATAGATTATCAAACTTCAAGTTTTTTTAACCATTTTTTATAAAAAACATATTATGATTATGAGAGCTTAAAAAGCAATAACTTTACAGGAGGAAATTTATGGAAAACATCAACAATTCAAACATAGCGGACTGCAAATTCAAAGACGAAGTGTGCATAAACGTCCAGCGCATTTATGATACATGTAAAGACAAAGACTGTTTTGCTGATTTAAGAGTTTATCTCAATCCCCAAGACCAAAAAGTAATAGACAACGCAATTAATGTAAGAACACACAAATCCGAGCTTATCTGGACGTCCGTAGACCTTGATCCCGTGCCGTTCAATAAAGGATTTTACTCTGTCAACATCATGTTCTTTTTCCTGCTTGAGTTCGAGGTATACACCGGCGTTGGCAGACCTATAATTGTCGAAGGTCTTGCCTCCTGCAACAAAACGGTAATACTGTTCGGAAGCGAAGGCAACAGCGTTACTTATTCTTCAAGACTCAGCGAGGAAGCTAACGTAAGGCGCACCAAGAGCACAAGAAATCTGCCGATAGCTCAGGTGGATGTAGTGGACCCGATAGTGCTCAACGCAAAGACCGTACCTGCCAACAGCAAAATCTGCTGCTGCGAGACCGATCTTCAGTCGATTCCGGAATGTGTTCTCTGCTGCTTTGACGAAGGTCTTACCTCCAACAGCGAGAGAAATCTAATCGTAACCATTGGAGTATTCAGTATAATCAGAATTGTCAGAGAAGTACAAATGCTTGTTCCGTCCGCTGAGTTCTGTCTGCCGGACAAAGAATGCAGCCCTGTTGACGAGGAAGAACCGTGCAACTATTTTGAAAAGCTCTCATTCCCTACAAATGAATTCTTCCCGCCCGATTACAAGAGCGGCAACTGTAAGTAAAAACACTCATAAAACGCACCCTGTATCAGGGTGCGTTTTTATATCTGCGCACTCGAATATGCAGATATGCCGTCCAGCGACTCGTCGTTTTCGACCCAATCGGAAACACTTATTTCACGATAATTGTCTATATCGTCACGCACAACTACCTTTTCGATACCGGCATTTATTATCATTTTCTGGCACATAGTACAGGAGTTTGCGTTTTTTACATATTCGCCTGTTGCCGCCTCTCTGCCAACAAGAAACAGCGTACTGCCAATCATATCATTTCTTGAAGCAGCTATAATACAGTTGGCCTCTGCATGAACCGAACGGCACAGCTCATATCGTTCACCGCGGCGAAGCTTCAGCTTTTCCCTGATACATTCACCGCAGTCACAGCAGTTTACTCTCCCGCGCGGAGCCCCCGTATATCCGGTTGAAATGATTTGATCATGATTTACAATAATTGCTCCGAAATTACGCCTCAGGCAGGTGCCGCGTGTAATTGCCGCTTCTGCTATGTCCAGATAATAATTATATTTATCTCTCCTCATATTAATCACCATTTTTAGAATACTATATTTTCAACATTATTTCAAGTAAATAATGCAAATTTTGCAGCAAATACTTTCCAAAAATATTTTATAGCTATTGAAATTATCCGATAAACATATTATAATGTGAAAATAATAAAAATTTAGAAGGTGTTTGTTGTGAAAAGAATTAATATTAACGGAAAGTCTGTCGAGACCGACAAAAATACTGTTTTCGACGTTCTTTTCGATACAGATAAAGATCTTGCACGCAGCAGCGTGGCATGTAAAATAAACGGTAAGACATCAGAGCTGACAACCACTGTAAATGACGGAGACATTATCGAACCGCTCGGCACCGATACAGCGGACGGAAGGAAGATTTTTTGGCACACAGCGTCGCATGTTCTTGCACAGGCTGTAAAAAATCTTTATCCCGAAGCAAAGCTTGCAATAGGTCCTGCCATTGATTCGGGATTTTATTATGATTTTGACATTGATACGCCCTTTAACTCCGATGATCTTAAAAAAATAACTGCGGAAATGAAACGTCTTGTAAAAGAACGCTATAAAATGGAACGTATTGAAGTATCGCCGGATAAAGCCCGCGAGATAATGAAGGACGAGCCTTACAAGTTAGAGCTTATTGACGAGCATGCAGGTAAAGGAGAGACTATCACTCTGTACAGACAGGGAAATTTCACTGACCTTTGCGCAGGTCCGCATCTTTTTGATATTTCAAAAATCAAAGCAATAGCTTTGCTGTCTTCAACAGGTGCATATTGGCGCGGTGACAGTAAAAACAAAGCTCTTCAGAGGATATACGGCATTGCTTTTCCTAAAGCCTCTGAGCTTGAGGAGCATCTGCACATGCTGGAAGAGGCAAAAAAACGCGATCATAACAAAATCGGCCGAGAGCTCGAATATTTCACCACTTCTGATGTTATAGGTCAAGGACTGCCCATTTTGCTGCCAAAAGGCGCAAAAGTAATACAAATACTTCAGCGTTTTGTTGAAGACGAGGAATACAAACGCGGATATTTGCTGACCAAAACTCCGCTGATGGCAAAAAGCGATCTTTATAAAATTTCGGGGCACTGGGGTCATTATAAAGAAGGAATGTTTGTTTTGGGCGATGAGGAAAAAGATAAGGAGGTCTTTGCCCTGCGCCCGATGACATGTCCGTTTCAGTATCAGGTATTTTTAAACAGAATGCGCTCATACCGCGATCTGCCGATGCGGTTGGGTGAAACGTCAACGCTGTTCAGAAACGAAGATTCGGGAGAAATGCACGGACTTATCCGTGTGCGCCAATTTACTATATCCGAAGGCCATTTAATCTGTACCCCGGAACAGTTGGAACAGGAGTTTAAGGGTTGTCTTGAGCTTGCCCAGTACATGCTCAGATGCGTCGGACTTGCCGACGACATATCATACAGATTTTCACAGTGGGATCCCAATGACCGCGAAAAATATATAGGCACAGAAGAACAATGGAATGAAGCCCAGGGTATGATGTACAATATCCTTGACCATCTCGGAATAAAGTACTCTATCGGTGTAGGGGAAGCTGCTTTTTACGGTCCGAAGCTTGATATTCAAATTAAAAACGTCTACGGTAAAGAGGACACGCTCATCACAATCCAGATTGACCAAATGCTCGCCGCACAATTTGGTATGGAATATGTAGATAAAGACGGAATCAAGAAAACACCGTGTATTATTCACAGAACCGCTATCGGATGCTATGAGCGCACCCTCGCACTCGTTCTCGAAAAATTTGCCGGCGCGCTTCCCACGTGGATGGCACCTGTGCAAGCAACTGTCATGCCGATAAGCGATGCTCAGGCAAACCGGGCAAAAGAGGTCTGTGATAAACTGTTTGCAGCAGGTTTACGCGTAAACGCGGATTACAGAAATGAAAAAATCGGATATAAAATACGTGAAGCACAAATGCAGAAAACACCGTTTATGCTAATTATCGGAGATAAGGAACTTCAAAACGGCACTGTGGCGGTTCGTTCGCGTAAAGACGGTGACTTAGGCTCGATGAGCATTGACGAATTCGTCGCATATATTACAAAAATTATAAATGAGCACAATTAAATTAAAGCGGCAGTAATTTTACTGCCGCTTTATATACAATAGGAGGAATTTATACATATTTTATGAAGCAAAAATCAAAAACATTCGGTCGCCTGAATATGATATTATATTTTTTAAAAGGCAGCACGGGATTTTTTGTTATAAGCGTTTTGTCATCGTTTTTACTATCAATTTTTCAGATGATAACGCCGAGAATTGTCAGCGTAACCGTAGACAGCATTATTGGCAGCCGACCGCCGGAATATGCAAAAATTGTATCAATGTTAGGCGGAACACAATTTTTAAAAGAAAACCTATGGATTATCGCACTGCTAAGCGCAGGAGTCGGCATCGCCTCAACCGTCTTTCGGTATCTCAGTAGCTTTTACAATTCAAAAGGCGCGGAAAGCCTGATAAAAAATATACGCGATCTATTATTTAAAAAAGTACTGCATCTGCCGCTCTCATGGCATATGAAAAACCGTACAGGCGACATTATACAACGCTGCACGACAGATACAGAAACAATACGCAGTTTTATAGCGGATCAGCTAACAAGATTGCTCAACATACTGATATTGATTGCGGTTTCGCTGTTTTGCGTTTTTTCCATACATGCAAAGCTTGCGCTGTTGACACTTTTTACAATACCGATAGTAGTAAGCTATTCATACGTATTCTATAAACGCAGCAGCAAGCTGTTTACGGAATGTGATGAAAGCGAAGGCGTACTTTCATCTATCGCGCAGGAAAATCTCACCGGCTCACGTGTTGTCAAAGCTTTTGGACGTGAGGCATATGAAAAAGCAAAATTTGAAAAACAAAACGACGACTATACATCAAAATGGGTACATTTATGCCGGCTCTTATCCGTGTACTGGGGAACAACTGACTTTGTGGCGGGAGCACAGATAATGCTTGTGCTTGTGCTCGGAACAGTAGCATGTCTTAACGGCTCTCTTACTCCGGGAAATCTTATTTCATTTATATCTTACAATACAATGCTTATTTGGCCTGTGCGCCAGCTTGGACGAATGATTTCGGATATGAGCAAAGCAGGAGTAGCGGTTGACCGTATACGGTACATAATGAATTCCGAGGAGGAGCTTGACACCGGGGCAAAAAAGGCTTTTTCAGCCGGTGACATTGAGTTTAAAAATGTAAGCTTCAGCTACGGAAATTGCAAAGTACTTAACAATATAAGTTTTAAAGTAAAAAAAGGACAGGTACTCGGAATTGTCGGTGCGACGGGCAGCGGCAAGACAACAATAATGCTGCTTCTTACAAGACTTTGCAATGCGCAGAGCGGTAATATTACCATAAACGGAACCGATATTAACGACATAGAGTTGGGCGAACTCAGAAAAAACATCGGTACTGTTATGCAGGAACCATTTTTGTTTTCCGGCACTCTGGCAGAAAATATAGCTATTACAGAAAAAATACCCGACGCTGAAAAAGTCAAGGCTGCCGCCGCGGTTGCATGTCTTGAAAAAACGATAGAAGGATTTAAGGAAAAATATGAAACGGTTGTCGGCGAGCGCGGAATAACTCTTTCCGGGGGGCAGAAGCAGCGCACGGCTATCGCGCGGATGCTTATGCTTAATTCCCCCGTCATGGTTCTTGACGACTCTCTCTCCGCAGTAGATACGGAAACCGATTCAAAAATACGTGCTAATCTAAACGACAGTTTCGGCGAAGCCACCGTACTTTTAATATCTCATCGACTGACATCGCTTATGAAAGCGGATACTGTCATTGTTCTTTCCAACGGGAAAATCACCGAAAGCGGCTCACCTGATAATCTTCTTAAGCAAAACGGACAGTTTGCGGAAATTTACAAAATGCAGATGACGCTGCCTGAAGAGCTTAAACAGACTCATCAGATTAAAAGTAATACGGAGGTGAAAAATGACGATGCAAAAGAAAAAGACCAGTAAAACACAATACCGTTTTTTCGGTATTCCCCTGCTCTTTCCTTACCTTAAACCATATACGCCGAATTTACTCCGACTTTTAATTTTTGCCGCTCTCGGCGGAATATGCGAGATAATTTTTCCGCTTTTTCAGCAATATGCAATAAATAATTTTGTATACGGCGCTAAAACAATAAGCGCCATATCAGGACAGCTCACAAAATTTACCGTCATTTATCTGATAACATTAATTGCATATTCCGTTTTTAATGTAATATCGGCTTATGCAGCATGCGAAATAGAATTATATACCGCGCGCGACTTGAAAAACGCCGCGTTCAGTCACCTTCAGACGCTATCCGCATCGTATTATAACAATCATAACGTAGGTTATATTCATGCCCGTGTCATGAGTGATACGGGCAAAATATCGGTTGTATTGTCATGGGTATTTATAGACTTAATGTGGTGCATAACTTATGTTGTCGGCGCATTGATTTCTATGTTCATGCTTAATGTAAGGCTTGCGCTTTGTGTCGCCGTTATTGTCCCCGTTGCCGTATTCATATCCACATTTTTTAAAAACAAACTGACAGATATATACCATAAGGTACGTGAGGCAAACTCGATTGTAACCGGCAAGCTTAACGAGGGCATAACCGGCGCTAAAACAGCAAAATCCCTTGTTATAGAGGAAATCATGCAGGAAAAGTTCGAAAAATCTTCTCGTAATATGATGAAAACCTCTGTAAGAATGGCGCACTGGCGTTCTCTTTATATTTCCGTGTTTTCTCTGATTTCCTCCACTGCTTTCGCTCTCGTATTGTGGAGAGGCGGGATAATTACTCTGAACGGGGTTATGCTAATAGGTACGCTTTCAGTTTTTCTGTCATATGTGATTGAACTTATTGACAGGCTGAATAATCTTGTTGGCACGATTTCCAACCTTATAAACTCGCAGGTTAATATCGAAAGATTTACACAGCTTATGAATACCAAAACAGAAGTGCATGATGCGCCACAGGTTACGGAACGCTACGGAGATATATTTACACAAAAACGTGAAACCTGGGAGCCGCTGCACGGAGACATTGAATTTGAAAATGTAACCTTCCGATATCCCGACGGAAATGAAAACGTCTTGGAAAACTTCAGTTTGAAAATCCCTCAGGGAACCAACTGCGCCATTGTCGGTGAAACCGGCGCCGGTAAAAGCACTCTCGTAAACCTGGTATGCAGATTTTTTGAGCCGACATCAGGCAGAGTTTTGATTGACGGAAAAGATGCACGTGAGCGTTCGTTGTCATGGCTGCACTCTAATATAGGATATGTGCTGCAAAGTCCTCACCTATTTACAGGCAGCATACGAGAAAACTTATTGTACGGAAATCAAAACGCAACCGAAGAACAAATGATAAACGCTGTAAAAAGTGTTTCAGCCGAAGGAATTATTGAACGCATGAGCGGTTACGACGCTAACGTAGGCGAAGGCGGTGATCTGCTTTCAACCGGTGAAAAGCAACTTCTTTCATTCGCACGCGCATTAATTTGCGATCCAAGGATTTTTATTCTGGATGAAGCTACATCTTCTATTGATACAATAACCGAACAAAAAATACAAAACGCAATAACAGTTGCCATGAAAGGCAGAACTTCACTCGTAATAGCTCACCGCCTGTCTACTATAAGACAAGCCGATATTATTTTGGTCGTAAAAGACGGCAAAATAATTGAGCGCGGGACCCATGAGCAGCTTATTGCCGATCACGGTTATTACTTTGAACTTTATCTGCGCCAATTTAAAGACGAAGCCGCAAAACAATCACTGTCATAAAAAAGGAGCAAGCGATATATCGCTTGCTCTGATATGGCTCCCCCTGTTGGACTCGAACCAACGACCCTGCGGTTAACAGCCGCATGCTC